>JBITAG010000306.1:0-2699 GCA_044439985.1 Phycisphaerales bacterium JB059 | reverse complement strand
GTTTTTTTTGGGGGGGGGGGGGGGGGGGGGGGGGGGGGGGGGGGGGGCGTGTGTTGCCGGTTGGATGGAGAGGGTCTACGCTTGGCCTCAAGGCGCGCGGATGTGGCGGAATTGGCAGACGCGCTAGGTTCAGGTCCTAGTGGGGGTAAAACCCCGTGGAGGTTCGAGCCCTCTCATCCGCATTGAGCCGCCGGGCTTCCCCTCGGGGAGGCCCGGTGGTGTTTTTGCGGTTGGGGGGGAAGGGCGGATGCTCGCGCCATGAACACCACTCGACGCCTGTTTCGGTTGATGCTCTGCCTCGTGGTCCTGGCGCCGGTTGCGGCGGCGCGTGGGGGGCCGGAGGAGGAGGGGGAGCGGGGGGCGCGGGCGGACTTCCAGCGGTACCCGGAGCACGCGGCGGTGACGGCCCACCGGGTGGAGCTGAAGGCGGGGGTGGTCGATTACCTGGCGGTCGCGGACACGATGGCGCTGGTCGATGAGCAGGACGAGGAGAAGGCGCGGATCTTCTTCATCGCGTACCGGCGGGTCGATCGGGGGGAGGGCGACGCGGGGCGGGCCCGGGAGGCGTTGGGGGAGGAGGCGTACGAGCGGATCGCGACGTCATCCGCGGGTGAGGTTGAGCGGGGGACGATGCTGGCGCAGGCGATGGTGGAGGCGGGGGAGGACCCGCTGGAGGTGTTCGGGCATCCGGACCCGGGGGAGCGCCCGATCACGTTCAGTTTCAATGGGGGGCCGGGGTCGAGCAGCGTGTGGCTGCACCTCGGGGTGTTCGGGCCGAGGCGTGTGGCGTACGCGGACGAGGTGGGGCACGCGGGGGCGCCGCCGTACGGGGTGGTGGACAACGCGCACTCGCTGCTGGACCGATCGGATTTCGTTTTCATCGATCCGGTGAGCACGGGGTACTCGCGGGCGAGCGGGGAGGGGCGGGCGAAGGACTTCCACGGGGTGGAGCCGGACATCGCGTCGGTGGCGGAGTTCATCCGGCGGTACATCACGCGTGAGGAGCGTTGGCGGAGCCCGAAGTTCATCGCGGGGGAGAGCTACGGGACGACGCGGGCGGCGGGGCTGGTGCGTGAGCTGCACGACACGCACGGGATCGGGCTCAACGGGGTGGTGCTGATCAGCTCGATCCTGCAGTTCCAGACGGCGCGGTTCGACACGGGGAACGACCTGCCGTACGTGTGCTTTCTGCCGACGTACGCGGCGACGGCGCACTACCACGGGGCGCTCGCGGAGGATCAGCTGCGGCGTCCGATCGGCGCGTTCCTGGACGAGGTGGAGGCGTTCGCGGCGGGGGAGTACGCGTCGGCGTTGATGGAGGGGGACCGGATCGATCCGGCGCGGGCGCGGGCGATCGCGGAGCGGCTGGCGGGGTACACGGGATTGAGCGTGGAGTACATCGAGCGGACGAACCTGCGGATCGAGATCTTCCGGTTCACGAAGGAGCTGCTGCGGGAGCGGGGTCGGACGGTGGGGCGGCTGGACTCGCGGTTCACGGGGCGGGACCGGGACTCGGCGGGGGAGCGGTACGAGTACGACCCGTCGTACGCGGCGATCCAGAGCAACTACACGTCGAGCATGAACGCGTACGTGCGGGAGGAGCTTGGGTTTGCGTCGGATCTGCCTTACGAGATTCTGACGAACGTGTGGCCCTGGACGTTCGGGGGGGCGGCGAACAACCGGTATCTGGACGTGGCGGAGCGGATGCGGAGCGTGATGCACAAGCAGGGGCACATGCGGGTGTTCGTGGCGTCGGGGTACTACGACCTGGCGACGCCGTACTTCGGGACGGAGTACACGATGAGCCACCTGTCGCTGGCGGAGGAGCTGCGGGGGAACATCGAGATCCACGAGTATGAGGCGGGGCACATGATGTACATCCACGGCCCCTCGCTGGAGGCCCTGAGGGAGGACCTGGCGGGTTTCTACGACGGGGCGGTCGGTGGATGAGCTGTCGGCTCGGAGGCTCGCGGGCGGGGTCTGGGTAGCGTCGGGGCGGGATGTCACTGATCTACGTGGGGATTGACGAGGCGGGATACGGGCCGATGCTCGGGCCGCTGTGTGTGTGCGCGTCGGTGTTCCGGGTGTCGGGGTGGTCGGCGGGGGATGGGGCGCCGGACCTGTGGGGGCGGATGGAGAAGGGGGTCTGCCGCGGGGTGAGGGAGGCGCGGGGGCGGGTTGCGGTGGCGGACTCGAAGAAGCTGAAGCTGTCGAACCAGCTGAAGCGGAAGCACCCGCTGACGCACCTGGAGCGCGGGGTGCTGTCGTTCCTGGGGGCGGCGGGGCAGGAGGCGTGGGACGAGGCGGCGTTGTGCGAGCGTGTCGGGGCGCGCTTTGAGGCGGCGCCGTGGTACGCGGACGCGTCGGCGGAGCTGCCGGTGAGCACGGGGGCGGACCAGCTGCGGATCGCGTCGAACCTGGTTCGGGGGGCGATGAACGATGGGGGGGTGGAGCTGCTGGGGATCCGATGTCTGACGGTGTGCGAGGAGCGGTTCAACGCGTTGCTGGGCGCGCGGGGTTCGAAGGCGGCGGTGGTGGGGGAGGGCGTGACGGCGTTGATGCGCAGCGCGCTGGAGAAGTTCGGGCGCGCCGGGGCGGGGGTGCGTCACGTGTGCGACCGGCAGAGCGGTCGGACGGACTACGGGGAGATGGTGCGGGGGGTGCTGGGCGAGGGGTTCGATCGGCTGGAGGAGTCGGCG
>JBITAG010000305.1:0-10397 GCA_044439985.1 Phycisphaerales bacterium JB059 | reverse complement strand
ACGACCATGAACATGACGCCCACGAGCGCGGCCATCGGGACCGCCTCGATGTAGGGCGAGAGGAAGAGGATGAAGATCAGCAGGGCGACGGCGGCGGTGATGCCGGAGAGGCGCCCTCTTCCGCCCGCCTTCACGTTGATGAGGGACAGGCCGATCATGGCGCACCCGCCCATGCCCCCGAACAGGCCACACGTGACGTTCGCGACGCCCTGTCCGACACACTCGCGGTTGCTGCGCCCGCGGGTGTCGGTGAGTTCGTCGATCAGGGTGAGGGTCATGAGGGACTCGATCAGCCCAACGCCCGCGAGGATGAGGGAGTAGGGGAGGATGACCAGGAGCGTGGCGAGGGAGGGCGGCGGGAGGGTGAAGTCCCACCACGCGGGCCGGGGAAGTCCGCCCGCGATCCCGACGCTCGCCGCATCCACCGCCGCGATCGCCGCCGCGGTTTCCTCGGGGGTGAGCGGCGCGATCGGCCCGTGGGCGGCGGGCGAGGCGACGACGCCGGCGGGGAGGGTGGCGGTGACGGCGGCGATGGTCGCGGCGTCCTTCTCCTGCTGCGCCGCTTTGACGCTGGCGGCCCGCGTGCTGTCGAGAAGCATGTCGCCCACGGTGAGGAGGGGGCGCGGGCCGTCGTTGCTGTCCGTCTCGGCGCCGATCGACGCGTTCCGGTTGATCGCCACCGCGGCGATCGAAACGAGCAGGATCGCGGCCAGCGAGGCGGGCCCGGCCCGGGTCAGGCGCGGAAGAAAGGCGATGATCGCCATCGTGAGGGCGACGAGGGCGAGCATGAGCCAGAGTCGCGTGCCGGTCAGGAAGGTCATCGCGCCATCGTCCCCGAGCGTCTTGAAGCTTCCGAACTGCGCCAGCAGAATCACGACGGCCAGCCCGTTGACGAAGCCGAGCATGACCGGGTGGGGGACAATGCGGATGAAGCGTCCGAACTTGAGCAGACCGACGACGATCTGGATGACGCCGCAGAGCACAACCGCCGGAAAGAGGTATCCGATGCCGTGGTCGGCAACGAGGGAGACGACGACGACGCCCATCGCCCCCGTAGCGCCGGAGATCATCCCCGGGCGCCCGCCGAGCACGGCGGTCACGAGGCAGATGATGAATGCGGCGTAGAGCCCGACAAGCGGGGGGACGCCTGCGAGAAAGGCGAAGGCGACCGCTTCGGGTACGAGCGCGAGAGCGACCGTGAGCCCGGAGAGGATGTCCGCTTTCGGCGAACCGCTCAGTCCGGAGCGGAGGTTGATGACGGGACCGCCCCCGGAGAGGAACTTGGGCAGGCGAATGGTGATCTCGGACATCGGGCTCTCGGGGCGCAGGCAGGACGATCGCGGATCCGGTGGTGTTCCTGGAACACACCCCGGCCCGTGGGCCGTCCAAGCGGGTTCGGTCATGAGGGGGTCGCTCCGGGCCCGCGCGGGCGTCGGAGGGGGCAACTGTAGGCGTTGCGGGTGTGAGATACCGCGCAAGGGCCCTACGCGGGTGGATCGGTCTGCGGGGGCGCCGATCGCGGCGAGGGCTCTGCGCTGCGAATGAGGTCGAGCAGGCGCGGGTGGAGCGCCCGGTTCGCGACGAGCGCCGACCTCCCGTGAACGCCGGTCTCCCCGTGCCAGTCCGTCCAGAGGCCCCCCGCCTCCAAGACAACGGGGATGCAACCGGCGACATCCCACGGGTGCAGGACCGGGGGCTCGACCACCGCGTCGATCCGCCCGGTCGCGAGAAGGGCGAGCGCGTAGCAGTCGCTCCACCCCCGCGTGGAGGCGACGCGATCGCGCAGGGCTTCCCAGACCCATCGCGTGCGGGTCATCCGGAAGTAGTCGTCGGAGGTTGTGCAGAGGGTGGCCCGGTCGGGCCGGGTGATCGCGGACACGTGCGCGCGGGTCGGTGGGCGGGTTCCCTTGCGGGACCAGGCGCCCAGCCCCGTCGCGGCGTAGACCGTCTCGTCCAGCGCGGGCAGATGGATGACGCCGATGACGGGGCGCCCGTGTTCCACGACTCCGACGAGCGTGCCGAACAGCGGCACCCCGCAAATGAAGGAGGCGGTGCCGTCGATGGGGTCGAGGATCCACTGACGCGGGGCCTCGGAATCGATCGCTTCCTGGTGTTCGCCTGAGAACTCCTCACCCAGGACGGCGTCGCCCGGAACGTGCGCGTCGAGGAGCAGACGCATGGCGGACTCGGCCTGGCGGTCTGCGACCGTGACCGCGGAACCATCCGCCTTGGACTCCACAGCGAGGCTGTCCGAACGGAAACGGGTCATGGCCGCCTTGCCCCCGGCTCGGGCGACGTCCAGCGCGAGGTGGAGGAGGTCTTGCCGGTTCATGCGGAGCGGGCGGGGCACTTGGGGGTCAGTCTCGCGAGCGCCGCACCGAACCGGTCGAGGTCCTCGGCCCGGTGCCGGGCGGTTACCGAGATCCTCAGGTACGTCGCGCTCGGTCCCCCGGGGTACTCGCTGGCCGGGACGAAGAACCCTTCCTCACGCAGGGCGGAGCTGAGGGCGCGGGTCTGCGCGGGAGACGGCAACCAGATCGCGAAGATCGGGATCATCGCGTCGTGAGCGGGGAAGCCCGCGGCTCGAATCGTGGTGCGCAGACGGTCGATGTTCATGCGCAGGCGTTCGATCCGGATGGGCTCCGCTCGCACGAGACGCAGGGCCGCGCGTGCCGCCGAGGCCGCCGCGGGGGGCGCCGGGGTGGTGCAGACCGCGGCGTTGCAGGTGCGTCGGGCGTGATCGGCCCACGTTGCGGGCCCGCAGGCGACGCCACCGAAACAACCCAGGCCCTTCGCCAGCGTGGTCGTCTGTCGGATCCGAGGATCTCGGAGGCCGAGATGGCCAAGGGTTCCCTCGCCCTGGGCGCCGAGCACACAGAAACCGTGGCAGTCGTCGACGAGGAGGTAGGCGTTGGATTCCGGGAGGGCCGCGGCGAGTTCACGCAGCGGCGCGATCGCGCCGTCGGTTGCGAAGACACTGTCGGTCATCACGGCGACCCCCCGGTCGCGGTGCTCGCCCGCCAGGGCTCCCGCGGCGGCGTGGTCGAGGTGGGGGTAGGTGCGCACTTCGAGCCCCGCGCACCGGGCCGCATCGACGAGGCTGGCGTGGGCCCGCTCGTCCAGGAGAGCCACGCAGCAATCCATCGCGAGCCGCTGAGCCGCCACGAGGTTCGCGGTGTACCCGTCGGGGGTGAGCACGGCGCCCTCGAAGCCGAGGAAGTCCGCCAGTTCGGCCTCGAGGGCGGTGTGCTCGCGGGTGTTGCCCGAGGTGCGTCTTGAGGCGGAGGTGCTCAGGCCGTACTGGTCCAGGGCGTCGTGGGCCGCCCGGAGGACGGCTGGATCATGGGCCAGCCCGAGGTAGTTGCAGCCGGCGAGGGTGATGAGGCTCTGGTGATCGAGCGAGACGGCGTCGGCGCCCACTCGGTCGAAGGGAGGGGCGGTGGAATCGGAAAAATCTGATGGGTTCATGTCAGGCATCCGGGCCTTGTGTCGGTCCATCCGTGCGAGGCCGTCTCAGCATACGGGGCGGTGCGCGAAGGGGTCGCCGATCCGTTTGAGGGCGGCCTTGGGCGTCGCTACGCTAGCGGACCCCCGAGGAGCGTCCGCGCGATCGCGGGGGCCCGACCGGAACCCGAATCGGTTGTCAGGAGATACTCGAGATGATCACACGTACGCCGACGACTCGACGGACTTGGCTCGCCTTGGCCGGAGCGGGGGCCCTGGCCCTGCTGGGCGCGTGGAGCGCCCCGGCGCACGCGAGCGCCGACGAGAAGGTCATCCGGATCCCGATGACCACCGCGGGACCGGGCAGCCTTGACCCGGTGAAGGGATCGACGACGTACGAGAACCGGGTCTGCTCGACGTTCTATGAGACGCTGCTGGAGTACGAGTACCTGGTTCGCCCGTACAAGCTCCGCCCGCTGATGCTCGAGTCGATGCCGACGGTCGAGCAGGACGGGCTGCTGTGGAAGTTCAAGCTGCGCGATGACCTCTACTTCCACGACGACGAGTGTTTTCCCGGCGGCAAGGGGCGCCAGGTCACCTCGGCGGATGTGATCTATTCCTGGAAGCGTCTGGCGGACCCCGAGCACCAGTACGAGAACTGGTGGTTGGTCAAGGGATTGATCAAGGGGTTCGACGAGTACAAAGACGCGCAGGCCGCGGCGGTGGACGGCGGCGGGAAGTTCGATTACGACGCCTCGGTCGAGGGGATGCGGGTCATCAATGACCTCGAGTTCGAGATTGAGCTGACCGAGCCGAACCAGCAGTTTGCGTGGAAGCTGGCGATGTTCCAGTTCTCGGTGGTGCCGCGCGAGGCCGTCGAGATGTACAAGACCGGCTTCAACCGCCACCCGGTGGGCACCGGGCCGTTCCTGGTTCGGAGCGAGAAGGACTGGACGCCCGGGCAGGGCCTGACCGTCTACCGGAACCCGAACTACCGGGAGGCGTTCTACCCGACCGAGCACATGCCCGAGGACGTTGAGGCGGGCCTGACGGAGGCGGCGGGGCAGCAGATCCCGTTCGTGGACCGGATCGACTTCGGGTTCTACGTCGAGGCGCAGCCGATGTGGCTGCAGTTCAAGGAGGGGGCGCTCGACTACACGACCGTGCCGCAGGCTGGCTTCGAGGAGGCGATCAGCCGGCGGAGCAAGGAGCTGAAGCGGAGCTGGAAGCGCAAGGGCATCAAGATGGAGAAGGTGCCGCTGCTGGACTTCATCTTCCGTTCGTTCAACATGGACGACCCGCTCGTGGGCGGGTACTCGGAGGAGAAGAAGGCCCTCCGGCGCGCGTTCAACCTGGCCATGGACTGGGACGAGATGAACGAGGCGTTGTACTTCGGGATGGCCCTCCCGTACGACGGCCCGATCCCTCCCGGTCTGGACGGTCACCCGGAGAACGAGGAGCACCGCGTCGCCAACTCGACCCGGGGTCCGGATTACGAGCGGGCTCGGGAGGAACTCCGCAAGGCGGGCTACACCGTGGGGCCGGACGGGAAGGTCACGGACCTGCCGGTCATCACGTTCTACACCTCCACCGGTCAGGAGTCGGTCCGGATCGTCGAGCTCCTGCAGCGGAATCTGGCCGAGGTGGGCATCCGGATCAACCCGGTTTATTCCGACTTCGCGGCGTTGATGGATGCGACGAACAACAAGAAGGCGCCGATGTTCAGCTTCGCCTGGGGCTCGGACTACCCGGACGCGGAGAACAACCTGCAGCTGTACTACGGGCCGTACGAGTCGCCGGGCTCGAACCACTCGAACTACAAGAACGCCGAGTACGACGCGATGTACGAGCGGCTGCGGACCATGCCGATCGGCCCGGAGCGGACGGAGCTGATCGAGAAGATGCGCGACATGCTCATCGAGGACGCCCCCTTCTGCGGGTCGCTCGCGCGGACACGGGTCTACCTGACCCACCCCTGGGTGAAGAACTTCAAGCCGACGGAGACGTTCTACACGTACTTCAAGTACCTGGACGTGGATATGGACCACGAGGACCGGAAGTAACCCGTCGGGCGCCCGGAGCGCCTAAGCTCTGCCCTCGTACCGCGATCGCCGCATCCATTCTGGCGCCGGAGACCGTCGCGACATGTGGTCCTTCATCGTCCGCAAGCTGATCTACAACATCCCGGTGTACCTGGGCATTGTGCTGCTGATGATGCTGGCGTTGCGCGTGCGCGACCCGGTGTACTCCTACCTCGGCAAGAACGCGAGTCAGGAGCAGATCGATCGCCTGAGCGAGAACATGGGTCTCTCCGACCCCTTCATCGTCCAGTACGTGAAGTACATGGGGCGTGTGGTCACGCTCGATTTCTCGGAGGAGAGCTGGTTCCAGCAGGGGACGCCGGTCGGCGAGATCCTGACCCGCTCGATCCCGCCGAGCCTCTCGATCACGGTCCCAACGCTGGGGCTCTCCGCGTTCTGCGGGGTCTGCATCGCCCTTGTCTCGTCCTACTTCCGGGGGCGGGCGGTGGACCGAACGCTGATGGTCCTCGCGGTCATCGGGATGAGCGTCAGCTATCTGGTCTACATCATCTTCGGGCAGTTTTTCGGCGCCTTCCTTCCCCGCCAGCAGGTCGGGCCGGAGAACTGGCCGTTCGCGATCGAGGGGTACGAGCCCTGGCTGTTCGGCGAGGGCGCCAACCCGATGAACTGGGTGACGTACTGCATGCTCCCGGTGCTCATCGGCCTGGTGGTCGCGGTCGGGTACGACACACGCTTCTACCGGGCGGTGATGGTGGAGGAGTCCACCAAGGATTACATCACCACCGCGATGGCCAAGGGGGCGGGCAAGCGGAAGATCATCTTCGTCCACATGCTCAAGAACGCGATGATCCCGATCATCACGCGGATCATGGCGACGCTCCCCTTCCTGATCACCGGGGCGGTGCTCGTCGAGTACTACTTCCGCATCCCCGGGATGGGCTTCCAGCTCATCTTCGCGATCCAGAACAACGACTTCCCGGTCATTCAGGCGCTCGTGGTGGTGCTCGCGGCCATCTTCATTCTGACTGTCATCCTGACCGACGTGCTCTACGCGTTGGTTGATCCGAGGGTCCGCCTGTCATGATCCGGAGGATGCGACGCTCACGAGCATGGCAGAAGTTCTTCCGCAACCGGATGGCGATGGTCGCCTCCGGCATCATCGCCCTCTACGCGTTGGTCTTCGTCTTCATCATCACCGTTCAGGTGACGGACTGGATCGGGATCACGGATGTGGGCACGCGACAGGGCGTCACGCTTCGCGTGCTCCCGCGCAACTGGCCCGGCTTCCTGCAGCCCCCGACGCTCGAGGACCGGTACAACGCCGCGGACTGGCATCTGGACCGGCTGGAGCGGCTCTTCGATCGCAACCTCGAGGCGCTCGAGGAGGTGCAGCCAACGCTCGACAGCGTGGCGCTCGCCGAGCGACGGCTGGCCGACAAGCCCCTCCCCGAGCTTCGGACCGAGATGGAGGAGCTGGCGGGCGCCTTCGACGAACTCGACGAGGCGTACGAGATCTGGATCGAGGAGCACGACGCGGTCGTGTCGATCCCCGAGGAGATCAAGGATGCGCTGGAGGACGGGGATGAGGGGCTCGCCGAGGAGCTCCGCGAGGAGCTGGCCGAGTACCAGGGCACGGAGGCGGAGAGTCGGAACGCCCTTGAGGAGGCGCTGGACCGGTTCGAGGTCGAACTGCAGGACGTGCTCCCGACCCCGAGCGGCTGGGACGGAATGGTCTACGCCTTCCGGATCTCCCTCGGCAGCGACGTGGTCGGGCGGTCGATCGCCTGCCGGGCGTTCTACTCGATCAAGATCGCCTTCCAGGTGGGGCTGGTCGTCGCGACCCTGAGTGTGCTCATCGGGACGCTGCTCGGCGCCGCGGCGGGGTTCTACGGCAAGTGGGTGGACGGGGCCGTGATGTGGCTTGTCTCCACGCTCTCCTCGATCCCCTACCTCGTGCTGCTTGCGGTCCTCGCGTTCATGTTCTCCGGGCACCGTCTCTTCGACAACCCCAACGAGTATCCCGAGCTTCAGCTCGTCAAGCTCTACACCGCCATGGGACTGACCTTCTGGGTCGGCACGGCCCGCGTGATCCGCGGCGAGGTGATGAAGATCAAGGAGCTGGAGTACGTCCAGGCCGCCACCGCGATCGGGTTCGGACGGTTCTACATCGTGCTCAAGCACGTCATCCCGAACACGTTCCACATCATGTTCATCAACTTCAGCCTGCTCTTCATCGGTGCGATCAAGAACGAGGTCATCCTCTCGTTCCTGGGTCTGGGCGTGAGCGGGCAGCCGAGCTGGGGGACGATGATCTCCAACGCAAAGGACGACCTCTCCAACTACTTCTTCTGGGAGGTCGGCGCCGCCAGTTTCCTGATGTTCGCCCTCGTGCTCGCGTTCAACATCGTGTCCGACGCCCTGCAGGACGCCTTCGACCCCAAGCATGTCTGAGACCGCCCCATCCAACTCGACCAAGGCGCCGCCCGTGCTCAGCGTGCGTCACCTCACGACGAGCTTCAAGACCGATCGAGGCATGGTGACCGCCGTGGAGGACGTCAGCTTCGACGTCGCCCCGGGCGAAACCCTCGGCATCGTGGGCGAGTCCGGGTGCGGGAAGACCGTCACCAGCAAGTCGATCATGCGCCTGCTGCCGGAACACCTCACCGTGTACGGCAAGGAGTCCGAGATCCTCTACGGGTCGAAGAATCTGGTCCGCGCGAGCGCGTCGGAGATGCGGAAGATCCGGGGCGACAAGGTCGCCATGATCTTCCAGGAGCCCATGACCGCGCTCAACCCGGTCTTCACCATCGGCTGGCAGCTCGACGAGACGCTCAAGTACCACACCGACCTGAACAAGCGCGAGCGCCGGGACCGGGCCATCGAGATGCTCCGGCTTGTCGAGATCCCGAACCCGGAGCAGCGGATCAAGGAGTACCCGCACCAGCTCTCGGGCGGCATGCGTCAGCGTGTCATGATCGCCATCGCGCTCTCCTGCGAGCCCGACGTGCTCATCGCCGACGAGCCGACGACGGCCCTCGACGTGACCATCCAGGCGCAGATCCTCGACCTGATGAACGGGCTCAAGGAGAAGTTCAACACCGCGATCATGCTCATCACCCACGACCTGGGCGTTGTCGCGACGGTCTGCGACCGGGTGATGGTCATGTACGCCGGGCGGGTGATCGAGTCGGGTCCGGTGGGGGACATCTTCCACAAGCCGCAGCACCCGTACACCAAGGCGTTGCTCGAGTCGATCCCGAAACGCGGGCGGAAGAGCGAGACCGGGCGCCTGCCCACCATTCCGGGCATTGTGCCCAGCCTCTGGGAGTTGCCCGAGGGCTGCCGGTTCGAGGCTCGGTGCCCGTACTCCGACGGCGACCGGTGCGTGCACGTGGAGCCGGAGCTGGAGTCGGGGCCCGATCGCCGGCCCGTGCGGTGCCACTACCCGATCGGCTCGTCCCAGGAACGCCCGGCCAAGCTGACCTCGAGCGCCGGTGGAGGAGCCGCGGGCTGATCGCCCCCGAACCGATATGTCACTGATCGAAGTCCGCAATTTGACCAAGCACTTCCCCATCCGGGGCGGGGTGCTCAATCGGGTGGTGAAGCGAGTTCACGCCGTCAACGATGTTTCGTTCGAGATCGCCTCGGGCGAGACACTCGGCGTGGTGGGGGAGTCCGGGTGCGGCAAGTCCACCCTGGGCAAGACGATCATCCGCCTGCTCGAGCCCACCGAGGGCCTCGTCGCCTATGAGGGCGAGCCGATCACCGGTCTCAGCCACGGCGAGATGATGCCCTACCGCCGGAAGATGCAGATCATCTTCCAGGACCCGTACTCCTCCCTCAACCCGCGCATGACCGTCAACGCGATCCTGAAGGAGGCGATCAAGCTCCACCGGGTGCTCGACGACGGCGACTCGATGGACGAGTACATCGAGTCGCTCATGCGTCAGGTCGGGCTCCGCCCGGACGCCAAGAACAAGTTCCCGCACGAGTTCTCCGGCGGGCAGCGTCAGCGCATCGGCATCGCCCGCGCCCTCTGTGTGCGCCCGACGTTCATTGTCGCCGACGAGCCCGTGAGTGCGCTCGACGTCTCGATCCAGGCCCAGGTGCTGAACCTGATGAAGGATCTCAAGGAACAGCTCGGGCTAACGATGATGTTCATCAGCCACGACCTGAAGGTGGTCGAGCACTTCTGTGACCGCGTGCTCGTCATGTACCTCGGGCACGTCGTCGAGGAACTCCCGACCGACAACCTCGACCGGGACGCGGAGCACCCGTACACGCGGGCCCTGCTCGGCGCCAACCCGATCGATGACCCGGACGACCGCCGCCCCCTCACGGTGCTGCAGGGCGACGTCCCGAGCCCGATCGATCCGCCCCCCGGGTGCCCCTTCGCCGGACGATGCCCCAAGGTGATGGACCGGTGCCGGACCGCGATGCCTCCGCTCGAACGCAAGTCGAGCTGGCGCCTGGTCGCCTGCTACGCGGTGGAGTGAGGCTCCCTCCTCGATCCCGGGGACGCCGAGTCCAAAAATGAACCGGGCGTTGGGAGCGACCCAACGCCCGAGTCATAGGAGGAGAGAGACAAGACTCTCCAAGTATGCGCCCCGGTTCCGGTTGTGCCAGTTGTCCGGGTTGAATTGGTCGCGCGGGCGGCGCCGCCGCAACCGATAACGCCACCGGCCCCGCCGGGGGGGTCAGCCACGGGCCCGGTCGAACCGTCGCCCGATCTCCGGCCAGTTGATGACGTTGGTGAAGGCGTCGAGGTAATCGCCTCGCCGGTTCTGATAACGCAGGTAGTAGGCGTGTTCCCAGACGTCCACGCCCAGAAGCGGGATCGCCCCGGCGAACATCATCTTCTGCTGATTCTCCATTTGCGTGACCAGCAGCCGCTCGCCGAGCGGCTCCCAG
>JBITAG010000304.1:0-18248 GCA_044439985.1 Phycisphaerales bacterium JB059 | reverse complement strand
TCGTGGTACATCGCGACGACGAGGTCGTACCGCCCCGCGAGGGCCGCGTTGAAGATCGTGTCGCCCGGGAAGGGGCCGGTGACGTCGAGCCCCTGACGCCTGGCGTGCTCGATCGCCGGCTCGATGAGGCGGGTCTCCTCGTCCCCGAGCAGCCCCCCCTCACCCGCGTGGGGGTTGAGGCCGGCGACGGCGATCCTCGGCTCCGGCACGCCCAGTCGGACCATCGCCTCGGCGCCCAGGTCGATCGCGTCGAAGACCTTCCCGATCGTGAGCACGTGGCGGATGTCCATGAGGGGGAGGTGCACGGTCGCCAGCACCACGTTGAGCTTCGGGCCGGCGAACATCATCGCGCTGCGCTTGGCCCGCAGGCGAGAGGCGAGCAGTTCGGTGTGACCCGCCCAGCGCTGCTTGCCCGCCAGCTCCCACGCCTTCTTCGAGATCGGCCCGGTGACGATCGCGTCGATGCGTTCCGGGTCGCCTCGGCGCCGGGCGCTGTCGCGGATCGCGTCCTCGACGAGCGTGAACGAGAGTTCGCCGCTGGCCCTCGTCGGGGTGTGCGGGGCCCGGGACCAGTCCGCCTCCCCCCGGTCGTAGTCGAGGAGCACGACGCGGTGGCTTCGGGTGACCTCGCGCAGGGCGCTGCCCGCCTCGAGGCGCCACCAGCTCGGCTCGATGCCGGCGGCGTCCGCCGCTCCGGTGAGCGCCGCGCCCGACCCGTAGACGACGTACCGGGCGTCGTGCGGGGCCCGGGCGAGCGCCTTGACCAGCACCTCCGGGCCGATGCCCCCGGGGTCGCCCATGGTCAGGCCCACCACCGGCTCGCCGGACGCGTGCTCTTCGGAAACCTTCACGGGCGGATGGTACGCGGGCGGGGGTCAGTGCAGGACGCGGAAGACCTCGGCCTCGTCGGTCAGACCCTGGCGGACCTTCGCGTTCGCGTCGATCCGCATCGGCTCGAAGCCCGAGTCCACCGCCGCCTCGTAGAGCGAGACGCCGTCGGCCCGCTCGGCGGTCAGGCGACGCAGGGTGTCGGTCATCACCATCAGCTCGTGCACCGCGAGGCGTCCGCGGTACCCCGAGCCGAAGCAGTGCTCGCACCGATCGCCCTCGTGCTGGCCCGACCCGTCGCAGACCGAGCAGATCCGGCGGAGCAGGCGCTGCGCGAGCACGCCCATCAGGGAGCTGGTCACGAGGAAGGGCTCGACCCCGATGTCCAGCAGACGCGGGATCGCGCTCGGCGCGTCGTTCGTGTGCAGCGTCGCGAGGACGAAGTGCCCCGTCAGCGAGGCCTGCACCGCGAGCTGTGCGGTCTCCATGTCGCGGATCTCGCCGACCAGGATCACGTCCGGGTCCTGCCGCAGCAGCGCCCGCAGGCCCGTGGCGAAGGTGACGTCGCGCTTCGGGTTGACCTGCATCTGGCTGATCCCGTCGAGGTGGTACTCGACTGGGTCCTCGATCGTCATGACGTTGCGGCTGAGCCGGTCGATGCGACCGAGGGCGGCGTAGAGCGTGGTCGTCTTGCCCGAGCCGGTCGGGCCGGTGACCAGGACCATCCCGTTGGGCCGGTCGATCATGTCCATGAGCTGGCCCTGGAGCTTCTTGGACATGCCGCAGGCGTCCAGATCCAGCTCGGTCTGGCTCTGGTCGAGCAGACGCAGCACGATGCGTTCGCCGTGGATCGTCGGGATGACCGAGAGGCGGATGTCGATCTTCTTCGGGCCGATGCGGACGGTGGTCTGCCCGTCCTGCGGGCTGTGCCGGTTGGCGATGTCCAGCTCGGTCATGACCTTGAGGCGGGAGCTGATCGCGGGCGCCAGCGAGAGCGGGGGGGTGAAGGCGTCGATGAGCATCCCGTCCACGCGGAAGCGGATGACCAGCCGCTCCTCCATCGGGTGGACGTGGATGTCGCTGGCCCGCCGGCGCAGGGCCTCAAAGAGGATCATGTTCACCAGCCGGATGACCGGCGTCTGCCTCGCCTGGGCGAGCAGGTCGGTGGACTGGGCGACCGAGCCCGCGGCGGACTCGATCGCGGACTCATCGAGGGGGATGTCCTCGATGATCTCGGTGACCAGGTCCCCGCGCTGCTCGTAGCCCCGGTTGATCAGGTTCGCCACGCCCGCCCGCGGGCTGAGCACGAGCTGGATCGGGGCGCGCAGCTCGTCCTCGAGCATCGTAAAGACGCTCGGCTGCATCGGCTGGCTGGTCGCGACGCGGAAGACGCCGTGGGCGGAGCTGATCGCGGCGACCGAGTGCGTCCGGGCCATCTCCGGTCGGACCAGCTCGTAGAAGCGGCTGGCGGACTCGTCGAGGCGCGGCTCGGGGACGAACTCGAGCCCGGTCCGCTCGGCGAGCTTGGTGAGCGCCTGGTGCTCGTCCATCGCCATCGCCTGGAGCATGACCTCCCAGGGCTCGTCGTCCGAGCCGGGGACCTGGGCGAACTGGCGGAGCTGCTCGGGGGCGACGCGCATCGAGCCGAAGGCCTCGCTGACCCGGCTCCACTCGTCGCGCACGACGGGCGCCGGCGCGTCGTCCGCGCCGCGTTTGGTGAGCAGGCCCTTCCCGTTGGATCGCGTCCTGGCCATCAGCGGTCCGCGCCCACGCCCGCGTCGGTCAGGCTGCCGTCCAGCTCGATCACCGGCGCCGGGGCGTTCAGGTCCACTTCCAGGAACTCGGGCTCCCCCTCCTCCGGGCGGGCGCTCGGGGGCGGCGGGGGCGCCTGCCACGGGGTCGCGGTCGGGGTGCGCATCTCGATCCTGACCGGCTCCATCGAGGGGATGTCGTCCTCCAGGTCCATCGCCGACTGCGGGCCCTGGCTGAAGAGCTTGAGGTCGTAGAAGTTCGGGTCGGTCATGATGCGGGGGGTCAGGAAGACGTAGAGCGTCGAGCTGTTGTTGACCTTCTGCGTGTCGCGGAAGGCGTGCCCCACCAGCGGGATGTCGCCCAGCAGCGGAACCTTCACGACCGTGTCGCTGACGTTGTCCACCTTGATCCCGCCCACGACGATCGTCGCGTCGGAGGGAATGGTGACCTGCCCCTCAACGGTGCGTTCCTGACGCGGCGCCGGGATCCCGTTGGCGCCCGAGCCGACGAAGTTGGACAGCTCGATGCGGTACTGCAGGCTCAGCGAGCCCGCCTCGGAGATGCTGGGCGTGACCTCCAGCGTCGTGCCCGCGTCCTCGAAGCCGTCGAAGCTCGTCTCGGTCGTCGCGTCGCCCTGGCTGGTGCTCGTGGTGGGCTGCTGCTCGAGGCTGACGATCCGAGCCTCCTCGTTGTCGTTCACGAGCAGGCTCGGGCGGGAGAGGATCTTGGAGTCCGTGTCCGTCTTGATCGCGTTGACGATCACGGGGACGTACTGGCTCTTGATGACCGCGGTGGTCAGGCCGGCCAGGCCGGTCGACACGCTGCGGGCGTTGTTGAAGTTGGCGCCCGGCGTGGAGAGCCCGAAGTCCGTGCTCCCGGTCCACTGCCCGCTGGTCAGCTGCGTCTCGATCGCGAGGCGGAAGTCGGAGTTGTCCGAGACGGAGACGATCGTCGCCTCGATGAAGACCTGCGGGCGTCGGAGGTCGAGCCGCTCGACGAGCTTGCCGAACTCGTCCTGCTGCTTGAGGGGCGCCTTGACGACAACCTGGTTGTTGTCAGGGTCGGCGATGACGAAGACGCGGTTGGGGTCGAAGACACCGATCTCGTCGTCCCCGCCGCCGCCGCCGCGCACGAAGTTCTGCGCCTGCTGCGTGGAGGTCTGTCCCGTCCCGCCGGGAAGGAGCGGGGCGTCGCCGGCGGCGCTCTGCCCGGTGATGAGCCCGGTGATCAGGTCCGCGACGGCCTCGGAGTCGGCGTAGTTGAGCTTGTACTCCCGGATGACGATCCGATCGTCCTCGGTCTTCAGCTCCTCCATGAGGGCGGCGAGCTGTTCCTGCTGGGACGCCGTGCCGTAGTAGATGATCGACTGGCGGTTCGGGTCCACGACCATGACCGGGCCACCCGTGCGGGCGGCGCCCTGGCCGAGGGTCTGCGGGTTGATGTTGCGTTGCTGCAGGGCGGCGATGTTGTTGTCCTGGCTCGTCTGGAGGGTGATGACCTCCCCGAGGCCCTGCTGGCTCGCGATGTCCGCGATCTGGAGGGCGGCGCTGCCCGCGAAGTAGTTGCGCGGCGAGAGCGTGTTGGGCACGTCGATCACATCGATGATCTGGATGACCGTCGCCAGCTCGTCCTGCGTGCCGCGAAAGATCAGGGCGTTGCCCTGGGCGTCCACGGCGAGGCGTTCGCCCAGGTTGTCGAGCCCGGACCCGCCCAGGCCGAGAGCGCCCGTCTGGGCGTTCTGCTGGTTGACCTGGCGTCCCTGGAGGTTCTGGCGGGCGAAGGCGTCGGTCGAGCCGCCGACCAGGCCGATGGCCCGCTCGCGCGCGGTCGGCGCCGCGATGTAGTCCAGCTCGATCCGGGTGTACTCCTGCGCCCGGTAGAGCGCCAGGAACTCCTCGACCATGCGGTTGATCCGGTCGAGCTGGAGTGGGGGGGCGGTCGCCACGATCACCCCAAGCTCATCGACGGCGCGGATCTGGTTCGGCGCCCCGCCGAGCAGGCTCGTGAGCGCTTCGACGAGCAGGGAGGGCTTGACGTTGGGCGTGGGGAAGACCCGCGTCGTGCCCCCCATGACGGGGGCGATGTCGCCCACCGGCAGGACCGTGTACAGGCCCGGGACCTCCGTCGAGGTGATCGTGTAGTCCCACTGCTCGAGCAGGGCCCGGAGCATCGGGAGCAACTCACTCAGGGGAACCTCCACCTCCGCGTTGAAGGTGATCGACCCCGCCAGCGTTCCCTTGATGACGATGTTGATCCCGAGCACTTCCCCGACGAAGTTCACCAGCGTCGTCAGCTCCACCGCCTCGGCGAACTGGTCGAAGCTGACCATCTCCTCCTCGTTCGCGGGCTGGGCGCCCGAGAGGCCGGCCTGGAAGTCCGCCCCGGTCTGCACGCCGGCGATCCGGTCGCCGGGCTGAACGCCGGGCTGGGCGATTGCGAGGCCCGTCCCCGCGACCAGCGCCAGGGCGCCGGCCAGGGTGGGCGCACACGATGTGCCGATCGTGGTTCGGCTCCGTCCGTTCACGATGCGCACAGGCGTATCCTCCTTCGCGGGGGCTGGGTGAGCGTTCGCGCTCGAGCGACGCCGCGGGGCCCGTATCCTAC
The DNA here is from genome assembly GCA_044439985.1 of Phycisphaerales bacterium JB059. Lineage (GTDB taxonomy): Bacteria > Planctomycetota > Phycisphaerae > Phycisphaerales > UBA1924 > JAJRXR01. Next base: position 13,064 of record JBITAG010000304.1, on the reverse strand, counting down.
CGACTCATCACCCGGGCGACGCGATTGGGCGGACGGATCTTCCGCCGCGGCGCTCCAATGCGAGCCTTGACCATGCGCGTCGTCAGTCTGCTGCCCTCGGCGACAGAAATCCTGGCCCTGCTCGACGCCGAGGACCTCCTCGTCGCCCGCTCGCACGCCTGCGACGCCCCGGCGCGGCTCGCCCACCTCCCCGCGGTCACCGCCCCCCGCGTCGTGTACGACCCGGACGAGGCCTCCCCCTCGGGGACCGTGGACGCCCGGCTCCGGGCGGCCGCGAACCGGGGCGAGAGCCTCTTCACCCTCGACCGCGACGCCCTCGCCGCCCTCCGGCCGGACCTGATCCTCACCCAGGACCTCTGCGGGGTCTGCGCCGTCGATCCCTCCGCCCTTCAGAGCCTGGCCGAGGGGCTCACCCCCCGTCCGGAGATCCTCGCCCTGGGCCCGCAGACCGTGGAAGGGGCGATCGACGACCTCATCCGTGTGGGGCGGGCCATCGGGCGTGAGGCCCGGGGCGCACGGGCGGCCGTCGACCTCAGCGCCCGGATGCTCCGGGCCCAGGAGTTCGTCAACGCCTACGAGCAAGGGCCTGTCGTCGGGTTCATGGAGTGGACCGATCCGATCTACGTCGCGGGTCATTGGAACGTGCAACTCATCGAGCGGGCAGGGGGGCGCCACCCGCTGAACGAGACGGTGGCGGACGCGGAGGCCGGCGCCGCCACCGGCCTCCAGCAGGGTCAACGACGCGCCGGCAAGTCGATTGCCGTCTCCCCCGAGGTCTTCGCGGCCAGCCGTCCCGACTGGCTCGTCATCGCCCCCTGCGGGCTGAGCCTGGAGCAGACCCGTCGGGAGGCGCAGCGGCTCGCCGGACAGGACTGGTTCCGCCAGCTCCCCGCGGTGCGACACGGGCGGGTGGCGCTCGTGGACGGGTCGCAGATGTTCAACCGTCCCGGGCCGCGTCTGGTGGATGCGTTCGAGTGGTTGGTCGGCTGGATCCAGGGCCGGGCGGACCTGATCCCGCCGGGGTTTCCCTGGAAGGAGGGCATCGGATGATCGAGCGTCTGGTTGTCGCCTACGACGGGTCCGACCTCGGGCGGGAGGCCTTTGCCTACGCCCTGGAACTGGCCCGGTCCGCGCGCGTGCCCGTGGTCGCGGTGTGCGTCCTCGAGCCCGCCACGTCCCCGATGATCCTCGCCGAGCCCTCCGCCGCGACGGCGAGTCTCGATGCGCCCGATCCCGCCTTCACGCACGACGAGGCGAGCGCGCTCCTGAACGAGCTGGCGGCCTTTGCGGGGCGCGCGGGGGTCGAGCTGGAGACGAGGATCGAGCGCGGCGAGGTGATCGATCGCATCGCGCGTCTGGCGTCCCCGGGGGACCTGGTCGCCGTGGGCGCCAAGGGGCGGTTCGCCTCCGGCGGATTCGGTTCCGCGACGCGGGCGCTGGTGGAGCGGGGGCCGTGCCCGGTGCTCGTCGCGGGGGGGCCGCTGCGTGATCTGTCCCGGGTGCTCGCGGTCTACGACTGGTCGCGACCGGCTCGGCGCGCGGTGGAGTGGGCCAGAGGCGTCGCCAAGCAGACAGGGTGGCCCCTTACGGTCCTCGCGGTGGCGAGCGACGACGCCTCGATCGACGGCGTGCTCCAGAAAGCGCAGGACCTGGCGCCGGAGGCCAACGTCTTCTCGTACGCGCACGAGGGCGCCTCGAAGGCGGCGCAGATCGAGGCCGCGGGCGCGCACACGACCCACAGCGTCATCGCGATGGGCGCGTACGCCGACTCGTGGCTGCACCGTCTCGTTTTCGGGGAGACGACCGCGAGCGTGCTGCGCCGGCTCGACGCCCCCCTCGTGCTGGTGCGTTGAGCGCGTCGGGGCGATCAGTCCCGGTGCAGCTCGGCGCCCTCGGGGGCGACGAAGCGTCCCCGGTCGGTCCGGAGGATGAGCCGCCCCGCCTCGCTCAGGCCCTCGAGCGACCCGCGGACCACGGTCCGGTCCCCGAGCGTGACCTCGACCTGCTCCCCGAGCGCATGGAGATGATCGCGGGCGTCGTTGAGCACCCCTTCGCACAGGCCCTCGTCCTGGAGCGCATCCTGCAGGAACGCGCCGATCGATTCGAGCAGGCGTTCGAGGTTCACCGGCGCCCCGATGACATCCCGGAGCGTGGTCGCGATCGGGCGGATCGGCTCGGGCAGGTCCGACGCGCTGAAGTCCGCGTTGATCCCGACGCTGGCGAGCACGTACGTCTTCCCGTCGCGTTTGAGCACCTCGCAGAGCGTCGCGAGGACCCGCTTGCCGTCGATCAGCACGTCGTTGGGCCAGCGCAGCTCGACGCGTGCCCCCTTGCCGTGCGCCGCCAGGACGCGCTCGATCGCGTGGACGCACGCTATCCCGACCCGGATGCCGAGCCCGTCGAGCACGCGCGAGGGCTCCCGGTTCACCGGCCAGGCGAGGGTCAGCCAGAGCCCGCCCCGCGGGCTGTGCCACGTTCGCCCGAAGCGCGCCCGTCCCTCGCTCTGGGCCGCGGCGACGTAGATCCGCGGGTGCTCTCCCAGGTCGCCGGACTCGACCGCGTGGCGCGCCAGCTCCCGGGTTGAGGACGTCTCGTCGTACCGTTCGATGGGGATGGTCAGGCCGAGATCCGACACCGCACGCCTCCTCCGAAGTCCGCTGGGGACTCGTCAGCGCATGATAGGGAGAGCCCGCCGACGCGGGCCTACTGCCGCTTGCCCTTGCCCTTCCGGTCCTTCCGGTGGTCGCTCTTGTTGCGATCGCGGGACTTGCTCTTGCGTGATCGACGCTGGGCGCCGGGCGTCTTCATCGAGCCGAAGCCGGCGCCCCTGGATTCGCCCATCCCGCCCGCGCCGCCGCCCAGGGTCAGCCCCTTGACGTTCTTCGCCTTCCCCGCGGCGCGCGAATCGGCGTCGCTGATCGCCAGGTCGAGCTTGCGCTGCGCCAAGTCCACGCCCGCGATGTAGACCTTGACCCGGTCGCCCATGTTGTAACTCCGACCGGAGTTGGCGTCGACCATCGCCCCGGTCCGGTCGTCAACGTACCACTTCGGTGGTTTGGCGCCGCGCGTCGTGTCCCCGGGCAGGTCCTGCTTGGCGATCATCCCGTCGGCGAGGTACTTCTCGAGCTGGACGAAGACGCCGCGGGGAATCACGCCCGTGACGATCCCGCTGAACTCCTCGCCGATGTGTTCGCTGAGGAGTTGGAGGACGAGGAACTGGCGGAGGGTGCGCTCCGCGTCCTCCGCGTTCTGCTCGGTCTGCGAGCAGTGACGCCCGACCTCGAGCAGGTCCGATTCGCTGGGGAGCACGCCCCTAAGCTCCCGCCCGAGCGCCTTCTTGTCCCGCTCGCTCCTGGGCCGGTTCACCCCGTTGTCGGTGCGCTTCAGGTACTCAAGCAGCGCCCGGTGAACGGTCAGGTCCGGGTATCTCCGGATCGGGCTGGTGAAGTGGGCGTACGCGGCGGAGGCCAGGGCGTAGTGCCCGATCAACGCCGGGGAGTACTCGGCCTTGGTAAGCGTCCGGAGCACGGCCATGTGCACCGGCCACGCCGCCGGCGTGCCGCTGGTCGCGTCGAGCAGCGCCTGGAGCTGCTCGCGTTCCGGGTTCTTGGGGATGGAGAAGCCCGCGACCTTCGCGGTCTTGCGCATCTGGTCCACGCTCCCGGGCACCGGCTCGGGGTGGACCCGACGCAGCAGGGGGACGCCCATCTCCTCGAAGAGCCGCGCGAGCGACTCGTTCGCCTCCACCATGAACATCTCGATGATCGTGTGCGTGAAGGCGTCGTCCTCCTCCTCCGCGTCGATCACCCGTCCCTCGTCGTCGAAAATCAGCTCCACGTCCGGCAGGTCCAGATGGATCATCCCCGCCCGGCGCCGTCGTTCCCGGATCACCCGCGCCAGCGTGTCCATCTCCTTGACCGTCGCGATCAGCTCGTCGGTGTAGTTCGGCTCCGTCTTCGCGTGTTTCTTCGCCTCCTCGAGGTCGCCGTCGATGAGCGCCTGCGCCTCGAGGTAGGTCATCCGCTTGCGGCTCCGGATCAGCGAGCTGCAGAAACCCTGCCCCTTCACGTTCCCCTTGCGGTCGTAGCTGATGATCGCCGTCTTCGCGAAACGCGGCACGCCCTCCTGCAGCGAGCAGATCCCGTTCGACAGCACCTCGGGGAGCATCGGGATGACCAGGCGCGGCAGGTAGCAGCTGTTCCCCCGCTCGTACCCCTCCAGGTCCAGCGCCGACCCCGGCTCGATGAACGCGCTCACGTCCGCGATGTGGATCCCCAGCTCCCACCCGTCGCTCGTCCGCTTGATGCTGATCGCGTCGTCGTAGTCCTTGGCGTCCGGCGGGTCGATGGTGCAGATGAACTCGTCGGTCAGGTCCGCGCGAAGTTCCAGAGCACTCTCGCCCCGCTCCTCCCACGCCTTCACCGCCTGGTCGAAGGCCCTTGTCGCTTCCCGCGCCTGCTCGACGCACGCCTCGGGGAAGGAGTCCGGCTCCGGGAGGGAGTACGCCGCGATCACCGCCTGCGTCTCCGCGCTCGGGTCGCCCGCCTCGCCGAGCACCTTCGTGATGACCCCCTCGCCCAGGGCGCCCCCCTCGGGGTACTCGATCAGCTCGATGACGACCTTGTCCCCGGGCTTGACGTTCTTGCTCGTCGCGTCGCGCAGGATGACCGGCTGGGTCAGCTCCTTCCCGTCCGGGTGGAGCATCCACGTCCCGCCCTGCTTGTACACCTCCCCGGCGAATCCCGCGCGCTTCCGGCTGAGGATCTCCACGACCTCCCCCGCGAAGCTCTTGCCGAACCCGCCGGCGTACTTCTCACGCTTCCGGTCACGCCGGTAGGCGATCCGCACCGTGTCCCCCGAGAGCGCGCCCATCGTCGCGTGCTCCGGGATGAAGATGTCCCCGTCGTTGGTCTTCAGCTCCGGCACGACGAAGCCGAACCCCTTGGCCGTTCCCCGGAACTCCCCGGTCAGCTCACCCTCGTCCGGAAGCCCGGGCAGGGCGATCCGATCCCCCGAGCCGATCGATACCGTCCCCCGCTCCGCCAGCACGTCGATGGCGCGGGCGAAGTCCGCAACGTCCTCGATGCCAAGTTCCTCGGCCAGGGCGTCCACCGGCTTCGGTTCGTAGCTCTCGTGCGACAGGTGCCTGAGCAGGCGTTTCTCGTACTGCAGCGGCATGTGGCGTCCCTTCCAGCTCGCACGCTCGAACGAGCATCGCGGGCCGCGTCATTCGTCTCTACATCGACGCGGCGTACGCCCGCATCGTCTCCGTGAACGGCGCCGGGGCGAAGCTCAGATGCGCCGAGGCCTTGTCCAGCCCCGCCACCGAATCCTTCCCCCCCATGATCGCCATCCCCTCATCGAACGGCAGCGCGTCGCGAAGGCCGACCATCGCCGCCACCTTCGCCTTGATCGCCATCACCTCGCTCGGCGCCCCGATCACACGAAGGTTCTTCTTCCCCAGCGGCAACGCGTCACGCAGCGACGTGAGCATCTCCCGCATCGTGATCCGCTCCGGGCCGACCAGGTCGTACACCTCCCACGCCGCCGCCTCCCGCTCGAGCGATTCGGCCATCGCGAAGGCCACGTCCTCCACCCGCACCGGCGAGACCACCGGATCCTCGAACCGCGGGGGGCGGGGCGGCGACCACTCCGGGTCCAGACGCGTGAACGTCGGGATGAACAGGTGCGGCGCCTTGCGACCCTCGCACCAGGACTTGGCCATCTGCATGAACTCCCCCTCCGGGCCGTGGATCAGCCCCGGGCGGAAGATCGTCCATCGCAGCGAGCTGGCGCGCACCGCGCGTTCCGCGGCCCACTTCGTCCGGTAGTACGCCGTCGCCCCCTCGTCGCTCACCCCGAGCGCCGACATCTGGATGTACCGGCCAACGCCCGCCCGCTCGCTCGCCCGGACGAGCGCCCGCGTGGTCAGCGTGTGCGCCCGCTCGAAGGTCTGGCGCCCGCTCGTCTCCCGGATGATCCCGATGAGGTTCACGCACGCGTCCGCGCCCGCGACCAGACGGTCCGCCACCTTCTCGCCCAGGGCGTCCCCCTCGATCACGCTCAGACGCCCGTCCTCCATCGCGTCGCGCGGCAGGACCTCGCGGGCCTTGCTCAGGCTCCGGGTCAGCCCGCGAACGTGCCACCCCCGCCCGAGCAGCTCGCGCACCAACGCCCGCCCGACGAACCCTGTCGCCCCGGCGACGCCGACCAGCCCCCGATCGTCCCGTCCATTCATCTCGTGCATGCGGTAAGGCTCCAAGAGCGCAAAGCGTAGGGGGAGGGCGCCCGCCCCGCCAGAACCTCCCGGTTCCCCGTACGATCCGGCGTGCCCCTCATCGCGCAGGATCTCACCTTTGCCTACCGACGCCCACGCTCCGTCCTCCGGGGGGTGAGCCTCGAGGTCCTCCCCGGACAGGTGACCTCGGTGGTGGGCCCCAACGGGTCGGGCAAGTCCACACTCGCCCGCCTCCTCATCGGACGCCTGAGCCCCAATGCCGGGCGGGTCCTGCTCGACGGGCGCCCCGTCCACCGCGTCCCCAGCCGGGCCCGCGCCCGTCGGATCGCGTTCGTCCCCCAGCGCGCCGCCCTCGCCTTCGCCTACTCGGTCGAACAGGTCGTCCGTTTCGGCCTCATCGCCCAGGGGCGCCCGCCCCGCGACGCCCTCGTCCGCCGGGCCATGGAACGCGCCGACATCGCCCACCGCGCCCGCGAGCCCTTCGCCCAGCTCAGCGCCGGCCAGCAGCAGCGCGTCACCCTCGCCCGGGCCATGGCCCAGCTCTCCGGGAACGCCCCCGCCGGGGAACGCGCCCTCATCGCCGACGAGCCCACCGCCTCCATGGACCCCCGCCACGCCCTCACCTGCATGGAACTGCTCCGCGATCTCGCGGCCGACGGCGTGGGCGTCGTCCTGGTCATCCACGACCTCTCCCTCGCCCTCCGCATCTCCGATCGGGTCCTCCTGCTCGACGCCTCGGGACGCCCCGCCGCCGCCGGCCCCGCCTCGGAGGTCCTCACGCCCGCAGTCCTCCGCCCAGTCTTCGGCGTCCGCTTCGCCCGCGTCCACCCACGCGGGGCCGACGAACAGGCCCCGGATGCTGACCTTCCGCCCGCCCTTCTCCCGATCACTACCATGACACACGCCCCGGACGAACGCCCGTAGCCGAAAGGACCCGCGTGGGTCAGTGGATTCTCAACAACTTCCCGCTCGTGTTCGTGCTCGGCTCCATCGGCCTCAGCGTCTTCAGCTGGGCCGGCAAGAAGCTCAAGGAGCAGGCCGAGCGCAAGAAATACGAGAACGAGCAGCGTCGGCGTCAGCTCGAGGCCCTGCGGACCGGGCGTGATCCGGAGGAGGAGGCTCGGCGTCAGGCGGTCGCCCAGGCTCAGGCCCGTGCCCAAGCCCGGGCCCAGGTCCGGGCCCAGGCGCAGGCCAAAGCCCAGACTCAAAATCAGCCCTCCGCATCGCCCACGCCCACCGCCGCCTCCCCTTCCGGCGCCGGGCGGACGAGGCTGGAGGAGATCGCCGCCCGTCGCCAGGCGCAGCTCGCCGAGCTGCGTCGTCGGCGTGCCGAGCAGCTGGCCCGGGCCAAGCAGGGCCAGGGCGCCAGCACGCCCGCCAACGCGCCCGCCGCCCCGCCCCAGAGCGCGCCCCGCCCCCCGGCCCGCCCGAACGCCACCGCCCCGGCGCGGTCCACGCCCCGGCGCCCCGCCGTCCAGACGGCGCCCGCCCCCCAGGGACGGAGCCCGAACCCGCTCGGCGCGTTCCCCGAGCATGAGCCGGTCGAGCAGCACCACCTCAACGTGGCGCTCGAGGGGCGACACCTCTCGCCGGGGATCGGCGACGCCAACCCCGAGGGGCGACACGCCCGGCGCTCCGGGGGCCTCCGCGCCGCGCTCTCCGGGCCACGGCTGCGCGAGGCCATCGTCCTCACCGAACTGCTCGCCCCCCCCGTCTCGCTGCGCGAGAACCACCTCGACGCGGGCTAGTCCGCTCCCCAGACCGGCTCGATCCCCTCGGCGTGCTTGAGCCCGCGCGAGCGCCGGACCGGCACGCCCATCAGGCGGGAGACCCGGTCGAACGATTCGATCAGGATGCCTTCGCCGGGCTCGACCCAGAGACGCGTCGTCGTCACCGACCGGATCGCCCCCATCTCCATCGTCATCTGCGCGCGCGCCGTGAGCGTCTCGACCTCGCCCCCGCTTGTCCGGAGCGTCGCCCCGGCGAGGACCTCCAGCGTCCGCTCCGCCCGCCCGGTCTGGATGACCCTCGAGTGGTCGTCCAGCTCCACGATCCGCAGCGTGCAGGCGTCGGTGTGGGTCGTGCCGATCGCGAGGGCGCCCGGCGTCATGACCAGAGCCGGCTCGAAGAGATAGAGCGCGTCGTCATCGCGAGCGGCTTTGGGCGCGCGCGCCACCAGTTGGCGCAGGGCCACGCCCCCGTGGGGGTGGCGTTCGAAGACGCTCGCGCCCGCCCGCTCTCCCTCGCCCGCGCCCCCCTCGGTGCGCACGCTCTGGGTCCAGGCCCCCTCATCCGCGGGCGCCTGATTCGTGATGATCTCGACCCCCCGGGCCTCGCGCGACTCGGGGTCCAGGAGGACGAAGCGGCGCTCGCCGGGGGGATAGAGGTCCCGGGCCTGGAGGGTGGCGTCGGGTGTGGGGGGGGCGGGGGTGAGGGCCGGTTGAGCGGGGCGGGGGGACGCGCCGCACCCGGGAAGCCCCCAGATTGATGCCCAGAGGCCCATCAGGCCGACCAAAGCGGTTCCTGTTCGCATCTCCCCGAGCATACATATACTTCCCGCCCATGACCCCGCGAACCCAACGCGTGCAGATCCTTGCTCTCTCCGCGATGGCCCTCGCGCTCGCGGGGTGCAACATGTTCGACAACGTGCAGCCGGGGGCGACCTCGCTGATGCAGGTCTTCGTGCCCCAGCAGTCCCCGGGGCAGGCCGCGGAGATGGCCCTGGACGAGTACGACCCGGACAGCCGGTTCCGGGGCACCCGCCTGCTCGCCAACGCCTACTTCGGGGGCGAAGAGGTCTACATCGAGTTGTACGAGGATGCGGCGCGGGACGAGGACTCGGGCGTGCGTTGGGCGGGCGTCCGGGCGTTGGGCCTGCACGGCTCCCCGGACCACGTTCCCCTCATCATCGAACGGCTTGTGGATGAGCCGGACCGGCTCGTTCGGGCCGAGGCCGCCCGGGCGCTGCAGCGCATCCACAACCCGATCGCGATCGACCCGCTGGTCCGGGCGATGGACGAGGAGCTGGAGCCGGAGCCGGACGTTCGAGCGGCGGCGGCGCACGCGTTGGGTCAGTACGCCGAGCCGCGCGTGGTGCAGGCGCTCATCTCCTCGCTCAACGATCCGGCGCTGGCGGTGAACTACTCGACGATCCAGGCGCTGCGCACGCTCACGGGGCAGGACTTCGGGATCGAGACGCGGGCCTGGCTCGACTGGTACGACGCCACCGACGACCTGTTCGCCGCCCGCTCCACCTACACCTACCCCGCCTTCGAGCGCGACAAGCGACTGCTCGAGTACCTCCCCTTCATGCCTCCCCCGCCGAACGAGACGGCTTCCACGCCCATCGGCATGCCCCCGGACATGGGCGGCTAACTCGACCACCCCGCGCCAGCCCCTCGCGGGCGCGTCCGAGAATCGCTTCCGTGCGGCTCGCGCGGGAGCCACCCCCCGAACGGACCGAAACAAGCCGCGGCGGACCATCCCGCCGGAGGAACGCTTCTGTGCGCGCGCTTCGCTATGACGGACAGCACGTCCTGCTCGACCCCCGGGCCCCGGCGCCGACCCCCGAACCGGGCGAGGCGCTCGTGCGTCCGACCCGCGTGGCGATCGGGCCGGCCGAGGTCGCCATCTGCCGCGGGGAGATTCCCTTCACCGGCGTCCTCGGCTCTGAGTTCGTCGGGGTCGTGGAACACGTCGAGGGGGAGGAGCAATCCGCCCTCGCGGGCGCCCGCGGCGTCTGCTCGCCCACGATCGTCCCGCCCACCTGCGAACTCGCCAAGCGCGGCCTGCCCGAGCACTCCCCCGAGCGCACCGTGATGGGCGTCCGCGGGCGTGACGGCGCGCTCTGCGATCGCGTCTGTGTCCCCGCCATCAACCTCGCGCCGGTCCCTCCCGCGATCGATGAAGAGAGCGCCGCGATGAGCGTGGTTCTGTCGCGCGCCCTGCACCTGGCCCGGATGGTCGCCACCGAGACCAAGCCGTACATCACGATTCTGGGGGACAACGCGATCGCCCTGCTCGCGGCCCAGTCGCTCCACGCGATCAACGCCTCGGTGCGTGTGCTCGGCACGCGCGAGGCGCGGTTCATGCTCTGCGAGAAGTGGGGGATCAAGCACCGCCACCTCGACGACGCGGGCCGACGCTTCGATCAGGACGTGGTGCTGGTCTGCGAGCGGACCCCCGCGATGCTCGACGCGGCGATGGGCATGATCCGCCCGAGAGGGCGCGTCGTGCTCAGCGGGGACCCGGAGCCGGCGCCCGGCGCCGCGGAGGACCTCGGGCTCGACGCGACGCGTCTGGTGGAGCAGGAGATCCGCGTCATGGGCGCACGAGGCGGGCGACCGGCGGACGCGCTGCGCGCCATGACCAGCGCCCCGCGTCCGTTCGACCTGGCGAGTCTGATCACACGCCGGGCGAAGCTGGATGACGGCGTGAGCGCCCTCCGGGCCGCGGGCGAGCCGGACGCGCTGCGTGTGCTCGTCGAGGTCTGAGCGTCGGGTATGCTGGGCGCATGAACCAGCCCCCGCCCGCTCCTTCCAACGGCCTCGGCGTTGCCGGGTTCGTGACCTCGCTCGTCGGCCTCGTCATGTGCGCCGGGATCATCTGCCCCATCGGGCTGGTGCTCTCGACGATCGCCATGTTCAGACGCCCGCGCGGTCTGGCGATCGCCGGCTTCATCATCGGGCTCATCGGCTCTTCCTGGATCATCCTCGTCCTGCTCTTCTTCCTCGTGATGGGCGTTGGGCTCGCGGGGGTCGCGGCGATGGGCGCCGGCGGGATTGAGGCGGGGATCGACGCGACCAAGATCCACCGCGCCATGCGGACGCACTACGCCGCCAACGGCCAGATCCCCTCCACCCTCGCCCTGCTGAGCCTCGACGAGGAGACCCTGACCGACCCGTGGGGGCGCCCGTACCGGTACACGATCGAGCCGGACGGGAAGCGATACGCCATCGCCACCGCCGGGCCGGACGGCGTCTGGGACACGGACGACGACTTCACGTTCGACAACGACGCCTCGGCGCCCTGAGCCCTACCAGAGCACCCGCGTGCGGATCGTCTCGGGGACCGCGCGAAGCCCCCGGGTCAGCGCCTCGCCGTCCGTCGGGTCCACGTCGAGGACGACGTAGCCCAGGTTCGCGTCCGTTCGCAGGTACTCTCCCGAGACGTTCGCCCCGCAGGAGGAGATCACCTCGTGCATGCGGCTGAGGACGCCCGGGACGTTCTTGTGGAAGTGGAGGATCCGGTGCGGGCGTTGCCCCTCGACCTCGACGCCACGCTCCGCCTGGCTGGGCAGGTCCACCTGCGGGACGTTCACGGCGCCGATGGTGGACCCGTCGTTGATGAACCGGGTGAGCTTGCCGGCGACCTCCTGCGAGATGGCGCTCTGCGCCTCGATCGTGCTTCCCCCGACATGGGGGGTGAGGATGACGTTGGGGGCGCCGCGCAGCACGCTCTCGAAGCGCTCGGTTTTGGAGGCGGGCTCGACGGGGAAGACGTCGAGGGCGGCGCCGCCGAGGCGCCCGTCGCGGAGTGCGGCGGCGAGGGCGTCGTTGTCCACCACGCTCCCCCGGGCGTTATTGATCAGCATGGCCCCGGGCTTCATCATCGCCAGGCGGGACGCGTCGACCATCCCGCTGGTCGTTCCCGTCGCCGGGACGTGCAGCGTGACGACGTCCGACTCGCGCAGGACCTGTTCGAGCGAGGTGGCGGGCTTGGCGTTGCCCAGCGGGAGCTTGGTTTCGATGTCGTAGAAGAGCACCCGCATGCCCATCGCCTCGGCGAGGACCGAGACCTGCGAACCGATGTGCCCGTACCCGACGATGCCCAGGGTCCGCCCCCGAACCTCGTGCGAGCCCGAGGCGGACTTGTTCCATTCGCCCGCGTGCATCTGCGCCGAGCGGTCGAACATCCGTCGGTGCAGCGCGATCACCTCGGCGATGGTCATCTCCGCGACCGATCGCGTGTTGCTGAAGGGCGCGTTGAAGACGGGGATGCCCAGCCCCGACGCGACGCCGAGGTCCACCTGATTCGTCCCGGCGCAGAAGCACCCGATCGCGAGCAGACGGGGGGCGTTCTCGATCACCTCACGCGTGAGCTGCGTCTTGGACCGCACGCCGATGACGTGGGCGTCCGCCGCGGCGGCGTGCAGCTCGTCGCCCTCGAGCGCGCCCGAGCGGGCGTCCACGTCGAAGCCCTCGCCCTGGAGCATGGCGCGCCCGTCCTCGTGCACGCCCTCGAGCAGCAGCAGCCGGATCTTGTGCTTCGGGAAGCTTGTCCGCGTCTCACCCATCGATCACACCCTCCGTGCCGATGCTCACGAATCCGAGCAGCATCAGCCCGCCGAGCACGAGGCTCAGGGCGATGCGGTACCACCCGAACGCCTCGAGCCCGTGTCTGTTCAGAAAGCCCACGAGCCATCTGACCGCGAAGGCGGCGCTCACCGTCGCCACCGCGAACCCCGCGAGGATCGGCCCCCACCCGATGACCTCAAACATGTTGGGCACGCCCGCCTCGCTCGATTCCTTCAGGTTCTTGAGCAGGCTGTAGACGCACGCCCCCCCGAGCGTGGGCAGGCCGAGCAGGAAGCTGAACTCGGCGGCCTGCTTCGGCTTGAGCCCCACGAGCACGCCCGCGGTGATGGTCATCATGCTCCGGCTCGTCCCCGGGATCATCGCGATCGTCTGCATGAACCCGATGATGAGCGCCTGTCGCCAGCTCAACGCGGTGATCTCCAACGCCCCGTCGTCCTCTTCGGGCGCGGGTGTTCCCTCGTCCGCCCGGAGGTGGACACGGATCTTCCAGCGGTCGAGGAGGATCATGT
>JBITAG010000303.1:0-8797 GCA_044439985.1 Phycisphaerales bacterium JB059 | reverse complement strand
GCGACCCAGCGAGACCAGGCGGTGTAGCGGAACCGGGTGCTGGACCTGGCGGACCCGGCCGCGGCGCGGATCGGGGTGATTCAGGAGAAGAGCGGGCGGGTGATGCTGGATATCGGCGAGGTGCTGGCCCACGTGCCGCAGGCCCGTGCCCAGAGCGCGTTGATGGACCGGGCCCTGGAGCTTTCCGGGGAGGAGCAGCGTGCGATGCTGGGGCTGGTGGCGGACTCGGGCAAGCGGTTCGGGAACAGCCTGGACGACCGGCAGGTGCGTCGCCTGGTGGAGCTGGCGCGGAGCGACGACTACGCGTTGGCGACGTCGGCGGCGGCGGTGATGGGGGCGATGAAGCTTCCGAACGAGGACCTGCTGCCGATTATGTTCGGGGAGTTCGAGGACCGGTCGGCGCGGGCGCGTCGTCCGTAGCCGGACGGGTGATCAAGTGAGTTGAGCGGGCGGACCCTTCGGGGTCCGCTTTTTTTATTGGGTTGTCGGGGGGAGAGGTCCGAGTGCGCGCCGCGGGAGCCGGACGTTTCGCCCAGTCGTCACAGAGCGTTGCGTGAGAGGGGGTGAGCGGCGGATGTCGCTTCACTGTGGTGGATGGGGGCGTCGATGGATTGGACGCACGACGTGGTCGCTGCCCGTCTTCTCGCGAGGACGGGGGGACGAGCGGGGCCACGACGTGTCGGTCGGGTTCGGCGTTCGGAGGAGAACGCCGGGTTTGGCTGCGGCAGTGTGCCGATCCCGGAGGAGCCGGGTGAATGTTCTCGCGAGTAGATGTGTTTCAAGGAGCAACAAGCATGCGTGCGAATCGGAAGCGCAACCGGGCTGGGGCATTCACCCTGGTCGAAATCCTGATCGTTGTGGTCATCCTCGGCATTCTGGCGGCGATCGTCGTGCCGCAGTTCACCAGCGCGGCGGACGAAGCCCGCGGCGGGAACGTGGCGACCCAGGAGACCACCCTCGAGACTCAGCTGGAGCTGTTCGCGGCTCGGAACAACGGGACCTACCCGGACATCGTCGGCACCGACGCTGACGGTTCCAACTGGGATCCGCTCGTGACGGCTGACTACGTCAAGAGCCCCCCCCGCAACCCGTTCTCCGCGGCGGCCAACGCGACGCACGTGACCGCGTTCGACTTCACGGACGTGGCGAGCGCGAACGCCGAGGCTTCGGCTGAGGACGCCGACGACGGTTGGCTGTACGACGCGACGGACGGGATCATCCGTGCCGCGGGTCGTCCCAACAACTGATCGGTTTGTCTGACACGATCGCTTCGCGGGCGTTCCTCGAAGGGGGAACGCCTGCTTTCGAACGGCCCGGCGATACACGGACAGGAGACGCCGCGTGAAGCGCATTCACACACGAGACGGGGTTTGGGGAAGAGGGGCGGGCTTCACGCTCGTCGAGATCCTCATCGTGGTGGTGATCCTGGGGATTCTGGCGGCGATTGTGGTCCCGCAGTTCGTGGGGGCGCAGCGCGAGGCGGCGGAGGGGACGACGTACTCCGAGCTGCAGAAGCTGCGTCGCGCGATCGACGTGTACCAGGCCCGGCACGAGAACGCGTTGCCGGACGTGACGGAGGGGGACGGGACGTGGGGGGCGCTCGTGGCGGGGAACGGGGAGTACCTGAAGTCGGCGCCGCTCAACCCGTACGTGGGGGGGGCGAACGCGAGGCGGGTGCTGCTGCGAGACTCGCCTGACGACGCGTACCAGACGGCGTACGGGTGGGTGTTCAACGCGACGACCGGAGAGGTGTGGGCTGGCAGTTTCGACGGGAACGACGAGCCGATCCCGCGGCCGTGAGTCGGGATGAGAGGGAGCGTCAACATGAGTCGGTTCACGTCACGCGGGCGCGGGTACACGCTGGTCGAGGTGCTTGTGCTCGTGACGATTCTGGGCATCGCGGGGGCGGCGGTGATCCCGTCGCTCGGGCAGACGCACGTGCTGCGTGTGCAGGCGGCGGTGCGGACGATCGTGGCGGACATCACGTACGCGCAGTCGGACGCCCAGGCGTTCCAGTCGGGGCGGGCGATCGTGTTCGACGAGGACTCGAACTCGTACTCGCTGCTGGAGGTGACGGGGCTGACCCTGGACCCGGAGAACGACACGCTGTATGACCCGCAGGGGCCGGGGCAGCAGTACATCGTGTCGCTGGACGACAACCGGTTCGGGGGGGCGGCGATCCAGAACGTGGACTTCGACGGGGCGAACGAGCTGATCTTCGATGAGATCGGAGGGCCGGTGGTGGCGCCGGGGTCGGACGTGCTCAGCTCGGGGGGTTCGCTGGAGGTGGCGGGTCCGGACACGCTGTGGCGGATCAACGTGGCGGCGTTCAGCGGGAAGGTGACCGTCGAGCAGCTCGACGCGCCCTGATCGGGGACGGAAAGGGACAGATCGAGCGAAAGGCGTGGACGGCGCGGCCCGATGAGGCGTGCGGAGCCGCGCTGATTTCGCGCGCGGTGGGACACCGGTGAGGGACACGATGAAGCGGCGACGCATGCGACACGGGCTGAGCACGGCGTTGAGCGTCGGTGCGTTGGCGGGGCTCCTGATCTGGACCAAGCTGCGTCTGGTCAGCGATCTTCCGCGGAGCGCGTACGCGGTTCCGCCGGAGGTGGCGTCCGGGCTGTGCGATTGCGAAGGGACGTGCGAGGGTTCGCACGAGGCGCCCGAGAACCCGGCGTCCGTCCCGGAGCAGACCGAGAACAGGTCGGAGGGGTCGGGCCCCTGAGGGGGCGTGGCGGGGGGCGCCTCGGCCGGGAGGGCGGGGCGATCGGCGGAGGGGGCCGCATGATCGGGCCAAAGCAGAATCCTCCCAAAGTCGCCAATCGAAGCGGCCGACAAGCCTTACGCAGACCGTTGGGGTTGCCCACTGAATCGTGCGGATCCGAGGGATCACGGGCAAAGCCGAAGAAGCGAACGCACAACCGTCCGAGCGAGTTGCTCTTGAGCGAGGACACAAGCGATGGATCAGCGTCAAGCCGTTACTGAGACGTTCCGCCCGGTGGGCGCCCCCCGTATCCCGAGGGCGGCGGCCGCCGCGTTCGTGCTTCTTGCGGGCACCACGCAGGGCCTGGCCCAGTCGTCATCCCTGAAGGATCTGGCGAGTTCAGTGTTCTCGGGCGGTACCGACCAGCCCGGGATCGAGGAGTCGGGGGGAGCGATCCCCGCGGACTTCGAGGAGCCGGAGTTCTTCGAGGGTGAGATCGACGAGACGGGCGGGCTCGACGTGAGCGTCGACAAGTACGACCTCGTTGACCTGCACGTGAACGACGAGGACCTGGGGCGGGTGCTCCAGCTTCTCTCGATTCAGAGCGAGCGGAACATCGTGGCGAGCAACTCCGTCTCGGCGACGATCACCGCCGACCTCTACGGCGTGACGTTCTACGAGGCCCTGGACGCGATCCTGCACGTCAATGGTTACGGGTACATCGAGCAGGGCAACTTCATCCACGTCTACACCCGCGAGGAGCTGCTCGCGATCGAGCAGGCCACGCGTGAGCGGGTGACCAAGGTCTTCCGCCTGGACTACCTCAACGCAGTGGACGCGGCGGAGTTCGTCCAGCAGCTCCTGAGCGAGAACGGCGTCATCAAGACGAGCGCCGCGGCGGAGACTTTCAACATCGACGACTCGAACCCGGTGGGCGCCGACACGTTCGCGAACGAGGCGACGCTGGTGATCACGGACTACGAGGAGAACGTGGACTCGATCCTCGATCTTCTCGAGCAGCTCGACACCCGCCCGGTGCAGGTGCTCGTCGAGGCGACGATCCTGCAGACGAGCCTGACCGTGGACAACGCCTTCGGCGTGGACTTCTCGGTGCTCGGGAACCTCGAGTTCGCGGACTTCGCGGGCATCGGGGGTCCGCTCGCGGCGGCCAGCCAGCTCGTCAAGGGCGTGGGGCAGGACATCAGCGGCGGGGACATCGACATCTCCCAGGTGAACAACACCACGGGGGCGGTCACGTCGAGCGTGGGCAACGTGAGCGGCGACGCGGGCATCCGTGGCGGGATCGTGACGGATGACGTCGCGGTCTTCCTGCGTCTGCTCGACGAGGTGACGGACGTGACGGTCGTCTCGAACCCGAAGATCCTGACGCTCAACCGCCAGCCGGCCCGCGTGCTCGTGGGTACCCGTGTGGGTTACCTCAACACGACCACCACCGAGACGTCGACCACGCAGACGGTCGAGTTCCTCGACACGGGCACGCAGCTGGCGCTGCGTCCGTTCGTCGCGGCCAACGGGCTGATCCGACTCGAGCTGAAGCCGCAGGTCTCGAACTTCACGCTTCGCGAGACGACCGGCAGCAACGGCTCGCCGGTGACGATCCCGGACGAGGAGACGACCGAGCTGGTGACGAACGTGATGGTCCGTGACGGGCAGACCGTGGTGCTCGGGGGCCTGTTCACCGAGACCACCACCGCGACGCGTCGCCAGGTGCCGGTGCTGGGGGACATCCCGGTGATCGGGGCGGCCTTCCGGGGGCACGAGGACAACACGCGTCGGAGCGAGATCATCTTCATGATCACGCCCTCGATCGTGAACGACGCCGAGCTGACGCAGGCGGGCGAGATGGGGACCGAGTACCTGGCGACGGCCCGCGCCGGCGCCCGCGAGGGTCTGCTGACGTTCAGCCGCGAGCGTCGCGTCAGCCAGCTGCTGATCAAGGCGCGGGAGTACCACGCGGACGGGCACACGGAGAAGGCGATCTTCTGCCTCGACCGGGCGCTCACGCTGCACCCGCGGTCGACCGAGGCTCGCAAGATGCTCGTGGAGCTTCGGGGCACGCAGACGGTGGTCCCGAGCAACTCCATCCTGGACTCGGTGTGGGGCAAGGAGTTCCACGTCGCGCCGAGCAGCGTTCCCCACTCCATGGGCGAGATCAACGTGGACGCGGGTCAGACCGCGCCGGCGCCGATCGAGGACGTGGTCAGCGTGAACACGCAGGGGCAGGACGGGGGCTTCGAGGTCTCCGGGAAGACCGGTCCGGACGCGGGGATGAACCCGTTCGTCGAGCCGGTGGCGGAGTTCTCCGGGCAGGCGTCCGAGTCCATCGATGAAGGCGTTTCGGACTGGTCGGGCGAGGGCGTGAACCCCGCGTTCGTCGAGGACGTCACGGAGGTCGTGGAGATCGAGGGCGCCTCCGGTGCGGGCTTCGATGCGACGGCGCCGGAGCCGGAGATCGACCTGGAGTTCGAGTCTTCCGAGGAGGGCTCGTTCTTCGAGGGTGACTCGGTCACGCAGGCCGAGAGCGACGAGCTGCAGGCCTCCGGTGTGGACGACTCGTTCGTCGAGTACATCGAGGACGTGACCCCGGTGGAGTCGTTCGACCGGTCGGCGCCCGAGGCGCTGGTGGACCTGGAGGACGGGTTCGCGGAGGGGGACGGCTCGGGGGCCTTTTTCAGCGAGGAGATCTCGACGCCGGAGGCGCCGGACCCGAGCTTCATCGAGTCGATCTCGGGGGTGAGCACGCCCACGGAGATGTTCTTCGAGGAGCAGACGGGCGGTCGTCAGGCGAGCGCCGGGCAGGGTGTGAACTTCTTCGAGAACCCGAAGATCGACGGGCTCGAGTTTGACAGCGACTCCGGGGCGCTGATGGAGTGGGGCCAGCCGCAGGCGACGGGGCCGGTGCTCGGCCCGGTGCTGGCGCCGGCGGGGGCGGAGGTCCTGTGGATCCCGATCCCGAACGGCCAGATGCTGCGGATCCCGCTGACGGGCTCGGGGACGTTCCAGGTGTACGAGCGGGGTTACCCGCTGGAGGACACCTTCGTCAACGTGCCGACCTCGGGCGGCGTGCAGGACCAGATCAACGACTAACCCAACGCAGGACGCGTCGGGCGTGCGTACCACCGCCCCGCGAAGGAGACAGCGAATGCTCGGTGAGCGCATGAATCGGATCGGGACGTACGCCCTGGCGGGCGCGGCTCTCGGACTGGTCGGGCTTGTGACGGGGTGCGCCGGCAACGGCGGGTACACCTCGGAGCATGCGAGCCTGGCGAAGCAGAAGATGAGCGTGATGAAGGCGGCGACGGAGTGGGACATGGCCCGCCAGGCCTTCCTCGCCGGCGACCTCGAGAAGGCGATCGACAAGATCGACGAGTCGATGGCGTACAACGACCAGGTGCCCAAGAGCCACGTGCTCAAGGGGCGGATCCTGCTGGAGCAGGGTGACATCGGGGGCGCGATCGAGAGCCTCCGGACCGCCGAGGCGCTGGACCCGCAGTTCGTGGACGCGCACTACTACCTGGGCGTGGTGCACGAGCGGCTGGGTGAGCTTGAGAAGGCCCTGACCCACTACAAGCTCGCGTCGGAGTACGACG
The DNA here is from genome assembly GCA_044439985.1 of Phycisphaerales bacterium JB059. Classification (GTDB taxonomy): domain Bacteria; phylum Planctomycetota; class Phycisphaerae; order Phycisphaerales; family UBA1924; genus JAJRXR01. The sequence goes on along the minus strand of JBITAG010000303.1, from coordinate 2,479 downwards.
GGTACAACCCGGACTACGCGGTGGCGGCGGCGGAGATGCTCGTGGACCTCGGGCGTCTGAGCGAGGCCCGGTCGTACCTGGAGGGTGGTCCCTCGTTCGAGCACCACGCGGGCGTCCGCCAGACGCTGGGGCACATCGCGCTGATCGAGGGGAACCCGCAGGAGGCGGTGTCGCTCTTCGCGGAGGCTCGCCTGCTGGCGCCCTCCGACGACGTGGTGCTTGAGGATCTGATCCGGGCGCAGGTGGCGACGAACAACTTCCGCGAGGCGGAGTTCAACCTCTCGACGCTGCTCACGGACGAGGACAACGCCGCGCGGCGCGACCTTCAGCACATGCGGGCGCAGTGCCTGATGGCGCTCGACCGTCCGGTGGAGGCGCGGAAGATCTATTACGACCTGACGAAGGGGCAGGCGGGGCAGGCGGACATCGAGGCCTGGATCGGGCTGGGGAACGTCTCGTACGTGCTCAGCGACGGGCGTTCGCTGCGTCGCTCGGCCTCGCGCGTGGTGGCGCTCGCGCCGGACCGGCACGAGGGGTACTCGCTCACCGCCCTGTGGTTCCGGAGTCAGGGAGACCATGAGAGCGCTCTGGAGAGCGCCCGGGACGCGGTCGCCGCGGCGCCGCGGGACGCGAGCGTGCTCGCGTTCGAGGGGATGCTCCTGATGGAGATGGGGCGTCTGGGTGAGGCCCAGCGGAGCCTGGCGTCGGCGACGAGCCTGGAGCCGGGGAACCCGACGTTCCGGCAGCTGCTGGCGGACACGAACGACCTGATCGCCGCGGGCGAGGGGGCGTTCGCCGCGGAAGAGGGCACTACCGACTGATCGGCTGACGAGAGCCAGAGATCGACACGTCGCCGCCCTCGGAGCATCCGGGGGCGGCGTTGTCGTTGGGGTCGCGGAGTCGGAGGTCGAGCAGTTCGGGCTCGACGCGTTTGGAGTAGTCGCTGATGCGAGGGGCGACGATGGCGTCGACGCGGGCGCCCCGCGGGAGGAGGTGGGCGCGCTCGGCCCACCCCCAGGCGACGGTGTTGATCGCGCGCGGGCCTGTCTGCCGGGATTCGAGGATGATGTTGAGGTGGGCGCCGAGCTTCCCGAAGACGCGGGGCTGGCCGGCGACGCGGAGGTCGTTGAGGCGCAGGCGCACGCGCGGGTTGGCGCGGCCGAAGGGGGCGAGGGAATCGAGATCGCGGACGAGCCGCGGGGTGAGTTCGGCGAGTTGCGCTTCGCAGTCGTAGCGCAGGCCGAGGATGAGGTCATCGGGGGCGAGGCGTTCGGCGGTGTGGGCGAGCATCGCCTCGGTGAAGGCGTCGAGGTTCTGCGGGTCGAGGCGGAGGCCGGCGGCCATGTCGTGCCCGCCGAATCCGAGGAGGTGTTCGGCGCAGGACTGGAGCGCGCCGTGGAGGTTGAAGCCGTCGATGGAGCGTCCGGAGCCGGTGAGGATGTCGCCCTGGTGCTGGAGGAGAATGGCGGGGCGGGCGTAGCGTTCGACGAGGCGGGAGCAGACGATGCCGACGACGCCGGGGTGCCAGTCCTCGTGGGCGAGGACGATGGCGCGGGCGTCGGGTCCGGTCATGCCGCGGGCCTCGGCCATCTCGCAGGCCTGTTCGAGGATGCGGCGTTCGACGCGTCGGCGGTCGTCGTTGAGCTGGGTGAACGCGTCGGCGATCTGAGCGGCGCGGGCCTTGTCGGAGGTGGTGAGGAGTTCGACGGCCTGGCGGGCGTGTCCGAGGCGTCCGCAGGCGTTGAGGCGCGGGGCGATGCGGAAGCCGACCATCTCGGAATCGATGTTCTCACCGTCGAGCCCGGAGGCGCGGACGAGGGCGCGGAGGCCGACGAGGGAGGAGCGTTTGACCATGGAGAGGCCGTAGCGGGCGAAGACCCGGTTCTCATCGACGAGGGGGACGACGTCGGCGATGACGCCGAGGGCGCAGGGGGCGAGCATGTCGATGAGGGTCTGGCGGAGTTCGGGAGAGACCTTGTCGGAGCCGCAGTGCATGGTGGCCAGGCGCCAGGCGAGCTTGTAGGCGACGCCGGCGCCGCAGAGTTCGGCGAAGGGGTACTCGGAGCCGGGGGCGCGTGGGTGGATGAGGGCGAAGGCGTCGGGGAGGGGATCGCCCGGGGCGGGGGGGTTGTGGTGGTCGGTGATGATCAGGTCGAGGCCTGCGTTGCGCGCTGCAAGCGCAGGTTCGATCGCGGTCACGCCGCAGTCGACCGAAACGACCACACGCGCCCCGTCCGAAGCGATCTGCGCGAGCGCCTCGCTGTTGAGGCCATAGCCCTCGTCGAGACGATGGGGGATGTACCACCCGACGGGCGCTTCGGGCGCGATCGCGCGCATCGTGTGGTAGAGAATCGCGGTCGATGAGACGCCGTCCACGTCGTAGTCGCCGTAGATGACGACGCGTTCGGCGTTGCGCAGCGCCTCGAGCAGGCGCTCGCACGCCCGATCGAGCCCCGGCATCGTGGCGGGGTCGTGCAGG
>JBITAG010000302.1:0-4591 GCA_044439985.1 Phycisphaerales bacterium JB059 | reverse complement strand
GCGAAGACGCCGAGTAGCTCGCCCCCGAGCTGGGCCTGCGCCTCTCCAAGCGCGGCAGCCCGATCCCCATGGCGGGCGTCCCCCACCACCAGAAGGACACCTACCTCCGGCGCGCCATCGAGCAGGGCTTCCGTGTCGCGGTCTGCGACCAGATCCAGGACCCCAAGGACGCCAAGGGCGTGGTCGACCGCGCCGTCACGCAGGTCGTCACCCCCGGCACCCTCGTCGACGAGGGATTGCTCGAGGGCGAGCAGGTCGCCGCCCTCGCGAGCGTCATCTTCGCCTCCGACGAGTCGTGCGCCGCCTGCGTGGTCGAACTCTCCACCGGAGAGGTCACGCTCACCTCCGGCGCCCCCGAGAGCGTCGCGGGCGACCTGGCCCGGCGCGCCGTCCGCGAGATCCTCTACGCCGAGACCACCAGCGACGCCCCCCCGGCGCGCGTCACCGACCTGGCCGATCCCCTCAACGCGCACACCACCCCCCGCCCCGCCTGGCACTTCCGCGATGCCGAGGCCCGCGAGGCGATCACCGACCAGTACCGCGTCAACTCCGTCGAGGGCTTCGGCGTCTCGGACGACGACCCCGCCCTCCCCGCGCTCGGCGCCGCCCTGCGCTACCTCGCCCAGACCCAGGGCGTCGGGCGCGACACCGCCAACGCGACCAGCGGGAGCGAGTTCCAGAGCCAGACCTCCACCCTCGCCCACCTCCGCCCCCCGCGCCGGGAGGAGTCCGGGCGCCTATGCACCCTCGACACCACCAGCCTGCGCGCCCTCGAGATCGAGCGAACGCTGCGCACCGGCGAGGTGCGCGGCTCGCTGCTGGGCGTCTTCCTCGAGGGACGCTCGATGCGCACCCCGATGGGACGACGCCTCATCCGCGCCTGGCTCTGCGAGCCCCTGGCCCGCGCCGACGAGGTGCGCGCCCGCCAGAGCGCCGTCGCCGCGCTCGTCTCCGACCGCACCGCCGCCGAGGCCCTCGCCGAGGCTCTCTCCGGGCTCGGCGACATCGCCCGGATCGCCGGACGCCTCGCCCTCGGGCGCCTCGCCCCGCGCGACCTGGTGAGCGTCAGCGCCGCGATCGCGCGGATGGACCCCCTGCGCGACACCCTCGCCTCCACCCCCGCGCTCGCCCCCCAGCTCGAGACGCTCGACCGGCTCGCCGCCGCCCTGCGTCCCCTCGGCGAGGCGATCGAATCCGCCTGCGTCGAGGATCCCCCCGCCAGCCTGCGCGAGGGGGGGCTGATCCGGGACGGCGTGGACGCCCAGCTCGACGAGGCCCGGGGCCTCCAGCGCGACGCGGGCGCGTGGCTCAGCGACTACCAGACCCGCCTGATCGAGCAGCACGACCTCCCCTCGCTCAAGGTGGGGTACAACAAGGTCTTCGGCTACTACATCGAGCTGCCCAGCGCCCAGGCCCGGCGCGCCCCCGCGGAGCTGACCCGCAAGCAGACGCTCAAGAACGCCGAACGATTCATCACGCCCGAGCTGCGCGAGTTCGAGAACAAGGTCACCACCGCCGAGAGTCGTGCGCTCGCCCGCGAGCGCGAACTCTTCGACGACCTGGTCGCCCGCGCCTTCCCGCAGGTGGACCGGCTCCAGGAACTCAGCGACACGCTGGCGCACCTCGACGCCCTGCTCGTCCTCGCCGACAAGGCCCACCAGCGCGGGTGGACCCGCCCCGAGATCCGCGACGAGCCCGTGCTCGAGATCCACGCCGGACGCCACCCCGTCCTCGACGAGCTGCTCGAGTCGCGCTTCGTGCCCAACGACGCCGTGCTCGGCATGGAGTCCGACCCGCCCCGGCTCGCCCTCATCACCGGCCCCAACATGGCCGGCAAGAGCACCTACATCCGACAGAACGCCCTGCTCGTCCTCCTCGCCAGCGTCGGGAGCTTCATCCCCGCCGAGCGCGCCACCATCGGCGTCTGCGACCGCATCTTCACCCGCGTCGGCGCCGACGACGCCCTCCACCGTGGGCAGTCTACCTTCATGGTCGAGATGACCGAGACCGCCGTCATCCTCAACAACGCCACCGAACGCTCCCTCGTCATCCTCGACGAGATCGGGCGCGGCACCTCCACCCTCGACGGCCTCAGCCTCGCCTGGGCCATCGCCGAGTCACTCGCCACTCACGCCGCACCCCGCACCTTCTTCGCCACCCACTACCACGAGATCACCGAACTCGGCGAGCGACTCCCCGACCGCGTCCGCAACCTCCACGTCTCTGTCCGCGAGTGGACCGCCCCCGACGAACGCAACCCCGAGGGGCGCCCCGAGATCATCTTCCTCCACCGAATCCTCCCCGGCCCCACCGATCAGTCCTACGGCGTCCACGTCGCCCGCCTCGCGGGCCTTCCCGTGGGCGTCACCGATCGCGCCCGCGAGATCCTCGAGTCCGTCAGCGTCCAGCACGCCCAGCAGATCGACACCGGCGCCATCCGCGCCCCGGTCCAGGCCAACGCCCAGCTCCCCCTCTTCACCGAGTACCTGCCCCACCCCGCGATCGACCGCCTGCGTGAGATCAAGCTCGACGCGCTCAGCCCCCTCGAAGCGTTCGACGCCCTGCGCCAGATCAAGGCGCAGGCCGAGTCCCCCGGCGCCTGAGCCCTACTCCTCCCCGTCGAGCGCCTGCCCGCGCGGGACGTAGATCAGGTCGTACCGCAGCGTCCACGTCTTCCCCCCGTCCGTCGACGTCGTCCCCGTCTGCTGCACGCGCCCCCCCGCGATCGGTCGCACGTGCATGCGCTGCGTCGCCCCCGGCTCGTCAGACGAGACGCCCTCGAAGAGAATCCCGTCCCCCTGACGCCTTCCCGTGAACGTGATCACGCCCCCCGCCTGATCGACCCAGACCTGGTTCCACGTCCCGCTCGCCGGGTCGTACCAGTTCCAGCTCTCCCCGCTCGTCCCGCCCGACGCCTCCCAGTGCTCCAGGATCGCGTGCCCCGAGTTGCGCACGGTCAGCTCGTTCGTCCCCACCAGCTTGCGGCTCGTGGCGCTGTAGCAGTCCCACGCGCCGACCCAGAAACGCAGCAGCATCCGGTCATCGACCGGCGCCTTCCCGAACAACGCCTCGAACCGCTCGTCCGCGCGCACCGAGGCCAGGTCGGGGTCTTCGTACACGCTCGCAAAGTTCCCCCCGTTCCCCTTGAAGCCCGCTTCCACCGCGCGTCCAAGCGCCCCGAAAGCCTCGTCCGTGTTCCCCAGCCGGGCGTGCGCGCACCCGAGGTTGTAGAGCGCCACGCCCCGGACGGACTCGAACCGAGCCGCGTCCTCGTGCAGCGGAATGGCGCGTTCCATGTCCCCCGTCGCGTGAACGCTGTAGGCGAGGTTGAAGGCCGCGGCCGCGTTCGAGGGCTCCAGCTCCCGCGCCCGCTCGAAGGCCTCGATCGCGCTCGCCCAGTCCCGGATCTGCATCGCCCGGGCGCCCCGGGCCATCGCCTGCTGCGCCTCGCTGGTCTCTGGCTGCGTGACACCGGCAGGCTCGGGGCTCTGCAGGACTCCCGCCGCAAAGACCCCGATCCCCGCGAGCAGGCCGATGACCGCGGAGAGCTTCAGCAGCAGGGCGTGGGAGTTGCAGTGCATCGCGGACCTCCGGGGTTGGCGTGCAGCGCACCCTACCACCACACCCCGACCCGGGCGCGTCCCCGGAAGGAATAAGCACGATCCTCCAAACCACACCCCCCACCCTGGTCCACCGGGGGCGTTCCCCCCCTTCTCGGACCGCCCCCAGACGATCCGTTCTGCCCAGGCTGACACCCGCGACCGGGCGCCGGCGGAAGGGGTGGACGACCGGGCGCCCGGAATGGCAGGCTCCGGGTCATGACCCCCCGAACTCTCCTCGCCTCGCCGTTGCTCCTCCTCCTGCCCGCCTGCGCCTCGACGCCCGAGGCGAGCCAGGCGCCCCCGCCCCCCGACGCGGTCGAGACGGGCGTGGTGCAGGACGTGACGCCCGCCTCCATCGTCGCCCCCGTAGGCGACGCCGTGCGTGCCGACCCCGCCGACGTCCTCCCCCCGGACGTGGACACATGGAAGCTCGCCCGGTACGCGATCCCGATCCCGACGTACGACCGCCCCGCCGCCGAGCTGAGCTGGGACGACGTAGCCCAGGAACTCATCGACATGCGCGATCCCGAGCTGGCCCGCTACCGGCGCGCCGCCCCCGAGTCGCAGCGCGACCCCGCCGTGCACGCGCACATCCAGCGGATCGACGAGGCGCACGTGTCACGCCTGAAGGAGATCGTCGAGGCGCACGGCTGGCCGACCTTTGAACGCGTCGGCGCCCACGCCGCCTCCGCGGCGGTGCTCACCGCCCAGTACGCCGGACACGACCCCGATTTCCTCGAACAGGCGATCGAGCTCATGACCCCCCTGGCGCGCACGGGCGAGGTCAGCCCCCCCTATGTCGCCCTCCTCACCGACCGCCTGCGCGTCTACCGGGGCCAGGAGCAGCTCTTCGGGACGCAGGTCGAGGTCACCCTTGACGCCTCGGGCCTGCCCCCCGGGGGCCCCCCCCCCCCCCCCGCGGGGGGCCCGCCGCGGGGGGGGGCGCGGGGGGGCGGGGGGGGGGGGCGCCCGGGCCGGCGCGGGGGGCC
>JBITAG010000301.1:0-11820 GCA_044439985.1 Phycisphaerales bacterium JB059 | reverse complement strand
TGGACGTCCGGGACTCGGGGCGGGGCGCCCACTTCGAAGCAGGGTTTTCGGGCAGGCCCGGCGGAGCGACGAACGCAGGCGGCTCGGCGTGTCCTTTGTGGGGGCCGGGGCGTTATCGGACGTTGCGTCCTGGAATGTGGGTTCATCGGGCGTGGGGGGCTTCACTCGGCCGGGGGGAGGGCCGATGGAGCGGGCATGAACGTCTCCGCCATCAGCGCCGACGCCTTTGTCAGCAAGGCGATGTCCTCTGACATCGGCATGGCCGTGGCCCGCAAGGGTCTGGACCAGGTCGAGCGGCAGGGGGAGGCGGCGGTCGAACTGATCAAGGCAGCGGCGGAGGTCGGGAAGACCTCCCGCGGGCGGATCAGCGCCACGCCGACGGCGGGCGAGACCGGGCGACGCCTGGACGTGACCGCCTGACCGGTCGGGACCATTCGTGGACAGTTCGTGGATGAGTGATCCTGCCCGAGCGGCAGTGGGCTGTCAGTCCGGCAGGGCCTCGATGGCGATTCCGGACTGTGAGGGGGGTTGACGGTCGGCCCGGGGGTTGCAGGTGTGTGTGTGGCGTCCTTTTGCGGACGCCGGGAAGGACAGCACACCGATGAACATGGATCGATTCACGACGATGGCCCAGAAGGCCCTGGCGAGCGCCCAGCAGGACGCGACGGGGCGGTCGAACCCGGAGGTGACGGGGCTGCACATCCTCGCGGCGTTGCTCGACGAGCGTGGGGGGGCGGCGTGGTCGATCCTGGAGAAGTCGGGCGTGGACCCGGCGCGGGTGGCGCAGCTGGCCGAGAGCGAGATCGGGCGCCTGCCGACGACGTCGAGCGGGGCGGGCTCGGGGGGGCGGGCGCTGATGGAGGTTCTGGGGAAGGCGGACGCGGCGGCGAAGGAGCGGTCGGACGCGTACATCTCGAGCGAGCACCTGCTGCTAGCGATCGCGCAGGTGGGGGGGGCGGCCAAGGAGCTGCTCTCGACGCTGGGGGTGGAGGCGAAGCACATCGCCGACGCGGTGGCGCAGATCCGGAAGGCGTCGGGGGTGGAGCACGTGAACGACCCGGAGGGGGAGAGCAACCTCGAGGCGTTGAGCAAGTACGGGATCGACCTGACGGAGAAGGCCCAGCAGGGGAAACTCGACCCGGTGATCGGTCGGGACGAGGAGATCCGGCGGTGCGTGCAGGTGCTGAGCCGGCGGACGAAGAACAACCCGGTGCTGATCGGTGAGCCGGGGGTGGGGAAGACGGCGATCGCCGAGGGGATCGCGCTGCGGATCGTGAACCGGGACGCGCCCGAGTCGATGCTGGGCAAGCGGATCGTGGCGTTGGACGTGGGGGCGTTGCTGGCGGGGGCGAAGTTCCGGGGCGAGTTCGAGGAGCGGCTCAAGGCGGTGCTGCGTGAGGTGACGGCGAGCGAGGGGCAGATCATTCTGTTCATCGACGAGCTGCACACGATCCTGGGCGCGGGCGCCGCGGAGGGGGCGGTGAGCGCGGGGAACATGCTCAAGCCGGCGCTGGCGCGGGGAGAGCTTCGGGCGATCGGGGCGACGACGCTTGATGAGTACCGCAAGCACATCGAGAAGGACCCGGCGTTCGAGCGTCGGTTCCAGCCGATCGTGGTGGACCAGCCGAGCGTCGAGGAGACGGTGGCGATCCTGCGCGGGCTGAAGGAGCGGTACGAGACGCACCACGGGGTGCGGATCCAGGACGGGGCGATCCTGGCGGCGGCGAACCTGAGCCACCGGTACATCGCGGACCGGTTCCTGCCGGACAAGGCGATCGACCTGATCGACGAGGCGGCGAGCGCGTTGCGGATGGAGAACGACTCGATGCCGACGGAGCTTGACGAGCTTCGTCGTCGGATCATGCAGCTGGAGATGGAGCGCGAGGCGATCCGGATCCAGGAGACGGAGCGCAAGAAGGACGAGGGGTCGAAGGTCGAGGACAAGGAGATCGCGCGGATCGAGCGTGAGCTGAGCGAGCTTCAGGAGCGCAACGCGGCGCTGACGTCGCGTTGGGAGGCGGAGAAGAAGGACCTGGACGCGATCAACAGCGTGCAGGGGAAGATCGAGCGGAAGAAGGTGGAGCTGGAGCAGGCGCAGCGGCGCGGGGACCTGGAGACGGCGGCGAAGATCCAGTACGGGGAGATCGTGGAGCTGGAGAAGCGGTTGCTCGAGGCGCAGGAGGATCTGCGTCGGCGCGAGACGACGGGGGAGTCGCTGATCAAGGAGGAGGTGGACGCCGAGCAGGTCGCGCACGTGGTGGCGCGCTGGACGGGGATCCCGGTGAGCAAGCTGGTGGAGACGGAGCGGGAGAAGCTGACGCGGATGGAGGAGCACCTGCGCGAGCGGGTGATCGGGCAGGACGAGGCGTTGCGGGCAGTGGCGGACGCGGTGCGGCGCAGCCGTGCGGGGCTGGGGGATCCGAACCGCCCGATCGGGAGCTTCCTGTTCCTGGGCCCGACGGGTGTGGGGAAGACGGAGACGTGCAAGGCGCTCGCGGAGTTCCTCTTCGATACCGAGGAGGCGATGGTGCGGATCGACATGTCGGAGTACATGGAGAAGCACGCGGTGAGCCGGCTGATCGGGGCGCCCCCCGGGTACGTCGGGTACGAGGAGGGGGGGGCGTTGACCGAGGCGGTGCGTCGTCGTCCGTACTGCGTGGTGCTGATGGACGAGGTGGAGAAGGCGCACCCGGACGTGTTCAACGTGCTGCTGCAGCTGCTCGATGACGGTCGGCTGACCGACGGGCAGGGGCGGACGGTGGACTTCACGAACGCGATCATCGTGATGACGAGCAACCTGGGCTCGCAGCGGATCCAGGAGATGACCGAGGCGGGCGCCGAGGACTGGGAGATCGAGGCGGCGGTGCGCGACCTGGTGCGTCGCGGTCCCGGCGCGGAGATCGAGGGCAAGGGCCTGAGCCCGGACCTGGACGAGGGGAACCTGCGGGCGCGGTTCGACGTGGGCGTGCGTCAGCAGTTCTTCCGGCCCGAGCTTCTGAACCGGATCGACGAGGTGGTGGTGTACCACCAGCTGCGTCGGGAGGCGCTGGGGCCGATCGTGGAGATCCTGACCAAGCGCCTGCACGAGCGTCTGGCGGAGCGAGAGATCGGCTTCGAGCTGACGGACGCGGCGAAGGCGCAGCTGGCACAGGAGGGGTACGACCCGGCGTACGGGGCGCGCCCGCTCAAGCGGACGATCCAGCAGCTGGTGGAGAACCCGCTGGCGAGCCGGATTCTCGCCGGTGAGTTCGGGCCGGGGGACACGGTGCGGGTGGACTACGCCGACGGGCGGTTCGCGTTCGAGAAGGCGTCGAGCGGACCGGACGCCGCGTAGGCGTCCGGCGGAGGCGGGCATTTTGCTTGCTCTCCGGGTGGGGATGTGGTGGACTGGATTCCACCTCGGCCCTGTTCAAGGAGCGCCAGATGATGTCCCTCCCTCGTCTCGGAAGCGTGATTGGCGCCCTCACCCTCGCGGGCATCGCCCGGGGGGGTGTGGTCCATCGGGACGTGGACCGATTCGTCCGCGTGGACTTTTCGACCCCACCCGCGCCGGCGCTCCTGCAGCAGAACGCGTCCGACGGGTTCTGGGACGCGACGGTTTCGGACGCCGTCTTCGATGATCTCTCGGGCGCGTTCGCCTCGGGCACGGCGTTCCAGCGGTCGAATCTCACCGCGCTGGGAGTCTCGATGGTCGGGTCGGTCTCCGCGAACGCCTCGACGGATGGGTTCGTGTCCGCCTCGACCGAGCTGCACTCGTTGATCAGCGTGGACGAGGCGACGTCGTACCGGGCGAGCGCGGAGTTGTTCGACCTGTTCCTGGGGAACCCGGATCTTTCGTTCGCGGCCTCACTGGTCGCCGAGGGTGGCCGCGGCGAGGTGATCTGGTCGGCCTCAAGCAGCGATGTGTTCCTCCCCGGCACGGGATCGTTCTCGTTCGGGGTGCAGACGGGCGAGCTTGCGCCGGGCGACTACCGGTTCAGCATGCGCATCGCGGCCGGCGGGTTCAAGGACGCGATCACGGAGAGCGGGTTCAATGTCCAGCTGGTCATTCCCGCGCCGGCAGGGGGCGGGGTGTTCGCGGGCGTGGGGCTGATGGCGGGTCGGCGGCGGGCTCGCGGTCGAACGCGTGTGGGCTCGACGTAGGCGGAACGATCGCGGCCGCAGATGAGGGGCGGGGCTGAACCCCGTCGGCGAAGGCGTCGTACGCCCGGGATGCCGGATCACCTGCCCGATCATCAGGACGTCCAGGGGCGGTCACCGATCTGGCGGCGTGCCGCACGGATCGCGGTCTTTGGCGCGTGGGTTGGTGTGGTCGGCCTGGGTCTGGCGCTGCTGTTTGGCCTGCTGTACCGGACCGATCCGGCGAGTTCGGGCCCGCTCGAGACGCGGCTTGTCTTTCTGTCGCTGTTGATCGAGAGCTTCGCCTTTCACGCGGGGATCGGGGTGGGTGTGGCATGCCTGGGGGCGGTGGCGCTGCGGCGGCGTCGGCTGGGGGTGGCGCTGGCGTTGGGGGCGGGGTTGCTGCTGGGGCCGGTGGCGGCGTCGCACGTGCGTCCCGAAGGACCGGCGCCGGGGGAGGGGGACCTGGTCGTGCTGAGCGCGAACGTGCTGTACACGAACGAGGACCCGTCGGGGCTGATCGAGCTGGTGCGCGAGGTGGATCCGGATGTGGTCCTGATCCAGGAGTACCGATCGTCGTGGAGCGAGGCGGTGCGCCGTGAGCTGGGGGAGGCGTACCCGCACATGGTCGAGCGCCCGATGGGGGGGGCGTACGGTGAGGCGGTGCTGAGCAAGCGGGCGTTCGTGGGGGCGCCCCGGTTCGGGCCGGAGGGGTGGGGGTGGGAAAGCCCGATGCTTCTGGTGGCGATCGAGCACGGGGGGAAGCGGGTGGAGATCGGGAACGTGCACCTGTGGGCGCCGCTGAGCTGGGAGGCGGTGGCGGAGCAGCGTCGTCAGGTGGCGATGGTGGGGGCGTGGGCGGGGGCGCGGATGAGCGGGGAGGACGCGCCCGCGGCGTTGGTGCTGGCGGGTGACTTCAACGCGCCGTACGGGACGAACCACCTGCGCGAGCTGCGCGCCGCGGGCCTGCGTGAGGCGCACCGGGAGGCGGGCGCGGGCCGGGGGGCGACGTGGGGGCCGAGGCGGGCGCCCCTGTCGTGGGCGCCGGGGATCCGGCTGGATCACGTCATGGTCATGGGGGAGGCGGCGTGCACGGGCGCGGGGGTGGGTCCGGCGATCGGGTCGGACCACCGGGCAGTGTGGGCGAGGCTGCGGATCGGTGAATGACGGGCGTCGTCCGCGCTGAGCCGGGGAGGGGTCAGCGTCGGCGTCGCATCGCGAGGGGGGCGGCGGTGATCAGGGCGAGCGTGCCGGGCGTGGGGACGTAGTTGTAGGTGACGGTGAGGGAGCCACCGGCGAAGGCGTGGCTGGTGAGGGTGACGTCTCCGCCCTGGGCGCTGAGGAGGGCGACCTGGACAGCGCTGAAGGCGAAGAGCTGTTCGCCGGTGTCGATGAAGGCGCTCATGGACTCGGTGGCGAGGGTGGTGGAGGCGGTGAAGGTCCGGTGTTCGGAGAGGGTGGCGCCCGAGGCGCCGGCGAAGTCGCTGACGCCGTCGAAGGGGTCGAGGGTGAGGGCGTCGGGGTTGAAGACGCCGGTGAAGGTGGCGATGGGGGCGGCGTCGGGCCACTGGACGCTGAGTTCGTACTCGAGGCGTGAGTGGGGGAGGAGGGTGGCGGACTCGAGGGGGGAGGTGTTCTCGATGACGATCTGTCCCATCCAGTCGATGGCGAGGCTGACCTCGATGGATTCGAGCTGGCCCCGCGCGCTGTCGAAGGACTCGATGGTGAAGTCGGGAATGGCGCCGAAGGCCTGGAAGTCGATGGTGTCGGTGTAGGAGAGGCTGTCGGCGCCGACGGCGGGAAGGGCGAGGGCGGCGAGGGTGGCGCACGCGATCACGGACCGGAGAGAACGCATCCGGAAGCTCCTGTTCTGTCTTGGCTCGACCCCGAGCGACGGAGGCGCGGAGAGTCCGCGTCCGTCTTCGACGTTCGCTCACAAGGGGAGGGTGTTCAAGCGGATCGGGGGAAAGTGGGTGAGGTTTGACTTTTCGGACGGGAGTGCGGGTGGTATCGGTCGTGCGGGTCGTCCGAATAGGTTGGGCGCATGAAGATCGCCCGGGCGCGGTGGGCGCCCGGGCGATGGGACCGTGCTGGTCTCGGCGCGACCAGAACGGAGGGGTCTTACGGGCAGCCGGCGCCGAAGCTGGCGAGGAAGGCGACGACGTCGGAGAAGTCGCAGACGCCGAGCGGGGGGGCGAAGTCGCAGGCGCAGGTGGGGCAGGGGTTGGGATCACAGACCTCGGCGATGGGGTGCTCGGGGCGGTTCTGGTTCCACTGCCAGGTGATGTTCTCGAGGCGTTCCTGCGCGCGGAGGGGGATCTGGACGACCTGGGGCTCGGCGGGTTCGAACCCGACCTCGCGTTCCTTCTCGCACCCGGTCTTGCCGGCGGCGTCGGGGGAGAGGACGTAGAAGTCCTCGAGGCCGAAGGCGAAGGAGTTGGTGTGGGCGCCGATGACGAAGCCGTCGGGGGAGAGGTCGATGGCGTCGCCGGCCTCGTCGCGTTCCCCGCCGTAGGCGAAGTTGGCGAAGGGGACCCCGCCGGCGCCGGTCTGCATGAGGCGAGCCTCGACGGCGCCGGTGAAGTCGTGGGCGACGCCGACGGTGGCGAGGCGGGCGCCGCCGACCTCGCGGACGGAGCCGTCGACGGCCTCGTGCCCGAAGTATCGGTTGTACCAGATGAGCCCGCCGCCCAGGTCGAGGCGCATCATGAAGGAGGAGTCGATGTCGGGGTTGTGATCGAGGCCGACGATGACGATCTGTTGGTTCTCGGTGATCTCGATGCCGAGGCCCTCCTCGCCGTAGGGGAACCGGTAGAGGTTGGACCAGACGACGGCGCCGGTGGCGTCGAGGCGGACGACGAGGGTGTCGCGTGAGGCGGGGTCGCCGGTGAAGTCGGAGGACATGTACCCGGTGGCGATGTAGTTGACCTCGCCGGTGGGGGTGAAGAACTCGTGGATGTCGGCGAAGGAGCCGAAGGACTCGGTCCCGATGAGGGCGTCGAAGTAGTAGTTGGACCAGAGGGGGGCGCCGAAGAAGTCGGTGCGGATGGCGACGGGGGCCTGGAAGACGGGGACGTCGGGCATGGCGGCGCGCCCGGAGATGGCGTACCCGCCGTCGGCGTTGGCGTAGACATCGGCGCCGCCCTGGGTGTCCCCGATGAAGGGGGTGCCGAGGTAGAGGCGGCTGAAGAGTTGGCTGCCGAAGGCGTCGAGGATGGTGAGGGAGATGCCCAGGCCGGGGATGCCGGCGGCGGCGCCGGCGTCGGTCTCGCCGACGAGGGCGAAGCCGAAGTCGCTGTTGTTGACGACCTCGTTGCCCTGCTCGCGTCCCGGGCTGAAGAGGAGGGTGTCCCAGAGGAAGGCGCCGGTGGCGTCCTGGCGGACGAGGTACATGTCGTCGGCGCCGGCGGTGGCCTCGCCCCTGATCCAGCCGGCGGAGAGGGGGCCATCGGGGAGGGCGCCGGGGATGGCGTCCACGTAGATGGTGTCGTCGAGGACGTCGTCCACTTCGATGGGGCCGCCGATGGCGGTCTCGAAGGGCTGGGCGAGGGCCGGGGCGGCGAGGGCGCCGGCCAACATGGCGAGCATCGTGGTGTGGTTGAAGCGTGTCATGGTGATCTCCTCTGTGCGGTTGCGTGCGGTTGTCGCGTGGGGCCGTGCGGATCTGCCCCCCCCGCGGGGATCTCTCCGCGCCGTGCAAAAAAACCGCAACGCCCGGGGGTGGAACCCACCCGGGCGTTGCGGGGGCTGACCCCCCCGGGAGGGGGTCAGCGGGCTGGGGGCGTGATGGTCAGGCGGGGCCGGCGTCGAAGCCGCGGCGAACAACGGGCGGCGCGGGGGGCTCGGCGTGGGCAGGGGTGCGCCTTCTCCGGTGAGGTGGATGGGCGGGGGAACGCCCCGCCCGGTTCGTCCGGCGGGTCGCCCCGCCCGGCGGGACTCTGCGCGGGGAGGGGGGGATCTCTCAGCGCCGCGTGAGAAATCATCAGGGGCGCGGGGCCCCCTACGCTCGGGCATGACCAGCGTGTTTCTCAACGGGAAGCTGCTCGACCGGGACGACGCCCGGGTGTCCGCGTTCGACGCGGGGCTGCAGCACGGGGTGGGGTTGTTCGAGACGATGGACGCCACGGGGGCGGGAGGGGAGGAGGCCGATCCGGGGGACGTGAAGGTGCGGGCGCTCGAGGCGCACCTGGATCGGTTGAGCGCTTCGGCGGCGGCGCTGGGGTTGAGCGAGGACGTGCGCACCGGGCCGCTGGGGGACGCGGTCCGGCTGGTGGTGGCGCGCTCCGGGCTGACGCGGGCGCGGGTGCGTCTGACGCTGACGGGGGGTGACCTGAACCTGCTGCAGTCCACGGGGCGGAGCCGGCACACGCCGACGGTGCTCATCCAGACGCAGCCGGCGACGGCGTACCCGGAGGCGATGTTCGAGCGGGGGGTGGGGGGGACGATCGCGGACGCGAAGGCGAACCCGCTCGATCCGACGGCGGGGCACAAGACGCTCAACTACTGGTGGCGCCTGCGCGAGCTGCAGCGGGCCTCGGGCAAGGGGGCGGGGGAGGCGATCGTCTTCCAGGTGACCAACCACGTCTGCGGGGGGTGCGTGAGCAACCTGATGGCGGTCAAGGACGGGACGCTGGTCACGCCGATCGCGCAGGGGGAGGAGATGAGCCGGGAGGGGACGGTCGCGATGCCCAGCCCCGTGCTGCCGGGGATCACGCGGGGCGAGGTGATCGA
The DNA here is from genome assembly GCA_044439985.1 of Phycisphaerales bacterium JB059. Taxonomy (GTDB): domain Bacteria; phylum Planctomycetota; class Phycisphaerae; order Phycisphaerales; family UBA1924; genus JAJRXR01. The sequence continues at coordinate 2,970 of JBITAG010000301.1, read as the reverse complement.
GATCGCCTCGGGCAAGGGCGTGGGGTGCGACCGTCGGATGATGTCGATCGATGATGTGCTCGACGCCGACGAGGTCTTCCTGACCAACAGCTCGTGGGGGGTGCTGCCGGTGGTGAAGGTCGAGGCGGAGGCGATCGGGGATGGGCGGGTCGGGCCGCTGACGCGTGAGCTGCGCGAGGCGTGGCTCGGCGCCGGGGCGTGAGTCAGGGCGAGGGGACCGCGGTCAGGGGGATCGGCTCGGGGGTGATGGCTTCGGGGGAGGGGGTCGTCTCGGCGGGGGGAGCGGCCGGGGCGCTCGCGGAGAGGGCGGGGACGGAGGCGCGGTTGAAGGTGGCCATCCGCAGACGCAGGATCGAGCGGGTGACCTGCTCGAAGGTGTAATGGGGGATGGAGATGCGCATGCCGGAGTTGGCGGCGTAGAGGGTGGCGCTGCGGGGCGCGCCGTCGGCGGGGGCGTCGGGCTTGGGGGCGGCGTAGGTGCGCACGGCGCCGGTGGAGGAAGGGGCCTCGGGTTCGTTGGCGGGGGCGGAGGCGTTCTCACCGGCGGGGGGAGGGGCGTCGGGTGAGGCGGGGGCGCTCGCGTCGGGAGTTGGCGAGGCGGGGGGGGCGGGCGTGCTGGACGCGCCCGAGAAGGAGGCGACGCCGGACTTGGGCCCGCTGGGGGCGGCCGCCTCCTGGGCCAGGGCGCCCGCGGGGGTGAGGGTGGCGATGGCGAGCGTGGCGAGGGCGCAGCCGGTGAAACGGTTCGGCGTGAGCATGGCGAGCCTCCCCGGAGCGTGGTCGCCCCGTTGTCCAGAGGATCGGATTGATGCGTCGGGGGTGCGAGGCGTCCGCCAGAAGGGGGACAAGAGCACAATCGCCCAGAGCGTGCAGGGCGATCTCGGGTCCGGATAACCGTTCGGCGGGCGGGGTTTGGGTCAGGGCCCGTCGCGTCGAACGACGCGGACGTTCTCGCGACCTTCCGAGAACTCGGCCCTGATGCGTCGGCGCAGGCGCCAGCGGGCGATCGCCAGGGCGATGGCGCCGACGACGAGCAGGGCGATGAGGAGGGGGACGGCGATAAGGAAGGCGAGGATCGCCAGGGCGAGGGCGACGATCGCGATCATGGCCCGCGCGATGGGACCGGGAGGGCGCGGCATCGATCGATCGGTCGGTGCGTGGAGGCTTGGGGCCATCATCCGGATGGTAGTTGGGTGTGGGGGGTGCGGTCTTGCGTGCGCGCGAGGCCGCCCCACCGGGAGGGCGGGGCGGCGTGGGGTGATCTTTCAGATGGAGGCTCAGGCGCGGCGGCGGCGTCGGGTGGCGGCGAGGCCGATGGCGCCGAAGCCGGCGAGCGTCATGGGTGCGGGGACGACCTTGATGACCTGGTCCTGATAGTGGCGGCTCTTGAGGGCGATGAGGCCCTGGTCGCGGGAGCCGTTGCCGATGGCGCCGAAGAGGCCGTTGATGTAGTCCACAATGTCGCCGGTGAGGCGCCACCCGTTGGTCTTCTTGGCCTTGAAGGAGCCGCGGTTGATGTCGAGGCTGGCGACGCCTTCACGAGCGTCGAAGTCCTCAACGATCTCCCAGAGGGCGATCTGGAAGGCTGCGGCGAAGGTGTCCGAGACGCTGTCGGAGAGCTGGACGTCGCCGGCGTAGGCGTAGATGTCGTTGATGGCCTGTGCGGCGGCGTCGCTCATCGGGTGGGCGTCGGGGACGTCGGTGAGATTGGAGACGCGGTAGGTCTTGTAGCGGGAGCTGACGAACTGGTGGACGTCCACGCAGAAAGTGGTGTAGACGCCGGAAAGGCTGTCGCGGTCGTCGCGGATCTCGTGGATGAGCTGTCCGGCGAAGACGCGACCGTCGTAGCCGTCGGACCAGATCTTGATGTCCTTGCCGGCGCCGGTCCCGAGGAATCGCATGTCCACGTTCTGGGCGGCGGCGTGGGATGAGACGAGCGAAAGCGCTCCGATCGCGATGGCACTGAGGGTGCGGTTCATCTTTTCTCTCCTGTGTCTGCTCTCTCGTTGAAGGGTGAGGGAGTTCCCTCAGCCGAGAAGGTGCCACGGATCCGCGTGCACGCCAGCGCGGGGCGTGAAGTGCGGTTCGGGTGGCGCGGGGTGTGCCGGTGGGGGCGCGGCGGGCGCCGGGGGCGCCGGTTGCGCGGGGGAAGCAGGGTCCGAAACCCGAGTCGGATGGGGCCGGCGCGTGGGCAAGCTGTCAGCCCGGAGAGCGGGGGGGAGGGGGTGGTACACTCCCTCCGGACCTTGAACGGATGGAGTCAATGGGCGAGACCGGCGGAACAGCATCGGCGGCGGGCGGCGACGCGTCCGGGGTGAGGAGCGGGGGGTTCGTGCACCTCCACCTGCACAGCGAGTACTCGCTGCTGGACGGGGGCAACCGGCTCGACAAGCTCGTGGCGCGGGTCAAAGAGCTGGGCATGGAGAGCGTGGCGGTCACCGACCACGGGAACATGCACGCGGCGGTCTCGTTCTACACCAAGGCGCGGAAGGCGGGGATCAAGCCGATTCTGGGGGTGGAGGCGTACGTCGCCCACGGGGACCGGCGGGACCGGACCTTCACGGGCGTGCAGGACGGGGGGCACCACCTGGTGCTGCTGGCGGAGAACATGACGGGGTGGGAGAACCTGCTCTACCTGTGTTCCGAGGCGTACCTGACGGGGTTCTACTTCAAGCCGCGGATGGACCGGGAGATCCTCGAGGCCCACAGCGAGGGGTTGATCGCGATCAGCGGGCACCTGGGGAGCGAGCTGGCCCACCCGATGGTGGAGTACGAGCAGAGCAAGGACCAGGCGGCGTGGGACAAGGCGGTGGAGGCGGCGCAGTGGCACGCCAGGACGTTCCGGGGGACGGAGGCGGGACCGGGGTTCTACGTCGAGATCCAGCACCACATCGGGATGCAGTACTCGATCAACCCGCACCTGATCCGGCTGGCGCGGGTGCTGGAGCTGCCGCTGGTCTGCGAGAACGT
>JBITAG010000300.1:0-2631 GCA_044439985.1 Phycisphaerales bacterium JB059 | reverse complement strand
ACGCCCCAGCTCCTCGCCCTTTCGCCCGAGGCCTTCGTGCAGGGTGTCGTCGAGGAGCACGCCGCCGAGGTCTTCGTCGAGGGTCAGGACTTCCGGTTCGGGAAAGGACGGGCCGGAGATGTGCGCACACTCGCGGACCTGGCCCGGGCCCATGGCGCCACGGCCGAGATCGTCCCCCCCGTCCGCGTCGCGCTGACCGACCAGACCGTCTGCGTCGCCTCCAGCACGATGCTCCGCTGGCTCATCGAACGGGGGCGCGTGCGGGACGCCGCGAGCATGCTCGGGCGCCCACCGGAGCTGTCCGGGGTCGTGGGCCGGGGCGACCGTCTCGGACGGGAACTCGGCTTCCCCACCGCCAACATGTCCTGCGACACCGCCCTGCCCGCCGACGGCGTCTACGCCGCCCGGGGGATCCTCGACGACGGACGCGTCTACCCCGTCGCCCTCAGCGTCGGTTCCCGCCCGACCTTCGATGGCGTGGACCGACGCGTCGAGGCCCACCTGCTCGACGTCCACCGCGACGCCCCGGGCTGGGCCCCCATCCCCGGACTTCCCGAGTACGGCTGGCGCCTGCGCCTCGAACTGGTTTCCTGGATCCGCGACCAGGCCAGGTTCCCCTCCGTGGACACCCTCCGCGACCAGCTCCTCCGCGACTGCGACCTCGCCCGCGCCGCCCTGGCCCCCACCCTGGAGACCGCCTCGTGACCAACCCCGAGTGGACCAGCACGGCATCCCTCCCCGAGATCGCCGATTGGCTGCAAGGTAAACGCTCCGTGGTCCTCCTGACCCACGCCAAGCCCGACGGCGACGCCATGGGCTCCACCCTCGCCCTCGCACGCGCGATCAACCGATCGACCAACACGAGCGGCGCCGCCAGCACCGCCGAGTGCTGGTACATGGGACCCATGCCCGCCTGGCACAAGCTGCTCACCGCCTCCACGAAGGTCAGGCACATCGACCCGGGCGAAAGGCCCGAGTTCACCCTCGATCCCGAGGCGATCATCGTCTGCGACACGGGGACGTGGGGACAACTCGATGGGTACGCCGACTGGCTGCGCGCGCGCGCCGACCGCGCCTGCGTCATCGATCACCACCTCCAGGGCGACCCGGACACCGCCCCCCGTCGGCACTTGGCGACCTCCGCCGCCGCGGTCTGCCAGCCCGTCGCGGAACTCTGCCGCCTCCTGCTGGGACTCTCCTCGCTCAGCGAACTGCCCACGGAAGTTGCCGAGCCCCTCTACTTCGGCATCGCCACGGACACGGGCTGGTTCAAGCACGGCAACGTGAGCGCTGACGTCATGCGCACCGCCGGCGACCTCCTCGCCTGCGCCGTGAACCACGAACGCCTCTACCAGGCGACGGAGATGAACGACCGCCCCGAGCGCCTGCGCCTGATGGCGCGAGCGCTCGCCTCCCTGGAGCTGCATCAGGATGACACCATCGCCCTGATGTCGCTGACGCCCAAGGACCTGGAGGCCTCGGGCGCCGCCCCGGGAGACTCCGGCGGGTTCGTGGACATCCCCCGGACGGTGGGGAAGATCCGCGTCTCCGCCCTGCTCACCGAGATCGAGGCGCCCGACCACTCACGCTTCACCAAGATCTCCCTGCGCAGCAAAGGGGGCGACCACGCCGTAGACGTCAACCAGGTGGCTCAGAAGCTCGGCGGCGGCGGACACGCCAGAGCGGCGGGCGCTCGCGTCATGGCGCCCCTCGCCGACACCAAGGCCAAACTGCTCGAGGCGCTGGCATGAAGCGCAGCCGACCGGGTCACAAACCCAACGCCGACCTCCGCGATCGAATCGAGAAGGCCGCCAGCGAGGTCGAACGAGAGCCGCGCGGCGTGCGCCCCGGCAGACGCCCGCCCCTCCGCGTCTTCACCTCCACCCTCTGGGAGTACCCCAGCCAGCACTACGACAGCCCCAACGGCAACTTCCAGGGCAGCAAGGACTACACCGGCGCCACCCCGAGCTGGGTCATCTGGCAGCTCCTCCAACGCTACACCCGCACCGGCGACACCGTGGTCGATCCCATGTGCGGCTCGGGCACCACACTGGACGTCTGCGCTGACCTGAATCGCAAAGGCATCGGCTTCGACCTGGCGCCCACCCGCCCGGAGATCACCCGAGCCGACGCCCGGGAACTCCCGCTCGGGAACGAGTCGGTCGACTTCGCATTCGTGGACCCCCCCTACTCCACCCATGTGGACTACTCCGACGACCCCGCCTGCATCGGCAAACTCGACGCCGGCGCCCGGGCGCCCTCCGAGCACGAGCCCGAGGGCGCCCGCTACTACGAGGCGATGGAGGAGGTCATCGCGGAACTGCACCGCGTGCTCCGCAACCGACGCTACATGGGGCTCTACGTCTCCGACTCCTTCCGCAAGGAGAAGGGACGCAAGGGCGGGCACTTCATGCCCATCGGGTTCGAACTCTTCGCGATCATGCGCGACTACTTCCGCCCCGTGGACATCATCAGTGTCGTCCGGCACAACCAGAAGCTCGCCCGAGGCAACTGGCACAAGGCCGCCCAGGAAGGCAACTACTTCCTCCGCGGGTTCAACTACCTCGTCATCATGAAGAAGGAAGAGAGCTGACCCGGGTCAGGGCGCCCTCGACTCGGCCCGGAGGTCTT
>JBITAG010000299.1:0-2587 GCA_044439985.1 Phycisphaerales bacterium JB059 | reverse complement strand
ACCCGACGTCGCTTACGACCCGCCAGGCGCTCGAGTCCCTGGTCGACGAGGCGAAGGTCCCGGACTGAGACGCGGGCGCCGTGAGCTACGGACACCCGCTCCCGAAGGCCGTCAGGAAGGTGAGCACGTCCGTGAAGTCGTAGTCACCGAAGGGGGGAGCCAGGTCCGCCGCGGGATCCATTGCGCCAAAGGCCGAGAGAAAGGCGAGCACGTCCGTGAAATCGTGCGTCCCGTAGGGAGGGGCGAAGTCGGCGACGTTGCACGGCCCGGTGCTCGCCCCCGACCAGAAGCCACCGGCGAGGGCGAAGCTTCCTCCCAGAAGAACCTCTCCGGCCTCTGGCTGGCCGATCGTCCCATGAAGTACGAATGCGCCGCCGCTGGACACGCCCCCTCCGGCGTCCACGGTCGACGAAACGATCTCGTAGGGTTGGGCCGACGCGGGGAAGGCGAGCAGCAGAAGGAGCGCGGTCGTCAGGGTGGTTCGCATGATGGGGTCTCCGATCACTGACCGATCACGACGGTCCCGCCGATGGCGTTGATGGTGCAGGGGCGATTGAACGTCACACTCTGTGGGTATGAGCCCGCGGAGACGTTGATGTCCACGTCGGCGAAGGGCGGGATCGCGTTCTCCGCCTCGACGATCGTGTTGAACGGGGCCCCGGGCAGTCCCAGCTCGGTCAGGGTCCAGTTCCCGTTGACCCAAAGCCCCCCCTCCTCGAGCGTGACGACGGCGCCCGTCCCGGCGGCGTATCCGCTCCAGAGATGGAGGGTGTCGGAGGCTGACGGCGCCTGGAGTCCGTCGGTGTCGCTGAAGAGGGGACGCATGATGTGCGGTCCGCCCCCTCCCGTGTCGTGTGTGAGCCCGATCGCATGCCCGACCTCATGAGCCGCGATGAGGGCCATGCTGAACCCCGGGCCGGCGTCGTCCTGCTCCCACGGTTCGTCATCGTCGAAGTGAACATTGCCCGCCCAGGTCTCCTCCATCGGGTCCACGCAGGCCGAGTTGACACCGGGGGGAAAGCCCGCGTGGGCGAGAACGCCGTTCGGGCCGTCGAAGGCGCAGTCCGCGTCGCCGCACTCATCCGGCTCCTGGCTGCAGTGGTTCCCGGTCACGAAGCGGAAGTCGATCGAGCGATTGGCGTTGGCCACCCCGATCTCGACAAAGTCGATCTGAACGATGTCGGCCCAGATCTGGAGGCCGGCGAGAATCGCGGCCCGCTGGCCGGCGCCGAGGTCGCTCGTCGAGTTCTCGATCCGGAAGTAGACGGTGGTCGCGTTGGCGCCCGAGCCGTCCCACCCGCTGCCAGCCATGCCCCCTCCCCGCAGCTGCACGCCCCCGATAAACCCCTCCATGTCGCAGAGGCCCCATCGGTTGGCCTGGTCCGGGTTCTGGGGGGGCGCTTCGGCATGGACGGCGCCCGTGACGGCGATCAGTGTCGTGGTGAGGATTGGGGCAGGCATGTCACGTCTCCCTGAGATCCGGGTCATTACTGAAGACCGACCAGCACGAGCACCATGCCCGTCTCGCCCGGCGCCAGCGCCGTCATCGCCTTCCCGATGACCGCCCCGACCGCGCGGGCCGGGTCGTCCACGCGCATCGCGTGCCCCGCCCGATCAGAACTGGTCAGCAGATCACCCGCGGCCACCCCCTGCGCGCCCGCGACGCACTTGACCCATACCCGACCGGACAACGCCACCGCGGGCGCGTCCTCCTGTCCCGGCAGGTGGCCCATGATCGTCCCGGCGGGCAGCCCGTTCCCCCCGCTGACGATGCCCGCGACGAGGCGGCTGTACGCCCCCGTCGAGACACGCAGCGCCCCCGGCGCCGTGGGGTCGATCTCCAGTACGGTCCCCGGAGAGGCGTCCGTGGCGTCTGTCGTGGGGAATCGCTCGGCGAGGTCGGCGCCCGTCACCTCCACGACCGAGGCCCGGACCGTGCCGGCCACATCGAGCGCACGCTGCGGGTTGCTTGTCCCGATGCCCAGGCGACCGTTCGGGAGGTAGATGTCCCCGTCCGCGTCGAGGGCGAGCATGGTCGGATTCGCCGAGTAGTCCGGCGAGGCGCCGTACTTGAAGTAAAGGGCGCTCCCCGCGCTCGAGGTGTTGCGCCCGATACCCCATTTGTCCACCAGGATGCGCCCGATGATCTCGCCCATGACAACCGCCGACCCGCGCGATCCCGAGTCGCTGCTGTAGAGCCCGAGCACGGCGTCCGAAGCCTCCACAACCACGTCGTCATTGAGCAACGCGCTGGGGGTCAGGCTCAGATCGCCCGTCAGAACGTGCATCGGGGCGATCGGATCGACACTCCCCAGTCCGAGCAAGCCGTCGCTGCTCAGCGTGAGCTGCGGGTTGACGAACGCAGCGTTCTTGATCGGCTCGGTCGAGAAATGCAGCTTGGATCCATCATCCCGCAGGATGTGGGCGCCATCGTGTCCCGCCGCGTGAACGAGAGCAGCAAGCGACTCGGGGGCCGAGTGTCGTTCTTCGTGGCCTCGGTCCGCGCCGGATTCGAGTACTCGCGACGCGCCGTGCGGCTGTTCGTGGACGACCAGCCGCCCATCGAGCTGGACCTCAACGTTGGCGC
>JBITAG010000298.1:0-3884 GCA_044439985.1 Phycisphaerales bacterium JB059 | reverse complement strand
GACCGGCGGGTTTGAGGCCCGGAACCGGCTTTGTCCCTCGACGCGGCGACCATCGCGGCGTCTGTGTGCCCTGGGGAGAGGATTGTTGGCCCCCCCGGGGGGCGGGTCCAACCGGGTTCAGATGGCGTCAAACCTGTTCCGGGGGGGCGGGGGCCCTCCTGTTTGGGTCTTGAACGAGGCTTCCTGGTGTGGGAGACTGGGCAAGTTCACCCGGGTCACCTTCGGGAGCTGGGGAGAACGCACAACCGGAGGGCAGGGCATGCAAGCGCAGCACTGGATGGTTCGGGCGGCGAGCGGGCTGGCGTTGGGGGTCGTCGGCGCGTCGGCGTCGGCGCAGGCGGTTTCATTGGAACTGTCCGCCGACCAAACGTTCTACTCGTCCCAGAACACCATCACGCTCCAGGTGTTCGCGCTGTGGGATGATGACGAGATCGGGCTGACGCCTGGCGTCACGCCGGCGCTGGCGATGTTCAACTTCCGTATCGAGACGGGATTTGGGATTGAGCCGACTCATGTGGTCTTCCACCCCGATCTGGAGCTGTTGTCCATGGTGGACCAGTTCGACAGCACCGGCGTCGAGATCAGCGGGGCTCAGCTGCCTCCGATCATCGGGCTGCCGCTCAATGAGAGCAATCCGATCCTGATCGCGACGATCGAATGCGAGTCGTACGAGTTCGCGATCGCCAACGTGGTGCACTTCGAGGCGACGACGCCGCCATCGGTTGGCGTGTACAACGCCAACGCGTCGTCGTTCGATCTGACGATTGGCGACGCGCTGCTCGCGGACGGGACGGTCGAGGTGATCGTGTCCGGCGGGCCGTGCTGTGACGAGGACCCGTGCAACGCGGCGGACCTCGCGGAGCCGTACAGCGAGCTGAACTTCGATGACGTCGTCGTGTTTCTCGGCGCGTTCTCGAGCGGGCTGCTGGAGGGGGATCTGGCCGAGCCGTTCGGATCGTTCGACTTCAGCGATGTGACCGCGTTCCTGGCCCTGTTCGCGCAGGGCTGCCCCTGAGGCAAACGCGCCGCGGATTACTTGATCATCGCCCAACGCTTGTAGAACGAGCGGTTGATGCGGATGAGCAGGAACTGGAGGCCATGGACGATGACGTTCATGACCGCGGGGATTTTGTTCGGGCGCACGATGTCGATGAACATGCAGTAGCGGGCGTGGTCGCTCTCGTTGCACGACTGGTGCATGATCGTGTCGTCGAAGATGAACAGGGGCTGGTCGTTCCAGTGGTGGACCCGGTCGCCGACCTGGATGAAGGCGGCGTTGTCCGGCGTGGGGCGGAGGTTGTAGAGCACACGGAAGGTGGCGCGCAGCGGCCCGAAGTGCCACGAGGTGCTCTTGCGCTTGTTGAAGACCGAGACGCCGATGGTGCGGATGGTCTTGTACTGCTCGTGGAAGGCGGGGACGTCCACCGAGACGGGTAGGTCCTTGCCGTACCACTTGAAGAAGATCATGCTCCGCCCGTCGGTGATCTTGTCCTCGAGCTGGGCGATCAGGTCCGCCTCCTTCGCGGCGTCGAGCACCCTGGTGATCTCATCCTGGTGGAGCTTGGGCAGGTCATCGAGCTGGTAGATGATCTTGTTCCAGTAGGGGAGGGAGATCAGGTCCATGAGGAGGTTGAAGGGGGCGAGCACCCAGGTGAGCACGCCCTTGCCGAAGAAGTAGCTGTCCACCTGCCAGAGCCAGAGGGGGCGGTGGCGGAGCACGTCGAGCACGCCGCAGAGGACGAAGAGGCCGATGATGATGGGCACGGCGTACCAGCCCTGCGTCCAGCCGACGACCGCGAGCGCGATGATCGCGCCAACGCCGAGGACGCGCTTCACGATCCGCTTGACGAGGCGGCTCGTGGAGGTCTTGCGCTTCGGAGTTGACAGCGGCTCGGGGTTGGGCCCGGTCGCGTGGACCTCAACAGGAGCCTCGGGGGCGGGCGCGGTGGGTCGGTCGATCGCGGTGGGAGGGGGCATGGCGGCTCCGGCGTCTCGTGGTGGAGAGGCCGGAATCGTAGCAGGGGGGGGCTGAGGGGAACGCAATGGGCCCGGAGGGGCTTGAACCCTCACTCCCGTTTCCGGGAAGCGGATTTTAAGTCCGCCGCGTCTGCCAGTTCCGCCACGGGCCCGGATCGGAGGGTACCCGCCCGGGGCGGCTCAGAGTTCGACGAGTCCCTCGCGGAGGGCGAAGCGGGTGAGCTGGACCCGGTCGTGCAGGTCGAGGCGGTTCATCAGGTTGGTGGTGTGGTTGTCCACCGTCTTGATGGAGAGGTGCATGTGGGAGGCGATCTGCTTCTTGCTCAGCCCCTGGGCGATGTATCGCAGGGTTTCCAGCTCGCGCGGGCTGATCGTGGAGAGGCGCGTGGAGAGACGGGCGTCGGGTGAAGCGGAGGGAGCGTCGGTGAGCCGGGCCTGGACGGCGGGGGAAAGCACGCGATCGCCGCGCACGACACGCCCGATGGCGTCGGAGAGGGACTCGGGGGTCTCGTCCTTGGTGAGGATGCCGGCGACCCCGGAGTCGAGGGCGTGCTGCAGGCGATGGTCCGCCAGGGATGCGGTCAGCAGGAGGATGCGGGTGGAGGGGCATCGCAGGGCGATGACCCGTGTGGCCTCGCAGGGGTCCCGCCCGGGCATGTCCGCATCGAGGAGGAGAACGTCCGGTTGGTGGCGAGCACAGATCGTCAGGGCGGTGTTGGCGTCCGGCGCCTCGCCGAGGAGCCGGAATCGCTCGGACTGCTCGATCCAGGAGGAGAGCACGGCGCGGTACAATGTCAGATGGCCCGACAGGACGACTGAGTTCAGTCGTTGGACGCTTCGTCGGGGTTCCGGGTCGGTCTTCACGCGGACGCTACTCGACGATGTTGAACACTCTCGGAGCACGGATGCAGTCTACCGGTCCGGTCGATCAGAGACAGGTCCGAAACCAATGTTGTGCATACTTTGTGTCGCCACATATGAATTATTTACAATCGGGCCCGATCCGGAATGAAAAAAGCGCTGAGCCGAACGCGTGAATGAGCATCCGCCTTCATCGAACGGCTTCGTTGGGGACTTTGCCCCAGACGAGGTGCTGTGGGAGGGGCCGGGCGAGTGTGTGCGCGCAGCGCGGGCGCCGCTGAGCGACCGCGCCGAGCACGTGCTCAAACTGGTCACGAGCGCGGACATCGAGGACGAGGCGCGGGCCGCCCGACACCTCGATGCCGCCGAAACGCAGCGCCGGTGTGCCGAATCGGGTGAGGGATGGGTGCGCCTCGTGGACGCGGGGGCCCTTGGCCCCGGGTCGGCGTACGCGATCACCGAAGCGGCCTCCTGCAGTGCCGAGGACCTGATCCAGCTCCGCATCCGGCTGCGACCGAGCGAGCTGTCCCGGATCGTGGGGGGGGTGATTGCCGGGCTGCGGGTGATCCACGAGCGGTGTGATGACCGGGTCCATGGCGCTCTCCGCCCGTCCAACGTGCTGGTGAAGGGGGATCACCCGGGCGTGTGGCGCGGCGTGCTGACCGACCCCGCGCCCACGGATCTGCTTGGGCCAGACCCGGAAGCGAACGCGATCGGTGAGCAGCGGGCGCTCGGCGCCCTGATCGCTCAGCTCGTGACGTTCCGCACGCCGCGGGACGGGAAGCTCGCGGGTGATCAGGAGCGGTGGGACGCGCTCGGGAGGACGGGCCGGGGCTGGCGGGCGTTGTGCGAAACGCTGCTGAATGCGCGGGAGCCGCTCGATCTCGATGACCTTGCGGCGCGCGTCGAGAAGCTGCGGCGCCGAGCGGAGCGTCCGCGCGCCCCGGGGCGTTTGGCGGGCGGCGCGGGCGTGATCGGCCTGTTGGCGGTTGGTGCGGTGGTGCTCTTCGGGACCGGGGGGGACGCGGGCAAGGGGGGGTCGACCC
>JBITAG010000297.1:0-18129 GCA_044439985.1 Phycisphaerales bacterium JB059 | reverse complement strand
GCCTCGTCCGACGTGATGCGCAAGTGGATGCTCAACGCACTGCCGAGCGAGCTGAGCGACGGGATCACGGACGCGATCCACCCGTACACGCTGGCCCGGATGCGCTACGAGGACACGCCGCCCCTGCTGGGCATCCCGGACACCGAGGTCGGGAGCGAGCGCGAGCGGGCGTACCGGGAGGCGGATCAGGAGATGCTCGCGGCGAGCGCGTTCATCCCGCGCTGCACCGAGTTCATCGTGGAGTGGTCCTTCGGGTGGACGAACAACCGGTCGGGTGATCCTCGTGAAGGACAGATTGTCTGGTTCGGATTGAATCGTGCCGAGGCCGACATCAACGGTGACGGCGTCATCGATCCTAATGATCCAGAGGATCAAGTGGCGAGCTTCTTCTCAGCGAACCTCCCGCACATTGAGCAACTCCCTGGTTCGGGAGTTCGCGATAGTGATGAGTTGGCGCGGATAAGCGAGTTGGTGATGGGACGGTCTGCAAACCTACCGCAGCCGCTGAATCTTGTGGCTCAAGAGGCGGTCTTCGGGTACTTCGACCCGGGGGACCCGGCGGACCTGACCGACGACCAGGCGTGGCCGTGGCCGACGATGCTGCGGATCACGATGAGCTTTGCGGACCCCACCGATCCGAGCGTGGAGACGACGACGCAGTTCGTGGTCGATCTCACGCGGGAGCGTTGAGGACAGGGCCGGCGTGCGAGCGCGCCGGCGAGCGTCCGCCCCCGGGGCGGCGCATGCAGGAAGGAGCAACGCGATGCGTTCGAACAAGACTTCACGCGGCACGAGCGCCCGGACACTGATCGGTGGCGCTGGCCTCCGCAAGCGTCGCCCGACGCAGTTGCGCGAGCGGTGCGGGGTGGCGTCGCGGCGTGAGCGTGGCTCGGCCCTCCTGCTGGTGGTGGGGGCGCTGGCGCTCATCTCCGTCTTCGCGGCGGTCTACGTGACCATCGGGCAGGGGGACGGGCGGAGCGCGACGGCGAACGAACTCGGGCGGCGCGTCGAGGGCTTCGGACCGATCTTCGGGGACTACATCGCCCAGACGATCGCCGACGATCGGCTCGACCTTGAGCTGCGTCTTTCCTTCGAGGACACCGGGGGGCCGGCGAGCGGGACGTGGGGGGGCGGTCCGACGACCTCGCTCCAGGCGCGTCAGGTTCCGCACCGCGAGAACGTGGACCTCCCGCGGACCGACTGGTCGGTTCGCAGCATCCCGGACCGGACGGTCCTGCCCGGCGGGACGCCCGCGGGCAACGCGCAGCGTCTGGCCTTCAACCCGACGGGGACGATGGACTCGGCGTGGAGCGTGAGCGAAACGACGGACATCCCGTCGCGCTTGCGTGAGCTGCGTCTGGACCGGCGCGTGGCCTCCGACCCCTGGCTGGCCTCGACCGAGCCGACCTACCTGGGGGACGGGACCGACCGCTTCAGCGCCACCGGGCGGTTCACCTCGACGCTCTCGGGCGAGAAGCACCGGATCGAGTACCTGGACAAGCGCGACTGGGCGCACATCTCGAACCTCTCCCCCGACGGGATGTTCGTGAACCTGTACAACCTGCGCGGCGACGCGGGGGGCTTCGACGCCGAGCCGGGGTACACGCCCGGCGGGTTCTGGGTTCCCGGCTTCAGCACGCCCGTGCCGTTCTCGAGCGTCTTCGGGACCAACGACGACCCGGAGAACATCCCGGCGCTCTGGAGCACGAACCAGCGGTTCATGCTCATGCCGCTCAACCAGTCCTTCTTCACGTACGACCGGATGGGCGAGATCGCCGACTGGTCGAGCCCGGACTACCCCGCGTATCAGTACGCGGACGCCGACGGGGACGGGCTGGCGGACTCGCGTTGGTTCGAGCTGTCCGACGCGTCGGGGTCCACGGCGTTCGAGTCGGTGTTCCAGTTCCTGGCGCCGGTGGAGGGGTACCGCCTCTTCGGCGCGGCGCGCGTCGTTGACCTCTCGGCGCTGGTGAACGTGAACACGGCGACGGACGGGCTGGTCGGTCCCACGCGGAAGTCGGGGTGGACGCCCTCCTCGATCGATCTGCGCCGGATTCTGACGATGGCCGATCAGGGGCGCGAGTATCGCGACTACCGGCGCCCGACAAGCAAGGGCCTGGCGCTGGGCAGCATCAAGCGCGACGCGCGGACCGGGCAGGGCGATATCTATGCGGACTACGCCCCGTACCAGCTTAACTCGAGCCTGCTGGGCCAGGTCACGCCCTCCCCGGACGAGGCGTGGAACGCGCAGGCGATCGGGACGTTCGCGACCGACGCGATCGCGCTGGCGATCGAGACCGAGTCGAACCTGAGCGTTGGGGACATCGGACGCGTCTCGGCGCCCCTCGGCACGCTGCGGGAGGTCTCGCGCTTCGAGCTTGACCAGGCGGACCCGGAACGGGAGGCGGCGCTGCGTCTGCGCTCGTACTACGAGCGTGTGGGGTCGATGGACCCCACGGACCCGGTTGGGGTGGGGGCGAGCGACCTGGGGTCGGGTCTGTTCGGCATCACCGATCTGACCGAACTGCTCACGTTCTGGGGCATCAACGACGACGAGATCAACTCCCGCCTGGAGCAGGTCGTCTTCGGGCGTTTCGATGATCGCAACAGCAACCTGAACCGGACCACGCGTCGGATGTCGCCGCTGATGACGACGCGCCCGACGGCGCTCGATCGGGCGCGTCACGACACGCTGAACCAGGAGTTCGACCCGGCGCGTCCGCCGGAGACGGACGGGATCCTGGACCCGGACTCGATGGCGCTGCGGGCGGTGACGCCGCGCACGCGGATCACGACGTTCAGCGGGGGCGCGGACATCCTCTCGGTCGCGCTCGGGGACGAGAACCTGGGGACGTTGGGGGAGTTCGAGGCGCCGGCGCGGATCGATGAGTTCCTGATCGGTCTGGAGACGGGTCAGACGAGCGCGAGCGACGTGTACGAGGTCTTTGCGACGGCGTTGGCCGGCAGCGCCTCGCTCGATGAGGCGTGGGACCCGGCCAAGCCCGAGTTCCGGACGATGTTCTACGGGCGTCAGGGCCCGGAGCTGGCGCTCACGCTCAGCTCGTTCCTGACGGCGAACCTGATCGACGCGTACGACGACAACATCGAGCCGACCCCGCTGGCCGTGCTCGCGCTCAGCTCCGGCTCCTCGGCGGTCGAGGCGACCGAGTTCGACACGACGGTCGGCGGTGGGGGCGCCTTCCCCTGGCCGAAGGACGTCAAGCTCGGGGACATCGGCGATGGCCTCGTTCCCCCGGAGGCCGATGAGGACGAGCTTCACCGCAAGGCGTACACGGTCTACGGCCTGGAGGCCTACCCGGTGCTCACGGAGGTGGCCTCGATGGTCATCCTCACCGACGCGAGCAAGAACTCCGGGGGGGATGACGAGAGCGCCGGCGGCGGGGGGCCCCCCTGGGTCCCCTCGGGCGGAGACGACAGCGACGTGCCCGGCCCGATCACCATCCGGACGGACGATTGGGACGACGCCAGCGCCTGGACCGCCAACGAGGACCTCGTGCTCGTGGCGCTCTCCTTCCAGCTGGCCAATCCCTTCGATGTGCCGATCGAGCTTGGATCGGCGGAGAAGGGGGACGGCGCCGTCATGGATGACGACGAGTACCTGTTCTACTTCGAGTTCAACGGGCGTCTGTTCAAGATCGCCGACTACGACGAGAACGCGAACGAGTACACCAACGTGGTGCTCGACCCGGGCGAGGCTCGGACGTTCTACGTCCTGGCCAACGACGGGCCGGACGCCCTCGGCGAGATCGCCAGCAAGTGGACGGATCTGCTCCAGGGGTACTTCCCGGGTCAGTCGGTCAGCGAGGACGACGTGGTCGAGTGGCTGAACCGCCAGTTCCAGGTGACCGGCAACGCGAACAGCCCGGTGCGCATCCGCGAGTTCGACGCGTTGACGGGCCAGCCCGTGGACAACTCTTCCAACCGATACGTGAACATCCTGAAGCCGGCGCCGACGCCGGCCCTGGGGCGTACGGCGGAGGACAAGGTCGTGCGTCTCTGGCGGCGCATGGAGCTTGAGACGCCGGGCGGGATGTCGCTGGCGAGCTTCACGCCGGAGCACGACCTGCTCGTGGACCGGCTCGTCGAGCCGGGCTCCTCCACGGGTGGTGGCGGGGGCCCCGGCGCCCCGATTGAGTGGAGCGACGGCTCGGCCACCCTGGTCCCCGTCCCCGCGAACATCACGAGCGACGAGGTCGCCAGCACCTTGGCGGGTGACGAGGCCACGGCCAGCGGCAACGTCGCCGGTGGCTCCAACGACAACTCCGGCTTCACCATCGTCTACACCGGCTCGATCCGGCGCGGTGACCACCCGGGGACCAACGCGGTCCAGCCCGCGGGCGTGACCGGGCGGGGCGTGCTGCCCGCGTGGATGATCGACTCGCCCACCTCCTCCACGGTCCGGTTCAACTCCGTCCCCCCCCGCGGCAACGGCTCCAAGCTGCGCAAGTCCGACTTCGAGATGATCAAGGACTTCGCCTTCGACTCGTTCATCGACTTCCTCGACAAGGACGACTCGCGCGGCGTCGGACCGGCGGTTCCCTCCATCGCCGCTCACCCGAATGCGAAGGGAGGCGTCGCCGACCGCACGCGTCTGATCGCGCAGAACGAGGAAGGCGATCCCTTCTACGCCCCGGCGGGGAACGTCGCCCAGACGGTCCTCAACCCGGAGCTTCCCCCGTCGAACAAGACCATCCGGGAGAACGTCACCGATCCCTACTCGGGCGTCTCTGAGTTGAAGGCGCTGGTGAGCCCGACCGACCTGCTCCTGATCCCGGCGGTGGGGTGGATCGAGACGCCCGATCCGACCAACCCGAGCAACTTCGATGACACCCAGTGGATCACTTTCGGGGAGATGCTCGGGCACGCCCTGGGGTTCAACCCCGACCCGGGCCTCCCGAGCGGGGCGCCGAGCCCCTCCGATCCGCTCGAGTACCTCGTCGAACGCCCCGCGATCGGGGGCCACCGCTACGTGCTCGATCGTCTGCACCTGCGTCTGGACGACTATGTCCAGTTCTACGACGAGGACGCCGACGGGGTGTACCGCGCCAACACCGGCAGCCTAGACGTGGCGACCGACGGCGGGCTCCCCATGGCGATGGACATCGTCACCCGGTTCCGGCGCTTCGGCCCCGCGGACGCGGGCGAGGCGCTCACGTCCAAGGTCATGGGCCGGATCAACCTGAACACGGCGACGCTCGACACCCTCCGGGCCGTGCCGATGCTCTCGCCCTCGCTCGAGACGATGTTCTCCGGGCGGCGTGAGTTCTGGGGCTTCGATCCGATGTCCGCCTCGCCGGACAACATCCTGGGCCCGACGCTGCTCACGCCCCGTGAGACGCCGGACATCGCGGCCCACCTGATCGCGTACCGGGACCGGACGCCCGCGACGTACCGCGCCAGCTCGTTCGATTACCAGGGCACGGGTGTCAACATCGCAACCAGCGGTTCGGTCCCCTTCCAGTACCTGGGGCTCGACGAGAACGGCACGGTGTGGACCGACCCGGTCCAGGCTGCGGCGGTCATGGCGAGCAACCAGCGGACCTCGAACCTGCTCGCGCCCGCCTCCTCGGCGTCCGCCTCCGAGACCGGCCGGACGGTGCTCACCGGGATCGAGGGACTCCGGGAGCAGCAGGGCTTCGCGTCGCCGGCCGAGGCGGTCGCAGCCGTTGCCGATCCGGTCGCGGTCGAGAGTCTCTTCGGCTCGGGATGGTTCGACCAGATCCGCCAGAACCTGGCGACGTCCTACGGGATCGATACCGACGCGGCGGGGGATCCGCTGGCGATCGAGTCGCGGAGCGTGGCGGGTGACGTGGTGACCGTCGAGCGTCAGCTCTACGCGGATCAGTCGGACGAGATCGCCAACGACTACGAGGAGCAGCTCGCGGTGCTCGACGCGGTCCTGGCGACCACCGACGTGCGTTCGGACACCTTCGCGGTCTGGTTCGTCGTGCACGGGTACCAGGAGAGCGATGTGGCGGACCTGCGGGAGGACGACCCGCTCGTGCCGAGCTACGCGCGTCGGTTCAGCCTGGTGGAGGACCGCTCGAACGTGACCGAGCGTGGCGAGCGTCCGCGGATCGTCATGTTCCGTGAGGTTCCGCTCTGATCCGTCCCCGACGGGCGGCCAACCGATTCATCATCGCGCCCGCTCGGGGGGTCCCCCGGGCGGGTGTTTCCTCGGTCCCGGCCGGGGGGGCGCGGGGCCCCGGGGGGGCGGGGCGAATAGAGTGAGGGGCCCCGGGACGGCCCGGGGAGGCGTCAGGGCGTAGCTCAGCTTGGTAGAGCGTGTGGTTTGGGGCCACAAGGTCGCAGGTTCGAATCCTGTCGCCCTGACTTGGAGATGGGTTTCACGAGGACGGGCGGGAGTGCAACCCGCGTCCGGGTTTGGCTTTACAGATTGGGAGCCCGCGCGTTCAGGACGCGGCGTTCCGCGTCCCTCAGGAGTTTTCGATGTCTTTCAATGCAGCGGGCCTCGCGCCCTTCGGCGCTCTGGCGATCCTCACCGCGTCCGGCCTGGCTCAGCCCCTCACCGTCGACCCCGATCTGGTCACCGGCGAGCTGGACAACGGGCTGTCCTACATCATTCTCGAGCACGCCAACCCCCCCGGGCGGGCCAACATGTACCTGCACGTCTCCACCGGCTCGCTCAACGAGACCGAACAGACGCGCGGCATCGCCCACTTCCTTGAGCACATGGCCTTCAACGGGGGGACGAACATTCCCCCGGGCGAGGTGATCCCGTACTTCGAGTCCCTCTCGATGTCCTTCGGGCAGCACCTCAACGCCTTCACGAGCTTCGACCAGACCGCGTACACGCTCTCCCTCCCCGACACCGAGATCGGGACGCTCAAGAAGGGGTTCCTGTTCTACGAGGACGTGCTCTTCGGCATGCTCCTGCTCGCCGAGGAGATCGACGAGGAGCGGGGCGTGATCATGGAGGAGCTGCGCACCGGGCAGGGGCCGGACCAGCGCGTGCGTGACCAGATCTTCGAGAAGCTCGCCCCGGGCTCCACGTTCGGACGTCGCCTGCCCATCGGCACGGAGGAGACGATCAACGGGGTGACCCGCGAGGACTTCGTCAACTACTACACGAAGTGGTACACCCCCTCGAACTCCACGCTCATCATCGCGGGGGACTTCGAGGCCAAGGACATCGAGGCGGCCGTGCGTGAGACCTTCAACCGGGGCGAGCGGACGCCGCGTCCCGTGGATCTGGACCCGGGCATCGAGGCGTACACGCAGATGCGTGCGATCGTCGCGACGGACGATGAACTGACGGACGCGGAGGTGGGGTTCATCGGGATCGAGGAGGAGCGGGCGCCGGTGACCACGGAGGCCCAGTTCCGCGCCCGGCTCGTCGAGTCGATGGCGACCCAGGCGTTCAACCGGCGTCTGGGGGCGAAGATCAACGAGGACGCCGTGAGCTTCACCTCCGGCGCGGCGATGGCCATGGATCTGTTCGACGCGATGCACCTGACCCAGCTGAGCGTGCAGGGTGACGCGAGCGACTGGGAGACGATGCTCCGCGAGGCCGCGACGGAGCTGCGTCGGGCCCGGCTGCACGGCTTCACGCAGCGCGAGATCGACGACGTGCGTCGGGCGGCGATCGCGGCGGCGGAGCGCACCGCGGAGCGTGCCGACACGATGCCCGCGGGGGCAAGGCTCGCGGGGCTCAACTCCGCGATCGCGACCGGGGCCACCCCGATCAGCGCCGAGGAGAGCCTGCGCCTCGTGAGGAAGTACGCCGACTCGATCACCCCCGAGGAGGTGAGCGTCGTCTTCAACGAGCTGTTCGACGACCGGGCCGTGACCACGGTGCTCGAGCTGCCCACGTCGGCGGATGTGCCCGACGAGAATGAGCTGCTGGCGATGGCGCAGGAGGCCCTGAGCGTCACCCCGGAGGCGGAGGAGGAGGCCGATCGCCCGAGCGAGCTGATGGCCCAGCTCCCCGAGCCGGGTGAGATCGTCTCCCTGACCGAGCACGAGGCGACGGGTGTCGCCACGGCGTGGATGGACAACAACGTCTGTGTCCACCACCGCGAGATGACCATCCAGGAGGATCAGGTCACCGTCTCGATCGCCCTCGCGGGTGGCGAGATCATGGAGGACGAATCGAACCGGGGCGTCTCCGAGGCCGCGGCTCTGGCCTGGAACCGGCCCGCGACCGACACGCTCTCGTCCACGAACATCCGCGACCTGATGACCGGCTCGAAGGTCGGCGTGGGCGGGGGCTCGGGCACGGACGTGATGTCCCTGAGCGTCTCGGGCAGCCCCGCGGAACTCGAGCGAGGGCTGCAGCTGGCCCACCTGCTGCTGACGCGTCCGCGGATCGAGAGCGCGGCCTTCGATCAGTGGAAGCAGGAGCGCGTCCTGCAGATCCAGCAGAACGCCAAGACGCCCAACGGCCAGGTGATGGAGGCGATGGCCGACGCTCTGCTCCCGGAGGGGGAGACGCGTCGGCGTCCGCTGACCGAGGAGCAGGTCGGCG
Source organism: Phycisphaerales bacterium JB059 (assembly GCA_044439985.1). Taxonomy (GTDB): domain Bacteria; phylum Planctomycetota; class Phycisphaerae; order Phycisphaerales; family UBA1924; genus JAJRXR01. The sequence goes on along the minus strand of JBITAG010000297.1, from coordinate 9,620 downwards.
CGATCACGCTCGACCAGGCCCAGGCCTGGCTTGACCGGGTGATCCGGGAGGCGCCCATCGAGGTGAGCGTCGTGGGCGATTTGGACCGGCGCACCGCTCTGGAACTCACGGCCCGGTACCTCGGGTCGCTCAGCGAGCGGGAGCGGATCTCCGAGAGCGTCCTCGACGGCTACCGGGAGATCGGGCGCCAGGAGGGTCCCCGCGTGGTGATCCGCGAGGTCGAGACGCAGACCCCGGTCGCGATCGCGCTGGCGGGCAGCTTCGGGACCTCGATCGACGAGGTCCGCGATCGTCGGGCGCTTAACCTCGCGGCGCAGATCATGACCACGCGCCTCATCGCGCGGGTCCGTGAGGCCGAGCAGCAGGTCTACTCGATCTCGGCGCAGTCCATCCCCGGCGTCGAGTACCCGGAGCTGGGCTTGTTCTTCGCCGCCTCGGCGACCGGCCCGGGCAACGGGGAGCGTCTGACCGGCGTCATCCACGAGATGTTCGGCGAGCTGGCGGAGAAGGGGCCGAGCGCCGAGGAGGTCGAGACCGCCCGGGCGCAGGTTCTCAACACCCTCGACGAGCAGATCAAGCAGCCCGGGTTCTGGTCGGCCCAGCTCTCGGGGCTGGTCTACCGCGGGCGAGACCTCGGGGACATCGAGACGGCTCCGGAGATGTATCGGAGCTTCAGCGCCGGAGACGTCCAGGAGGTCTTCAAACGCTACTACACCGAGGACCGTCAGATCACGGTGATCGTCAAGCCCAAGGGCGCCGGGGAGAGCGCCGGCGAGGGCGCTGAAGAAACCGACGGCTGAGCGCGGACGAGGCGCATGGGGTATCGTGACGCCATGCGGCGTGCCCCGACCAAACCGGACGCGGAGCGATCGGTCCCGGCGATCATGGCGCCCCCGGTCCAGAAGGACCACCCCCTGACCCGCTCGCCGGCGGGACTGGCGGGGCTGGTCTTTCTCACGCTGATGCTGCTGGCGAGTCTCGGGTCGCTCCCGTTCACCCTGACGGGTCCGGAGGGGACGCCCCGGTACAACGCGGGGTCGCCTCGGGAAGGGCGCCTGCCTCCCGCCTGGGCGCCGCACGATGAGCGCGACATCGAACGGCTCGTGCTCGCCGTCCAGGGGCGGGCGTCGGAGGACCCGGAGGTCGGCGCCCGGGTCGCATCGATCGCGTCGGACGCGGGGATGACGGTGGACGAACTCTTTGAGCAGCGGGAGGGGCCCGCGTTCGAGCGCGTGCTCGGGCTGGCGCCCAGCCCGCTTCTCGGGACGGACCTGCTTGGGCGGAGCTTGCTCGTCCGAGTCCTGACCGGGGGGGGCATCTCGCTCGGGATCGGCATCGCCGCGGCGATGCTCAGCGTCTGCATCGGCACGCTCTACGGCGCGATCGCGGGGTACGCGGGAGGGATGATCGACGCGACGATGATGCGGGTGGTGGACATCCTCTACGGGCTCCCGTACATCCTGCTCGTGGTGCTCCTCGCGGTCGCGGTGGACGCGGCGGTGGAGGGGTGGGCGGCGGACCGCGTGGCGCGGTTCAGCGCCGAGCGTCAGGCGTACGTGGACGCGGCGCTCGCTGGCGATCCGGGCGGGGCGACCGACGAACGCCGGGCGGCGCTGGAGCGTGAGGCGCTCGCGGCGATCGGGTCGGGTGAGCTGGGCAGCGCTTCTCAGAACGCGGTCAACGTGGTCACCCTCCTGGTCGCGATCGGGGGGGTCTCCTGGCTGACGATGGCGCGGGTCATCCGGGGGCAGGTCCTGAGCCTCAAGAACCAACCCTTCGTGGAGGCGGCGCGGGCGATCGGGGCGCCGACGCGTCGCATCTTCGGTCGCCACTTGCTGCCGAACCTGCTCGGTCCGGTGATCGTGTACGCCACGCTCGCCGTCCCGCAGGCGATCCTGCAGGAGAGCTTTCTGAGCTTCCTGGGCATCGGGGTCAAGCCGCCGCTCCCGAGCTGGGGGAACCTCGCCGCGGAGGGGCTGAGCGAGCTGAACCCGTACAAGAGCCACTGGTGGCTGCTCTTCTTCCCGTGCCTCTTGCTGGGGCTGACGCTGCTGGCGTTGAACTTCGTCGGGGAAGGGTTGCGCGAGGCGTTCGATCCGAAGCGAGCGAGGCGCGGCGCATGAGCGATCCCCGTGGCGAGCCCGCACGCCGACCAGACGACGCCTCGGCGCCCCTGCTTGAGGTCCGTGATCTGGCGGTCTCCTTCGCCAACGGGCGGGGCCCGCGCATCCAGGCGGTGGACGGCGTCAGCATGACGATCCATCCCCGGCAGACGCTCGCGGTCGTGGGCGAGTCGGGGTGCGGCAAGTCCGTGACGGCCCTCACCACGCTCGGCCTGATCCCCTCCCCGCCGGCGTGCGTTGACCGGGGAACGATCCGATTCAACGAGGGGGACGGGCCGGTGAACCTGCTCGGCCTCGACGCGCGGGCGATGCGCCGCGTCCGGGGGGGAAAGATCGCGATGATCTTTCAGGAGCCGATGACCTCCCTCAACCCGGTCTTCTCGATCGGCGATCAGCTCGTCGAGGCGATCGTGCAGCACCAGGCGGTGCGCAAGGGCCAGGCCCGCGAGATCGCGGTCGAGTCGATGCGCGAGGTGGGGATCCCCGACCCCGGGTCGCGACTCTCGGCCTACCCGCATCAGTTCTCGGGAGGGATGAGGCAGCGCGTCATGATCGCGATGGCGCTGGCCTGCCGCCCCCGGCTGCTGCTCGCCGACGAGCCCACCACCGCGCTCGACGTCACCATCCAGGCTCAGATTCTGGACCTGCTCGACGGGCTGAAACGCACCCGGGGGATGGGGGTCATGCTCATCACGCACGACCTGGGCGTGGTCCGCGAGCAGGCGGACGTGGTCTGCGTGATGTACGCGGGGCGCGTGGTGGAGTACGGCGACTGCGAGACCGTCTTCGCCGATCCCCTGCATCCGTACACACGCGGGCTGCTCGCCTGCATCCCCCGGATGCACGACCGACGCGAGCGTCTGCAGACCGTGCGCGATCTGGTCGAGGACGAGGGACAGTTCACACGCCTCGGGTCCGATCGGCGCCCCTGGTGGCCCTGGCACGAGGCGCCCGAGGGGGTTGACCGGGGGGCGTCGTGCCTCGCGGAGATCACGCCGGGACATTGGGTCGGCCTCTGGGCCTCCGAGGGGGCGAGGGCGATGAGCGTGCGGGACGTTGATGTGATCGAGCGGCGGGGTGTGGTAGGCTCTGCGTTGGGCGATGACTGACCGAGGTCCGCATGCACGTCCTCTTCCTGACAGATACGGTCTTCGCGCTCAGAGAGCGGGCGCTGCTCTCCCGACTTGAGGTCGGGCTGGCCGCCGAGGGCGTGCGGGTCACGCTCGCGGCGCCCGAGGAAGCCTTGGCGCGGATGGATCTGAACATCCTCGGCGAGCCTCTGAGCTATCACGAGGGAACGTTCGCGTTCACGCGCCGTCTGCGGGCCGGGCGTCTGGCGGAGGAGGTCGTCGCGGCGTCGGGAAGCATGCCGGTGACCGTGGTGCATGTCTTCGGGGGCAGCGCGTGGACGCTGGGGGTTGAGCTGGCGCGGATCTGGGACGCGGCGTTGGTGCTGGAGATCTGGCGGGCCAATCTGGCCGAACGGGCGCGCTCTGTGGCGGGGCAGCTGCGCGACCAGACGGTGCTGGCGGCGCCGGACCCGAGCATCGAGCGCGCGATCCTTCGGGAGGGGGGGAGCGTCGTGGCGCGGCTGACCCCCTGGGGGGCGCGTGCCGACGGAGAGGTGGGCATGAAGCTCAGCCCGGACCGGGCGACCGCGATCATGATGATCGGGGTCGGGCGCGACGTCGCGTCCTACACCAGCGCGTTTGACGGGGTGGTCTCGGTCGTCGAAGGGCGCGACAACGCGATGATCTTCGTGGACAGTGAGGCCGCGCGGCGAGCCGGCCTCTGGGAACGCGCCGAACGCCTGGGCGTTTGTAATCGGCTCTCGCTCATCGACGCGATGGAGGACCGGCGGGACCTGGTCCTCCGGGGGGACATGATCATCTGCCCCGACGCCCGGGGGGAGCAGCGGACCCTGCTGCTCGACGCGATGGCCTCGGCGATGCCCGTGATCGCGACGGAGGACCCGTTCGTGAGTTCGCTCATCGACGGGCGAACCGCCTGCCTGCTTCCCGCCGGGGCCTCGGCGGCGAGCTGGGGGGAGACGGTCCGGGCGCTGCTCGACGACCCCAACCGGGCCCGTGGGCTTGGCGCCTCGGCCCGGGCGTACGTCCGAGAGAAGCACCGGGTGAGCGCTCACGTCGCGACGGTCCTGGACATGTACGAATGGGCGACGCAGCGGACGCTGCCGTTCAAATCGGGCGCCTGAGTCCGAGAAGGCCCGAACCGGCCCGCGGAGACGGCAAAGTTTCCCAGCGTGGTGGTCATCTGTAAGTCTTGGTCAATACTGAGGTTGTATGCGAAGGGCGCGTGTTGTGCGGGCCCTGATGACTGTGCCGGCGCTCACGGAGCGAGGGGCGGGCGCCGCGCCAAGGAGGAGACCAAGACATGCTGCTTTCAACACTGGTGCTTTCGATGAGCGTGGCGCAGGCGGCGCCGCAGGCCCCAATGAGTTTCATGCCCGTGACGCCCGTGCAGACCGCGGCGCCGGTGATCGATCTGCGCCAGCAGATGGTCGAGGGCGATCTGGGATCGCGTGGGTACGAGCTGCTCGACGGGATCAGCGAGGCGAGCCAACGCGAGCGTGAGCGTCTGGGCGCGGGCGAGGACGCCGCGAGGGCGATCTACGTGCGTGCGTTCGACGCGATCTTCGTCATCGACCCGTTCGAGGAGGTGGAGGAGCTGATCCCCCGCCCGATCCGCGGGGGTGAGACGATCCGGGCGCAGCGTCAGCTGTTCGGGGAGTTCAGTCTGGAGACGGATCGCAAGCTCTTCGACTGGAGCCGGGTCGAGGCGACCGCGGAGCTGTTCCGCATCCTCGAGACGGCCCGACTGGACTGGCTGCGCACGAACGGGTACTTCGGGGTGCGGACGTTCGTCAATGAGCAGATCGAGCACGAGGCCGAGGCCCGGAGCGAGATCCGCCCCCGGGCGACCTTCCGGCGTCCGGCGGACATGCCGCGCACGCGTTCGAGGGAGCAGGTCCGTGGCACGGACCGCGCGGAGGACGCGGCGGCGATGCTCGCCAGCAGCGACGCGCCGATGCGGATCTCGGCGCCGACGTACAACAGGAGTCAGGTCCGGATTTCGATGCCGGGCCGGGATGCGGGCGAGTCGATCGCCGCCCGCGAAGGGGAGACGGAGAGAGACTCCCCCCGCCGTGCAGGGATCTAGCGATCCCCAGCGCGGTACACTCGGATCGTGGGCCGACTCCCCTTCGATCCGAGCAGAATGGCGTCGGGTGATTCTCCACCCGCTTCGACGCCTCGACGCTCAGCGGACGACCGTCCGCTGAGCGTTTCTGCGCTCGCGTCGAAGATCGACGGGGCGCTCAAGGCGGGGGTGCCGGGCCGGGTGCGCGTGATCGGTCAGGTCAGCGGGTTCCGGGACCGGACGCACTGGTACTTCAACCTCGCGGATGAGGGGGCGGTGATCGGGGCGGTGGTCTTCGCCTCGGTGGCGCGCCGGTCGAAGGTCCGGCTCGAGGACGGCTTGGAGGTGGTCGCCTCCGGGCGGATCGACTTCTACGCCCCCGGGGGGAAGGTCAGCCTCGTCGTGGACAAGGTGGAGCCCGTGGGGGCGGGCGCCGCGGAGCTGGCCCTGCGCCGCCTCATCGAGGAGGTGCGCGCCCTCGGGTGGCTGGACCCGGAGCGGAAGCGTCCGCTCCCGACGTACCCGCGGCGGATCGGGGTGGTGACCAGCCGGACCGGGGCGGCCCTGCAGGATGTGATCAACACGGTCGCCCGGCGCTGCCCGGGGGTCGGACTGCTCGTGGTGGACGCGCGGGTGCAGGGGGAGAACGCGGCAACGGAGGTGCGCCGGGCGATCCGGGGGCTCGGGGCGGGGCGCCGGCGTCTGGGTGTGGACGCCATCATCGTCACGCGGGGCGGGGGGTCGGCGGAGGACCTGGCGGCGTTCAATGACAGGGAGCTGGCGCGCGCGATCGTGGAGTCCCCCGTGCCCGTGGTTGCGGCGATCGGGCACGAGACGGATACCACGCTCGCGGAGCTGGTCGCGGATGAGCGCTGCTCGACCCCGACGCAGGCGGCGATGCGTCTGACCCCGGACCGGGAGGCGTTGTCCGAGCAGGCCGCGTCGCTCGCGTCGCGCCTGCGGCGTTCGATCGATGAGCGCATGCGGTTCGAGCGTCAGCGTCTGCGTCATGCGGCGGGGCGACCGGTTCTGCGTGACCCGAGGCAGATCGTGCGAGTCCGGCGCGAGGTGATCGACGGGCTCGATCGGCGCCTGCGTCAGGCGTTGCGATCGGCGGGCGCCGCCGAGCGGGCGCGTCTGGCGGCGATCGGTCTGCGTCTGGAGCGGAAGCGTCCGGGAGAACTGCAGGCGCGTCGTCAGGAGCGGGTGCGTGCGTTGGCGGGTCGGCTGCGTCGGGGGATCGGGGTGGCGTTGACGCAGGAGCGGGAGGCGGTGGACGCGCTCGAGCGGGAACTCAACGCGGTGGGACCGATGAGCGTGCTGGCCCGGGGCTTCAGCGCCACGCTCGACGCGGAGGGTCGCCTGGTGCGGTCGGTGGAACAGGTCGCGCCGGGGCAGCGGTTGAGGACCCGGTTGGCGGACGGGAGCTTCGGCTCGACCGTGGAAGGTCCGGAGGGCCCGCGTCAGACCCCCGCGCCGCGCCCGAAGCGGTCCAGGCGTCGGCGAGGGGCGGCGGACCCGAGCCAGATGGACCTGTTCGGTGGCGCCGGGTAACGTGGCGCTATGCCCAAGGACCCCGCCCCCGAGCCGAACGTCAGTGAGTTGTCCTACGAGCAGGCGGTCGAACGCCTCGAAGAGCTGGTCGAGCGGATCGAGTCCGGGGAGATCGGGCTCGAGGCGTCGATCGCGGCGTACGAGCGCGGGGTCGCCCTGCTGGCCCGCTGCCGCACCGTGCTCGACGATGTGGAGCAGCGGATCGAGCAGCTCTCGGTCGAGGAGATCGAACAAGAGCGGGGGCGAGGGGGCGATCGGGCCGATGAAGGGGCCTGATGTCCAAGGCTGATTTCTACATGTGGTTGCCGCGGGTGACGACGCTCCTCTTCGTGGGCGCGTTCGGGGCGTGCGCCGGGTCCCTGATCAACGTGCTGGTCTACCGGCTGCCCCGGGGGATGGGGGTGGTCACGCCCGCGTCGCGCTGCCCACAGTGCCAGACCAAGCTGACGTGGCGGGAGAACATCCCGGTGCTCGGGTGGATCATCCTGCGGGGGCGGTGCCGCTTCTGTAAGTCGAAGATCTCGGCGGAGTACCCGATCGTCGAGGCGATCGTGGGCCTGCTCTTCATGGTGTTCTACGGGCTGTGGTACCTCGTGCCTCAGGGATCGGGCTTCTTGGGGCAGATCAAGCCGGAGTGGGCCTACAACGACGAGGGGATGGCGTTCGCCTTCCAGACCTGGCCGGCGTTCGTGGTGCTGATCCTGCTCGTCGCGTCGCTGGTGGCGATGACGATCGTGGACGCCAAGACGTACACGATCCCGCTCGTGCTCGCGTGGGTCCCGCTCGGGATCGGGATCATTGGGCACACCGCCCACGGGCTCTGGTTCGACCTGGCGCACGGGGCGTTCGAGCTGACCGGGCCGGGGATCTGGCGGGCGGCGGACCGGACCCGCTGGATTTCGGAGATCGGGTGGACGTGGACGATCACGACCCCCTCCCCCGAGGGATGGCGTTGGGTGGGCGCGGCGTTCGGGGGGGTGGTCGGGCTGCTCCTCGCCAACGGGTTGCTCGCGTTGGGCGTGATCCGGCGGAGCTTTGCCGACTACGACGAGTGGGAGGCGAAAGAACTGGCCGCCCGGAAGGCGTCCCGACCCGCGGACGCGCCGGACGCGGGTGAGGAGACGGACAGAGCCGGTCCGGAGCACGGGCCGGAGGAGGAGTCGGAGGGCGACGAATCGGCGGCGGACCTCTGGATTCAGTACCCCTTCGCGCGTCGGGAGATGATCAAGGAGATGGCGTTCCTGGCGCCGGTGGTCTGCGCGGCGATCGTGGGGGCGTGGTTGCTCAACCCGGCGGGGGGGCCTTTGGCGCCCTCGGGTCCGGCGCCCCTCTGGGTGCTGGCGTTGAGCGGCTCGCTGCTGGGCGCGTTCGCGGGGGGTGGCGTGGTGTGGGCGGTCCGCATCCTGGGTTCGCTCGCCTTCGGCAAGGAGGCGATGGGGCTGGGGGATGTCCACCTCATGGCGGCGGTGGGGGCGTGCCTGGGCTGGATCGACCCGGTGATCGCGTTCTTCGGGGCGGCCTTCGTGGGGGTCGCCTGGGCGCTGCTTGGCGTGCTGATCGGCGGGGGGTTCAAGCGGGCGATGCCTTACGGGCCGTTCCTCGCGGTCGCGACGCTGCTCACGCTGCTCTGCAAGCCGTGGATCGAGGTCCTGCTCGGGCGGTTGTCGGGGGCGGGCGGGCCGCTGAATCTGCCCTGAACACACGCGAATCGGGGGTTGTGGGGAACTGTGTGGGGCGCATGAGCTGCGCGGACGGGGTATTCTGTGCCCGGCGGGGACGGAACCCGCGGAACGGATTCGGAACCAGATTCGACAACTGGGAGGTTCACGGATGACCACACGGAAGAAGACGGCAACGTTGCTGGGCGTGCTCTGCGTCGGGACTTTGATGGCGGGCGGGTGCAAGAGCGTCAAGAAGGCCGATTACGACGCCGCGATCCAGGAGAACACGAAGCTGCGTGAGCGGGTCGCGTCGCTGCAGGACAAGGTCCGCGAGGCGAACTCGCAGGTGGACGCCGCGGAGCGGGCCAAGCAGGACGCGCTGGCGCAGCAGCGTTCGGCGTACGAGTCACAGCTGAGCGCGGCGCGTCAGCCGGCGCCGGTGCAAAGCCAGTACATCACGCCGGTGAACGAAGTGTCCGGGTTCGAGGGGATCCCGGGCGTGGAGACGAGCGTGGGCGGTGGGGGCGAGATCGTGGTCGCCGTCGAGGGCGACGTGCTCTTCGACTCGGGCAAGGTGGATCTGAAGTCCTCGGCCCGACGGTCGCTCGACCGGGTCGCGAGCGTGATCCAGAGCAAGTACCCCGGGAAGACGATCCGGATCGAGGGGTACACCGACTCGGACCCGATCCGCAAGAGCAAGTGGCGGTCGAACGAGCACCTGTCCGCCGAGCGGGCGCTGGCGGTCGAGAAGTACCTCGTCGGCAAGGGCGTGGAGAACGACCGGGTGTACTCGGCGGCGTTCGGGCCGGCAAACGCCCGGGCGACCAAGAAGGACTCACGGCGTGTCGAGATCGTGATCCTGGGCAGCTGAGCCCGAGAACCTCCCCCCGGGCGTCCGCGGAGTTCGCGGCGGGCTGGCCCACGTGTTGGGGCGCGGGTACAATCGTCCCCGGCGGGCGATGTCCGCCGGAGCCTTGGGCGATTGGCGCAGTTGGCTAGCGCGCCAGTATGACACACTGGAGGTCACAGGTTCGAGCCCTGTATCGCCCACATCGACCGGCCCCGGGGCAACCCGGGGCCGTTGTCTTTCCCGCGGCGAACGCCTGCGACCCCTGGCCGCCTT
>JBITAG010000296.1:0-5711 GCA_044439985.1 Phycisphaerales bacterium JB059 | reverse complement strand
GCCGCGGTCGGGCGCCCCGGTTTGCACGGTGCGGCTCACATCAAGGTCGATGGTCTGATTGGCGTACGGAGCGTTCACAGGGATCTGACGCCACCCGTAGAACGCGGGCGAGTTGTAGGAGCGGACGTCCACCGGGGGGATGAAGTGGAACGCGAAGGGGGCGACGCGGTGCAGCTCGTCGTGCGTGCCGAAGTACTCCCACGGCCGGTCGAGGGGGAGCATGCGGCTGGACCGGGCGCGCAGGCGGGCGATGTCCACGGGGACCCAGGTGATGGTGTCTTTCGCCTCGTCGTAGAGACAAAACTCGACCCATGAGCGGACCTCACGGCTCTTGCGTTCGGGGTCTTCGTCCACGCCGATGACGGTGCGAGCGGGGAGCCCGGCGGCTCGGTAGACGGCGGCCAGGAGGCAGACCATGTCGTGGGTGCTGCCCTTGCCGAGGAGGGCGGTGCGCTCGGCGCCCTGGAGTTCGACGCCCTCGACGGCGCCCCCCCCACCGATCTCGTAGGCGCGGTTGACCCCGTCGCCGATGAGCTGAACGTGCTCCTGGACTTTCCCGGCGAACCACTTGGCGAGAAGAACGGGGGAGATGGACTTGGGATCCTTGCCGTCGGTCCAATGGTGGACGAGCTGGGCGATGGCGGGTTCGGGGTCCTGGCGGGGGTTGACGAACGCCTGGGCGCCGAAAGTGGAGCGGGCCTCATCGGGCCAGTCACCCGTGGGCCAGGGCACCTTGAGCGCCTCGAGTTCGTTGAACACGGTGTCCCAGCTGGTGACCTGGTGGGTGTGGATAAGGCGGACGACCTGAGAGACGCCGGGACCGGCGTCGTAGCGGGCGTAGACGGCGCCCGCGTGGTAGGGGCCGATCAGCGTCGCGGTCGTGTCCACCTCTCGGTTCGCGACGTAGAGCGTGCCCTTGAAGGTGTTGGGACGCCAGAAGCTCGAAGCGCTGGAGCGGAGGACGGGGAAGATCATTGACATGCCGTCGAACCGGAATCGGCTGCCGTCGTTCCCATCGATGCCCAGCACGAAGTTCGATTCAAGTTGCAGCATGATCTGAGCGCGGATGGTCCACTCGCGGCGTTTGACCAGACGCATGTATGGGCCGTTGACCTCCGGGGGGGCGGGCGCCTTGGACGCGGCGGGCTGGGTGGCGGCCGCAGCGGCCGGGGTGGCGCCTTGCTGCGCCCTGGCGGGCACGCCCGCGGTGATGAGCAGGAGGGCAAGGCCGGAAAGAGCACCGGCACGTGGCATGCAGCGTCTGGGCATGATGAACTCCGGGGCCGAGTGCGAGCGGGGGAACGGGGGGCGTTCCGGGAAGTGTCGCGGCGGCGCTGTGCCCGGGAGGTGGTCCCGGCGTGGCTTCCTGCGGGAGAGCCGCCGGATCGGCGATGATCCTGACCGTTTCTCCCAGGGGAACATGGTGAACATACCATGCGGGTGGGCGCCCTGTCACCCGTCACTTCGGAGGATTCACGTGACCACATCGACCATGCCGACGCGGATTGAGAAGGACTCCATGGGCGAGATGGAGGTGCCCGCGGACGTGCTCTACGGCGCCTCCACGCAGCGAGCCGTCCTGAACTTTCCGGTTTCGGGGCGTCGGGTCCCGGATGACATCATTCTGGCGTACGCCCGCGTGAAGGGGAGCGCCGCGTCGGTCAACGCGGCGTTGGGCAAGCTGGACCGGGACCGGGCCGACGCGATCATGGGCGCCTGCCGCCAGATCCTGCACGGCCTGCCGGAGCACGGCGGGCTGGGGCGCCATTTTCCGATCGACATCTTCCAGACCGGGTCGGGCACGAGCACCAACATGAACGTGAACGAGGTGGTCTCCAACCTGGTTTGCCTGGCCCGTGGGGCGGCGATCGGCTCGAGCAAGGACCCGGCGTACCTGGAGGCCGGGGGGGTCCACCCGAACGACCACGTGAACATGGGGCAATCGTCGAACGACACGTTCCCGACGGCGATGCACGTGGCCGCGGCGATCGCCATCAAGAACGACCTGCTTCCCGCGGTGGACCGGCTGGCGAAGGCGCTCGAGGAGAAGGCCGCGGCGTGGAACGACGTCGTGAAGATCGGGCGGACCCATCTTCAGGACGCGACCCCGATCCGGCTGGGGCAGGAGTTCGGAGGGTTCGCGGCGCAGATGCGTCACGGGGAGGAGCGGCTGCACCGCGCCCTGCACACGCTGGGAGAGCTGGCGTTGGGCGGCACCGCGGTGGGCACGGGGATCAACACGCACCCCGAGTTCGGGTCGCGGGTCGCGGCGGAGCTGACCGAGGAAACGGGGATTCACTTCCGGGAAGCGGCCAATCACTTCGAGGCCCAGCACGCGAAGGACGGCGTGGTTGAGGCAAGCGGGCACCTGAAGACGATCGCGGTGAGCCTGAGCAAGATCGCGGGTGATATTCGGCTGATGGGGTGCGGGCCGCGCTGCGGCATCGGGGAGCTGAAGCTGCCGGCGGTCCAGCCGGGCTCGAGCATCATGCCGGGGAAGGTCAACCCGGTGATCTGCGAGTCGGCGGTGATGGTCTGCTGCCAGGTGGTGGGCAACGACCAGGCGATCTCGATGGGTGGACTCGGCGGGGTGGGCTCGATCCTGGACCTCAACGTGGCGATGCCGATGATGGCGGCGAACCTGCAGGACTCGATCCATCTCCTCGCGGGGGCATGCCGCATGCTGTGTGAGAATCTCCTCGCGGGTCTCGAGCCAGACGAGGAGCGGTGCAAGAGTTTGATCGAGGGGTCACTGGCGATGTGCACGTCGCTGGTGCCGGCGATCGGGTACGACCGGTCGGCGGCGTTGGCGTCCCAGGCCTACCGGGAGGGGCGGACCGTCCGGGAGGTGGCGATCTCGGAGCGGGTGCTTTCCCCCGAGGAGCTCGACCGGCTGCTGGATCCGCGGTCCATGACGGAGCCGGATCGGGCGTAGCTTGCCCGGATTTCCAGGTGTCCGGTACCGAAATCCTGCTCGAAGGAGTGGAACGGGGAACCGGAGGAAAGGTGGGTCGCTATAGAATGGCGTCCGGTGTGCCGGAATCCCGATGAGATCGTCGCCCGACCCGCCCGGGTCAGCCTTGCGAGGGAGCAAGGGCAGGGGACGAGGCTCGACGGCGCCCCCTAGGGGTTGCTAAGGTAGAGGGGATTCGACGCGAGACGCCGAGCACGGCGATCCCGGAGTCCAAAGAGCTCTTCCCGAGGCGTGACAACCCCTTGAGAGAGCGGAAGATCCCTGCAGAGCTCGTGGATGTTGAACAAGGAAAGGCCGCGATGATGGGAACGACTCAAACGCTGGCGATGGCGGGACTTGTGTTGGCCGCGGTCGCGGGTCAGGCGTCAGCTCAGTTCACGTACACGAGTGAGGTGCCGCATCCCCCGATGCGGGCAGGCGTCGCGGCGCCGCAGTTCTGGGATCCGGACCTCGGCAAGTGGTGGACGTGCACGGCCAGCCGCGTCCCGGCCAACCAGCGTGCAAACATCGCCGAGGCGGCGGCGTGGAACGTGGTGCAGAACACGGCCGACTGCTTCCCGGGGACGACGGTCATTGTTCCCTTCCGGATTGTCAACGAGAACTGGTTCGAGCTGGACGACGAGGGGAACGCGATCGATCCAGACTACATGCCGCCCGAAGAGGACATGGACGGCAATGAGGAAGACGTCTGCCAGCGGATGAACCCGATCGACATCCTCATCGAGGACATGGTCGTTGAGGAAGAGAACTACCCGATCATCTATGAGGCGATGTCGGTGATCGAGGATCTTTGCGGGGTGACCTTCGTACCCCGGGATCCGTACAACCCCGACCCCTGCTTCCCGGACGCGGACCCGCTGGATCCGATGAGCGTGCAGCAGCCCTGGATCCGCATCCAGCAGTCCACGGACGAGTGCGTGCCGTACCAGACGCTGACCGGCAACTTCGCCGATGGCGTGGGCATGCCGGAGAGCGGCGGCGCCCGGATGATTGTGATGGAGGACTGGTCGGTTTCGGTCATGGTGCACGAGTTGATGCACGCGTTGGGGTTCTTCCACGAGCACCAGCGTGCCGACCGGGACACCTACGTGACGGTGTACGAAGAGCACATCGCGCCCAACGCGCTTGACCAGTTCACGATCGCGGGCGCGGATCCCCTGAACCAGTTCGGTGATTACGACTTTGAATCGATCATGCACTACGGTCGGTTCGCGTTCTCCTTCAACACCGAAGTGGTGATCGACGTGAACCCGCCGTACGAGAACCTGGGCCCCGAGCCGGGATACGAGTTCACCATCGGCAACTTCGCTCGCCCGAGCGTGACCGACCGGCTGGCGCTCCAGCACCTTTACGGCCCGTCGCTGCTGTTCCCCGAGGACCCGTGCCTGGCCGCGGACCTGGACGACAACCTGCAGGTCAACATCACCGATCTGCTGATCTTTATCGCGGCGTGGTCTTCCGGTGATCCGGTGGCGGACTGGAACACCGACGGAGTGGTGAACGACCAGGATCTGCTCGCCTACCTGATGTCCTTCGCTCAGGCGGCCAACTGCGGCCCGACCCCGCCCCGCCCGGTCAGCCCCGAGCAGAACACGTTTGAGCGTCCCGGCTGAATCGACGAGCCCGAAACACACACGCACACTCCCGGCGCGGCTTCGCGCGAAGGATGACAGAAATGCAGAACTCTCTGAAGTACCTCTTGCCCGCGGCGTCGCTCCTGATGAACTGCGGCATCGCGATGTCGAGCGAGCCGGTCCGGAGCGGGGGGCAGGCCGGCGCATCGTCGGCATCGACGATTCACAGCATCGATCAGCAGGCCTGGGCGGCGGTCCGGGAGTCGATCTCCGCCTCCTTCGCCACGCCGGAGGGGCTCGAAGCCCTGCGTGAGCGGATCCGCGAGAAGATCGAGTTCCTGAGCCCGGAAGCGCAGGAGCGGGCGATCCAGCAGACGCTGGGCGCGCTCAACTTCATGGCGATGGACCTGGAGGTGGGCGAGGCCCGCTCGTTCCCGGTGACGCCCTTGGACGCGTGCCACACGCCGGCGCCAGACCCTTCCAGCCGTGCGTTTGTGACGCCCCGCGTCTGGCCGGACGGGGACATCTACTACCGATTCTCCGACTTCATCGTTGATACATTCGAGGATCCGCCCGAGCCGGACGACGACGACCCGAACGCGTTCAACGCGCTCGAGTCGATCCCCAACGTGCTCGCGGCCTTCCTTGCGATCGAGGCCCAGACCCCGCTCCGGTTCATCGGGTATGACCCGAGCGTCCACGGCCCCGGACACGTCGAGATCGAGTCCAACGGCCCGGACGGCGGGTGTTTCAACGTGGCGACCGTCGGGTTCACCGGCGGCCAGAACACGATCAACATCTGCGCCTGGAACAGCCTGACGGTGGTGGTCCACGAGATTGGGCACTGCATCGGCTTCTTCCACGAGCATCAGCGCCCCGACCGCGACGATTTCATCGAGATCAAGGAGGAGAACATCTCCCCCGTGGGCGATGGGTTCCCCGGCGGGCCGCTCGGCGCCGGTGAGTTTGCGACCCTGCCCTTCACGGGCCTGATGCTCGGGCCGTACGACCTGCTTTCGATCATGCACTACCCGCAGTATGCCGGTTCGGTCCTTCCGGGCGACCTCCCGGTGATCTGCGTGCTGCCCCCGAACGAGGATCTGCAGGACGTTGTCGGGACGGTGTCGTTCTTCAGCGACCGGGACATCGCGGCGATCAACTCG
>JBITAG010000295.1:0-6507 GCA_044439985.1 Phycisphaerales bacterium JB059 | reverse complement strand
GTCGCATGGGGCGAGGATAGGGTCCGGTGGCCCGGATTGGTTCCCGAGCCGGGGAGGCGACCTCGGGTTGAGGCGCGAGATCCGTTTTCACACGCCGCACCGAGGGCTGGCCCGTGGCGCGGCCTCTACCCCGCCCGCTGGCCGAACGCGGCGGCGACCAGCTCGTCCGTGCCCGCGTCGGCCCCGACCAGCGCCCGGGCGCGTTCGACCTTCCGCTCGGCGCTCTCGCGGTGCTCCCCCAACGCCATGAGGGCGGAGACGGCCTCCTCCGCCGCGGGCGGGAGCGAGGGGGCGGGGCGGAGTTCGATGGAGGCGTCGTTGAGGGCCGCCGTTTCGTCCGGGGTGAGGTAGGCGTCCACCTTGCCGTGCAGCTCGACGATGATCGTCTCGGCGAGGCGTTTGCCGATCTCGGGGAGCTTCTGGAGGGCCTTGGCGTCGCGGGCGGCGATGGCGCGGGCGATCTGGGCCGGCTCGATGGCCAGGGCCCGCAGGGCCTTTCGGGCGCCCAGGCCCTTGACGCTCGTGAGCAGCTCAAAGAAGGCGCGGTCGGCGGGCGCCTCGAACCCGATCAGGCGCGGGATGAAGCTCGTTCCCTGGCCCTGGGCCTCGAGGTGCTGGCGGGTGTGCAGCGTGACCGTCTCCCCCGTGCGGGACAGGGTCTCCTCACAGAGATAGCGCGGGAGCAGGACCTCGTAGGTCAGCCCCGTCGCCTCCACGCTAATCTCGCAGGCCGTCTCTGTTGCGCCCTCCAGGCGTCCGGTGATCCTCCTGATCATGCCTGTATCAGAGCAGGTCAGGGGCGTTTGGGCAATCCGGCCAGGATTGTGGGCGCATCGGGGCAACGGCCGATACACGCGGGGCGTATGCACGACACCTCACAGCCGAAAACGATCCTCGTTGGCACGCCCGACACCCTGCGTGTGCTCTCTCGCCAGCTCTGGCACCTCCCCGAGGCGCCCGAACCGGTGGGGTGTGTGCCCGTGGGGGAGGGCGTCCCGGCGGGTGAGGCGATCGGCGCCGCCGGCCCCGTCCTCGGCCCAGAGGACGAACTCGGGGAGATCTGCTCGGTGCACCAGATCGAGCGGGCGATCGTGAGCCTGCCGGCGGCCCTGCGCGACCGGATCGCGTTCGTCCGTCGGGAGCTGCGCCGGGTCGGCGTGAGCGAGCGTTTCGTGGCGCCGATGGTCGAGCAGCTCAGCCACGCCCCGGCGCCCCTGCCGGGGGCGGGGAGCGCCTCCGTCGGGCAGATCGACCCGAGCGTGCTCATCGGGCGCGAGGCCCACGCGATCGACCGGGGCCTGGTCGGCGCAGCGATCTCCGGTCGCCGGGTCCTGATCACGGGGGCGGGGGGGTCGATCGGGTCGGAGCTGGCCCGGATCGCCGCGGGGTTCGGACCCGAGCGGTTGATCCTCATGGAGCGCTCCGAGAACGCCCTTTTCGAGATCGACCGCCAGCTCGCGACGCGCTTTCCCGGGGTCGCCCGGGCGGCGCTGCTCCACGACGTGGTTGAGCGCGAACGCACGCAGGAGCTGGTGCGATCGCACGGGCCGGACGTCATCTTCCACGCGGCGGCCCACAAGCACGTCCCCTTGATGGAGGACCACCCCTCGCACGCGCTGACCAACAATGTCCTTGGGACGGCGTCGATCCTCGACGCGGCGATCGAGTCGGGAACCGAACGCTTCGTCTTCATCTCGACCGACAAGGCGGTCCACCCGAGTTCCGTGATGGGCGCGACCAAACGCCTCGCCGAGCTGTACGTCCAGGGCGTGTGCGCCCCGGGCCCGACGCGGGCGGCGATCGTGCGCTTCGGGAACGTGCTCGGCTCGGCGGGGAGCGTGCTGCGCATCTGGGGCGCCCAGCTCTCCGAGGGCGAGCCGATCAGCGTGACCGACGAGCGGATGACACGCTACTTCATGACCATCCCCGAGGCGGCGGCGCTGGTGACGCAGGCGGGGGCGATGACCGAGCCGGGGGCGCCGCGGGTCTACATGCTCGACATGGGCGAGCCGGTGCGGATCATCGACCTGGCGCGCCGCTTCGTGGAGGCGCACGGGCTCACCCCGCGCGTGCGTCACACCGGGGCGGTCGAGGGTGGGTTCGACCCGCCCTCGGTGGGGGACATCATCGTGACGGGCGCGCGCCCCGGGGAGAAGCTCAGCGAGGTGCTCGCCTACGACGCCGAGACGCTCTCGCCCACCGCGCACCCCGGCATCGGGGCGCTCTCCGACGACGCGACGCACACCCCCGAGGGCGCCCGGGCGATGCTCGAGGACCTGCTCCGGGCACGGGCCGAAGCGAGCCCGCGCGCGGTGCTCGAGGCGATCGGGCGGCACGTGCCGGCCCTGCGATCCGCCCGAGCCGCGGCCTGATCCGGGCGGGCCAGCCGACTCGCGAAGTTCTCGGACGCCGGGAAGACTCCCCCGATTGGGTGGGTTCTCGGTCCTGTGGACGCTTGATTTGCGCGTGGGGCTCGGGAGAATCCGTGTTCAGGCGTGGCGTCGGGGGGATGGGCCAACGAAGCAACGGAGGGCGTCCGATGATGATCACCGAGGCCAGCGACATGGGCATGAGCCAGAAGCAGCGCATCTTGGTGGAAACCGTCGGGCGCCGGGACGAGGCTGAGGCCCTCCTGCGGGCCCTCGTGGACGCGAAGGCGACGAGCGAGAAGAACCTGGCGGAGATCCGTCAGTCGGACTTCATGAAGAAGGTCACCGGTCGCAGCTCGATGGACAACGCCATCGCGAGCACGCAGCGCCTGATCGAGAGCTTCAACCGGGTCATCAACGACCTCAAGTCGAACCTCTCCGACGAGGATTTGGAACTGCTGGGCGATCTTGAGGGCCCCGCGATCCCGACGACCTGAGCCGTTCGGCGACGGCGCCGACCCTGCCGGGCGCCTCGCCCTCCGTCTGCGTGCGGACCTTCCGCCGCGTACGCTCAGGTGATGCAGCCGCAAGTCACCGTCAAGTTCAAGCGTCTCGACGAGCGCGCGACAGCGCCCGTCTACCACTCGGAGCACGCCGCGGGGATGGACCTGCACGCCTGCCTGCCGCGTGGGCTGATCAAGACGCCGACGGTTTTGATCTCACACAACCAGATCGTGAAGATCCCGCTCGGCTTCGCGGTCGAGATCCCCCGCGGGTACGAGGGCCAGGTGCGCCCGCGATCTGGTTTGGCCAGCAAGCACGGGTTGACCCTGCCCAACACCCCGGGCACGGTGGACAGCGACTACCGCGGCGAGATGTTCGTGGCGCTGATCAACCTCAGCCCGGAGCCGTACGAGATTCAGCACGGTGACCGCATCGCGCAGCTGGTCATCGCGCCCGTGACCCGGGCGGCGTTGGTCGAGGTCGATGAACTCAGCGCCACCGATCGCGGCGGCGGGGGATTCGGTTCGACGGGGCGGTAGAGCGATTGAACCTACAGCTTCAGATCCCCGAGCCCAAGCCCCAGACCGCCGGCGTCGCCGAGGCCGCCGCCCTTCTTGCCCTGCTGCTTCTCGCGGGCCTTGGCCTGCTCGCGCAGGCGGCGCATCTGCGGGGTTTCCTTGAGGATCTCCTCGGCGGTCCGGTCGTCGCGGTCGCCACGCCCGCCCTTGCGTCCGCGCCCGCCGGGCGCCTGGGGGCGCTCCTTGAGCTGCTTGACGCTCAGTGAGACCTTGCGGCTCTGCGGGTCGACGCCCAGGACCTTGACCTGGACGACCTCGTCGGGGCGGAGGACGTCCTCGACCTTGTCGACGCGTTTCCAGTCGAGTTCGGAGATGTGGACGAGGCCCTCGACGCCCGGGGCGACCTCGACGAAGGCGCCGAAGTCCATGATCTTGGTGACCTTCCCGGAGACCTCCGCGCCCTCGACGATCTCGGACGCGACGGCCTCGAAGGGGTCGGCCTGGAGCTGCTTCATGCCCAGGCTGATGCGGTTGGAATCCCAGTCGAGCTTGAGGATCTGGACCTTGACCTTCTGGCCCTCGCTGACGTGCTTGGCGACGGCCTTGGCGCCGTGCCCGACGCGGTCGTGCGTGAGGTCGGAGATGTGGACGAGCCCGTCCACGCCCCCGATGTCCACGAAGGCGCCGAAGTCCATGATCTTGCGGACGGTGCCCTCGATGGTGTCGCCTTCCTTGAGGGCTTCCTTGAGGCCCTCGGCGGCCTTGGCGCGTTCGGCCTGGACGACCTCGCGTCGGGAGAGGACGATGTTGCCGCGCCCGCGCTTGTCGAGCTTCTGAACCTGGCAGGTGAGCTTCTCGCCAACGAAGACGGAGAGGTCGGGGATGCGGTCGATGTCCACCTGGCTGGCGGGCATGAAGGCGCGGTGCCCGGCGACCTCCATGTCCAGACCACCCTTGTTGGTGCCGGTGCACCGGGCCTCAACGACCTGCCCGGGCTCGAGCATCTCCCAGTCGGCCTTCTGCACCGCGCCGGGGAGGACGCAGACGTAGATCGACTCGTTGGCGTCGAAGCGTTGGACGACCACCTCGAGGGGGTCACCGACCTTGGGCTTCTCGTCGCCTTCCTTCCACTGGGTGGACTCGACGACGCCGAGTTCCTTGGGGCCGAACTCGACGAAGATATCGGAGGCGCCGACGGAGACGACCGTGCCGGTGCGGTGCTCGCGTCCGCCCTGGACGACGCGCGGGCCGCGGATGCCGGGCTTCTTGCCCTGGGCGGGGTCCGGATCGGCGGCGCCGGCGGCCTCGAGGTCGGCCCTGGCGGCCTCGATCTCGGCGTCCATCTCCGCCGTCAGGGACGGCGAGTCGGGGCCGGAGGGCGCGGGGGTCTTGGGCGCGGGGTCGGACGGGGTCGTCGAGGCGTGGTCGTGCTCGTCGGGCATGTGGGCTCTGCGTTGACAGCGGAACGATGGGTTGGAGGCGCCGGCGCTGCGTTGCCGGCGAGGAACCGTCGGCGTGCGGGAGGGCGACCAACGCCCATCAGAATCCCGCATGCCGAGCGCGTCAGTGTACCTCGGCCCAACCCCGGGGCCAGTCCAAAGGCGTCAAGGGTTGGTGATCTCGCCGGGCCTCGCGGGGGGGCGAGCCCCCGCCCGGAGGCCCGATCGGGCGTTCAGACGGGGGCGCCGGACCTGGAAACCCCGGCGCCGACGTGGATCTCCGGGCTCGGCAGCGCCTCGGTGGTCCCCATGAACTCCCGGATGGCCTTAACGATCCGCTCGGCCGTCCGCACGTTGACCAGCCCGGCGGTGGCGTCGATCTCGGGGCGTCGCCCGGAGCGGACGGCGCCGAGGAACTCCTCGATCTCCATCACGATCGGCTCACCCCCGTCGATCATCAGCGGCTCGATGTTGACCAGATCCTGCCAGTTCAGGTCCGTCAGGTCCTTCCCGGCGCGGAGCTGCTCGCGGACCTCGCGCATCTGCACCTCGTTGGCGGTGCGCTTGATGATGAGGCCCTGCTTGGCGGCGTAGTCGATCTTGATGTACCCGTTCTCGCCGGTGATGCGCGCGATGCGCTCGGTCTTCATCGCCAGACGGCTGGCGGTGACGTTGGCGACGCAGGTCCCCTCGGGGAGGTGGAAGGTCAGTCGCGCGTTGCAGAGGTCCTCGTGCTCGGTCACGATGGCCACGCCGGAGGCCTGGATCTCGTCCGGCTCCCGCCCGCCCATGAGCATGAGGACCACGTCAAGGTCGTGGATCATCATGTCCATGACGACGCCGATGTCCACGGAGCGGAAGGTCATCGGGCTGACGCGGTGGACCTCGATGAAGCGCGGGACGAGCTTCTGGCTGATGGCGCGTCCCTCGGGATCGTCCTCGCTCGCCGCGGCCTTGCGCATGGCGCGCATCACCGGGTTGAAGCGTTCGATGTGACCGACCATCAGGCAGGCGCCCGATTTCTCGGCGATGTCCTTGATCGCCTCGGCCTCCTCCGCCGTGGGGGCCAGCGGCTTCTCGATCAGGCAGGCGACCCCCGCTTCAAGGAAGGGCGCGGCGCTGGCGTGGTGCGCCGTGGTGGGCACGGCGATGCTCACCGCGTCCACGCCCGCCTCGAGCAGCTCACGCTCGGTGGCGAAGGCCCTGCACCCGTGCTTCTCGGCGATGGCCCTGGCCGTCTCCGGGTTGGCGTCCACGACGCCAACCAGTTCGACGTTGTCCATCTCCGCGTACACGCGCGCGTGGTGCCGCCCCATACGTCCGACGCCGACGGCGCCGCACCGGAGCGGACGCCCGGCGGCGCCCGGTGTTGAGTCGTTGCTGCTCATGGGATTCCAGCATAGCCGTCGCCGCTCGGACGAGGCTTTGGTTCTCGGACGGCGCGCCGAAAGACGCGCCCCCGGGGGTGTCAGCCGGCGGCCTTCTCGAGCGCCGCGGCCAGGTCGTCCTTCTTCGTCAGCCCGACGAACTTGTCCACGACCTCGCCACCCTTGAACAGGATTACCGTCGGGATGGCGCTGATGCCGTACTTGAACGACACATCGCGGTTGTTGTCCGTATCGACCTTGCCCACTTTGACACGCCCGGAGAACTCGCCGGCGAGTTCATCGATGGTGG
>JBITAG010000294.1:0-16157 GCA_044439985.1 Phycisphaerales bacterium JB059 | reverse complement strand
GGGTCGGGGATGGGAGGGGGGGGGGCCTGCGCCTGGGATGGGGCGATGGCGGGGTTCGGGCGAGAAAGAAACACGCCCCGGTCGGTGTGACCGGGGCGTCGCGTTACGGAGCGTTGGTCTCGGGATTAGCCGAGGAGCTGGAGGACGTTCTGGGGGCTCTGGTTGGCCAGGGCCAGAACGTTGGTCGAAGCCGAGACGAGGATCTGGGTGCGGGTCAGGGCCGCGGTCTCGGTGGCGAAGTCGGCGTCACGGATGACGCTCTCGGCGGCAGCGGTGTTCTCGACCGCGACGCCCAGGCTCCGGATGGTGGCGCCGATGACGTTCTTCTGGAACGCACCGAGGCGACCGCGGAGGCTGGAGACCTGATCGATCGCCTCATCGACGATCTTCTGAGCGGAGGAGAAGTCAGCGCCGTCGGCGTCAACCACGTTGAAGGACTTGCCCGAGCCCAGGTCGTCGAGGAAGCCCAGCTCGCTGTTGCCGAGCTTGCGGACCGCGACGTCCTGGATACCGATGGAGACCTTGCCCGCGATGTTGACGTCGGAGGCGAGCTGGAAGTCGGCGCCGCCGCCGGTGATGGAGAAGGCCGACACGCTGGCGAGGGACTGAGCCGTCGAGGTGTCGAGGGAGATGGAGACGTCGAGGAAGTCGGAGTTGACCTTGAGGGTCTTGCCCTTGCCCGTCGCGAGCAGACCGTTGACGGTACCGGCGATGTCCTGGCCCTCGTCGCGGACGCCGTCGCCGGCGGCGCCGGAGTCGGTGAAGTCCACGTGCGAGGAGGAATCGACGGTGGTGTTGTCGTCGGACTCGAAGTTGTAGATGCCGATGTTGGAGGCCGTCCCGATGCTGCCGTCATCGACGACGGTGACGGAGACGAACTCGTTGGACCCGAAGTCCTCGGAGCGGAGGGCGACGCCCGTGGTGCCCGCGGAGGCGGTCACGCCGGTGACGTCGGAGAAGGTGTTGATGGCGGCGACGATGTCCGCGATGGTCTGGCCCGAGGAGAACTGCAGCTCGCGGGTCCCCTTGTTGCCGGCGAGCTCGATGGTGAACGCCGAGCCGGTGCCCAGGGTGACCGAGCCACCGCCGAGCGACAGGTACTGAGCCGCCTGCTGCGCGGACTGGGTCACGATGGCGCTGACGTCGAGGCTGTCGCCCTCGAACTTGGCGCCGTTGACGCGGAAGTCCGAGACGCCCGAGGCGACCGAGTCGACCTGGTAGTCGAAGTTGCCCGAGAGGAGCTTGGTGCCCTGGAAGGAGGTGGAGGAGGCGACGCGGTCGATCGTCTGCAGGATCGAGTCGATCTGGAGCTGGTTCGCTTCCTTCTCCGACTCGGAGAGGCCGGCGGAGCTGGCCGAAGCGGTCAGCAGGCCCTGAAGCTCGGTGAGCAGGGTGGAGACCTCCTGGAGGCCACCCTCGGCGATGTTCACGACCTGGTCCGCACGCTCGGAGTTGTCGATCGCGGAGTTCAGCGAGGTGATCTCCGCCCGAAGGTTCTCCGAGGCGATCAGGCCGGCGGGGTCGTCCTTACCACGGTTGATCCGAAGACCCGTGGAGAGACGCTCGAGCGAGAAGCCGAGCTGCTGGTTGTTGCTGCCCAGCACCCGCTGCCCGATAAGCGACGAGATGTTCGTGTTGATGCGACTCATTTGGATTGATCCTCCGTGAACGCGATCTGGGGCACTTCTTCGTGACCCGTGTGGATTTCGAGGCGGGCTGCTCCACCCGGTGGGTCTGCGACGCGCCGACCCGCTCGAGAGTTCAACGGCCCGGCTCCGTCCGGGTCCGACGAGCCGGACGGACGCCCGAACTCGTGATTCCGGGATCGGCGGCGCTGAAGCCCCGATTCAGTCGCCTCACCAAGAATCCTGAAGAATCCGGGGCGTTCCCCGGCTCCCTCTCGCGGCGCGCATAGGAAAAGGCCCCACCCGGATGGGGTGGGGCCTCGTCAAAACCGGCCTGTTTCGGGGGAGTTGGGCTATCCGAGGAGCTGAAGCACGTTCTGCGCCTGCTGGTTTGCCAGCGTCAGCACCGTCGTGCCCGAACTCTGCAGGATCTGGGCCCGCGTGAGGGCCGAGGTCTCGGCGGCGAAGTCCGCGTCCTGGATGATGGACCGGCTCGCCGTCAGGTTCTCGAACTGAGACTGCAGGCTCCGGATATTGGTCTCCAGGACGTTCCGCTCGAACGCGCCCAGACGCCCCCGCAGAACGGAGACATCGTCGATCGCCTTGTCCAGAATCTCGCTCGCGGCGGTGAAGTCCTTCCGCGACGCGCTCGCCCGCAGGCTGTTGTCCTGCCCGTCCTGCAGGCTCGAGAGGTACTGGACGCTGCCGTCCACCAGCGTGGCGCCCAGGAAGGACGCGGAAGTGGAGGAGATACCGATATTGGACTGCTGCAGGGCGTTGATGTCCTGCCCGAGCTGGAAGAGGGCGCCCCCGCCCGTGATGTCGAAGGTGGAGGCGGTGGCGGTCGGGTCGGTGGCGAAGTCCTCGTCGAGAAGCAGCTCCACGGACAGGTTCGGAGAGGACAGCGAGACCTCCAGCCCGTCGCCGTTGGCGAGCGAGCCGTTGATCAGGGCCTGCACATCCACCCCGGTATCCCGGTTGGTGGAGGTCAGGGTGGTCCCGATGCCGCTCCAGGGGAAGCCGGCGGAGTAGTCGGGCAGCTCGGCGCCGTCCACGAACTTGTAGGTGGCGAACCAGGTCGCGGACTGGTCGCCACCGATGCGGTCCACACTGACGAACTCGTCCGCGCCGTAGTTCACCGACCGGAAGACGACGCCCGAGGTGGGGTCGCCGTTGATGAGTGCGGCCTCAACACCGGTGAGGGCGCTGCGGTCGTTGACCGAGTTGACGACGCTGGCGAGTGAGGTGCCCGACCCGAAGGAGAGTTCGTTGACGCCGTTGCTTCCCGCCACGCGGATGGTGGTCGCGGAGGCGAGGACGCCGTCGGTGAGCGAGCCGGGCATGTCGCCGTTGAGGAACAGGGCGCCCTTCTGGGCGGAGGCGACGACATCGACCTCGACCTGGAGGGAGTTGGTCCCGACGAAGCTGGCGGAATAGACGCGCGCGGTCTTGATCTCCGAGGAGTTGATCCCGGAGGTGACGTAGTCCAGGCTCCCGTCGAGGAGCTTGAGCCCGCCGAAGCTCGCGGTGTTGCTGATGCGCGTGATCGACTGGATCGCCGAGTCGATCTGGAGCTGGTTGGCCTCGATCTCCTCGTCGGAGATGGCGCCCGAGTTGGCGGCCTCGACGGTCAGGCCCTTGATGGTGTTGAGCAGATCCGAGATCTCGACGAGGGCGGCCTCGGTCGTGGCGATGACGGAGCTGGCGCGTTCAGAGTTCTTGATGCCCTGCTCGATGCCGGCGATGTCCGTCGCGATGCGTTCGCTGATGATGAGGCCCGCGGGGTCGTCCTTGCCTCGGTTGATGCGCAGCCCCGTGGAGAGTCGCTCCAGCCGGGTGCCGAGTTCCTGGCCCGAACGCGCGAGGTTCGCCTGGGCGATGAGGCTCGGGACGTTGGTGTTGATTCTGGCCATGGCAATCCTCCGTGATTGCTTTGTCCGTCTCTGGTACCCCCGTCTCGATCCTCCTGGCGGGGGTTGTGAGTTACGTGTCCGACGCTGATGAGGGTGGAACGGGAGTCAGCCGATGCTGCGGATCCCGGGGGGTTGCGGGTTGGCGCCGGGCCGGGCGCCGGAACCTTCCTCTTCCGGGCGCCCCGCGGTGAGGCGTGAGGCCCGGGCCCTGGCGGCGCTGCGTGCGGGTCCGGGGCGGACCTTCTGGGCGATCTCCTCGATCGCGCCGCCCGCGATCTTGGCGGCCTGCTCGTTTTCCCGCGTGATCGCGTCGTACACCTCCTTGCGGTGTACGGCGATTCGGGTGGGGGCGGTGATCCCGAGGCGCACCTTGTCGCCTCGGATATCGACGACGGTGATCTCGATGTCGTCGCCGATCATGATTGTCTCGTCGCGCTGCCGTGAAAGCACAAGCATTGCGTGAGCTCCTTCTTCGCATCCGTGCCCGGAGTGCTCGGCATCCCTGCCTTCCGGGGAGTTGGTCGTCCTCTTCCTTCCGTCTCGTCCCGACGCGCCCGGGTCGTCTCGCTCGGCGCACGATGGGCGCCTGGACGAGGGAGTCCGGAGAACGACGTAACGTGGACGGACCGCGGTCCGTGAGTCAGGCCGAGGCGGCTTGCTCCGCCTGCGACACCTTCATCAGCGGGTGACGCGTTGTCCAACGCTTCTCGGCGACCACCATCTGCTCTCCGATGCGGGCGAGCGTGTTGATGACCAGGGGGCCCTGGAGGTTGCCGGTCAGCTGCTGATCGATCTTGTTCACGATCACGAACACCTGGGCGTCCTCCAGCTTCTCCAGCGCGAGCTCTTCCATCTGCTCGGCTCGGATCGGCGCGGAGTAGTCCGGCTCGAACAGCGTCGGGTCCGTGACCACGAACGCCAGCCCCGGCTCGTCCAGGCTCTGCAGCCAGAAGAAGCACGCGTCGTCGCCCGGCTGCAGCAGGCACCATCGCGTCTTGCCCGGAAAGCCGAGCACACCCTTCGGGAAGGTGATCACGCGGTCCTCCGCGATCTCGATCACCCCAAACCTTGTCGTCCGCACGTCCATGTGTGCGCTCCGATTCGTACGGCCACCAGGCTGGATCGACGTCCGGGGCGTCCAACCCCGGTCGACGTCCTGTCTATGGGCGGAGCGCGGCCGTGTGCGCGTCGCCCGTTCGATCCAATCCCGCCCGCCGGGGCTCTCGCCCCGACCGCGACTAGCTGAGGAAGTTCAGGAGGGAGAGCTGGCTGGTGCTCGCCGTCACCTGGTACGTCGCCTGAAGCTGGGACTGGAGCAGGGAGAGCCGCGTCGCCGCCTCGGCGCAGTCGGTGTCTCGCAGGCTCGACCGGGTGGTCTCGTCCAGCACGACTCGGTCTTCCTCTCGCCTGATCTCGTCGTCGACCCGCTTCGCGTAGCCGCCGACCAGCCCGTGGGTCTCGCTGAGGCGGGCGCCCGCCTCTTCGATCTTGGTACTCGCAAACTGGATGCCAGTCGTGTCGTTGTTCCGCAACGCGTCGCGCAGGTCGATCAGGTGCGTGAACAGGTTGTCCACCCGGACCTTGGCCCGGTCACTCGACGTGAAGACGTTGCCCGTCCCGTCCAGCGAGCCGTCGAGCAGCCCCAGCGCCTCGGGCGCCAGCGAGTTGTTTTTGCGCGTGATCTCGATCGAGCCCCCGAACGCGCCGGACTGAACCAGCTCCAGCCCGTTGCCCTCCGCGGGGAGCTGGACCTCGAAGTCGGTCGTGGCGTACCCGGCGCCGGTCAGGGCCGCGTCCGCCTGGGCGTTGATCGCCGCGAGCATCGTCCCCACATCCACGATGTCCTCGGGCTGGAGGTCGATGTCGATCTCCAGCTCGTCGGCGGTCCCGGTCCAGAGCGTGATGGAGAAGTCCACATCCCGGGCGGGGTCGGGCAGGCCCGTCACGGGGTCGGTGGCGCCGGAGAGCACCTCGACACCACGCCCGTCGTTGAAGTCGGAGAGCGCCGTAGTCTCCATGTACGAGCGGATGCCCAGCTGGGTCGCCGTCGAGTTGTTCCCCGCGACCTCCGTGATGCTCAGGGCGCGATCGACGCCACCCGCGATCTCGGTCACCACGTCGATCGAGCGTCCATCGGCGCTCAGCTCGACCCGTGTCCCCGGCACGCCGGACTCGATGAGCGAGCGGATGTCGGAGAGCGTGGAGGCGCCGGAGAGATCGACCACCGAGACCTTGGCGTTGTTTGTGATCTGGATCTCGCCCAAGGGGGGGGTGATCCCCGACAGGGCGCTGATGGGGGTCGTCCAGCCGACGCGGGGGGCGAGGTCGGCGCCCGCCAGGTTGCCCGCGTTGAACGGAGCAGCCGGGCTCGAAACGAGCCCGAGATCGGCGCCCACGGTCGATCCGGTCGTATCGAAGGCCTCGAGCGAACCGGCCGGGACGTCGATCGTGATCGCCTCGCCCGAGATCGAGACCCCCCCGGCCCCGAGGATGGAGACGCCCTGGTCGGTCTCGGCCTGCTCGATGGCCGCGGTGATGGCGTCAACGACGTCGCCCACCGTGTCGGCGCCGTCGTGACCCACACTGAACCGCGTGCCCCCGTTTATGGCTAACTCGAAGACGCCGTCGGTGACGCCCAGGCCCTGCGCGCCACCGAGGTCGGCCAGGCGCGTGTCGAGGGTGAGGTCCGGGTCGAGGTCGGCCGAGCCCTCGACGCGAGCGGAGGTGGCGCCGATCGTGTTCTGGGCGCCGAGGGTGACGGGGATGGTCCGTCCACTGCCGATGTCGGTCTGCAGGCTGCCGACGCCGCCGACGTACTGGTACGCGCCCGCGATGTCCACGACGGGGTTCTTGCCCGGCTGAGTGCCGCCGAAGATGTGCCCGACGACGGACTCCTGGTTGGCCAGCCCGAAGAGGGACTGGATGAGGGAGTCCACCACGTTGGCCTGCGCCTCGCGCTCGGAGGCGCTCGAGGGGGTGGAGATCTGCGCGGAGGCGATGCTCTTCGCCTCGTTGACCAGGTTCTGTGCCTCGGTAAGCGTGTTGTCGATCACGCTGAGCGCGCCGGTGGCGTACTCCAGGTTCCGCAGGACCTGCTCGGAGCGTTCGAGGCGGTCATCGATCACGGAGATCGAGGCGGCGCGGATCGGATCATCGCTCGGGCGGCTGATCGCCAGCCCGGTCGAGAGCTGCTGGCTGAGCTTGAACAGCTCGGCGTTGGTCTTGCCCAGGAGCGCGAGCGACGTCTGGTTCCTGAGCAGGTGGGGGACGCGTCCGATGCCGGAGGGTGAGCTGGTCACGGGAGATCTCTACGTCAGACGATGGCGAGCAGCTCGTCCATGAGCTGGTCGGCGATCTGGATCAGCCGGGCCGCGCCCGAGTACTGCTGCTGGAAGGTGATGAGGTTCACCGACTCCTCGTCGGCGTCCACGCCGCTGATCGAGGCGCGCTGGGCCTCCAGGCTCTCACGCACGAGTGACGCGGCGTTGGCCTCGTTGAGCGACGCGCTCGTCTGCGTCCCCACGTGCTGCACGTGATCGCGCCAGAAGCCGGAGAAGTCGCTGCCCGAGAGCGCCGTGAGCGCCTCGTCGCGCAGATTGGAAAGCTCCAGCGCCGTCGCGTTCTCGACGAACTCACCGTCCACCGACCGGCCCAGCATCACCCCCGAGGGGTCATCGATCAGATCCTGCCGCACGCTGATCGAATCGGCGTCGGTCCCCTCGAAGTAGCTGTTGACCCCGAGCACGGCGAGAACGCCCGACGAGTCATCCGCGAAGGAGAACTCGTAATCGGCGTCGGCCGTGATCGTGAGCTTCC
The DNA here is from genome assembly GCA_044439985.1 of Phycisphaerales bacterium JB059. Lineage (GTDB taxonomy): Bacteria > Planctomycetota > Phycisphaerae > Phycisphaerales > UBA1924 > JAJRXR01. The sequence goes on along the minus strand of JBITAG010000294.1, from coordinate 8,803 downwards.
CCTCGCTGTCCCAGGAGGCGTTGACGCCCGTGATCCCGTCGATGGCGGCGCGGATGTCCTCCGGCGTGGTGTCGTCGCTGTTGAGCCCGTCGAGATCGACGTCCACACGCACCCGCTGGGTCGCGCCCGTGCTCGAGTTGGTCACCTCCACGTAGAACCCACCGTTCTCGGCGCTGTACGGGAGGTCGGCGAACGTCTCGTTGTCCGGGTCGTTGATCGCCAGCGTCCGGTCGCTCGTCCGGACCTGGAGCGTCCCGATGGTGGAGGTGAGCTGGCTGGCGTTGCGACCCGTGGAGTGGAGGGCGTTGACGCGGAAGATGAGTTCGGAGGCGATCGTGTCGAGCTTCTCGATGGTTTCGTCCACGCCGGAGTTGCGAGCCTCGAGGAGCCCACCGATCGAGCCGGAGGTGACCGGAAGGGGCTCGTTGTCCTCGCCGACGACCACGCGCGTGGTGAGCACGCCGTCCTCCTCGCGTCGCTCGACGTCCAGCCCCCGGCTCTTGCTGCCCAGCACGATCGGGGTCGAGCCGACGAGGATGTCCACGTTCCCCGAGGAGTTCTCGACGACGGTGACGTCCAGGAACTGGCTCAGCTCCGTGATGAGGTTGTCCCGCTGGTCGCGCAGGGCGTTGGCGGTCCCCGCGGCGCCCTCGGTCCGCTGGATCTCGGTGTTGATCGAGGCGATCTCTTCGAGGATCGCGTCGGCGCGGAGGACGCTGGCGTCCACCTCGTCCTCGAGCTGACGACGCAGGGCGCCCAGATCCTGGCGCAGGGAGTTGATGAACCCCGCCATGCGATCGCCCTGCTCGACCACGCTCGCGGGGGTTGCGACGAGGTTGGCCGCCTCGGACCAGGCGTTGAAGAACCCGGAGAGTTCGCTGGAAAGATCGAACCCCGTCAGCTCGTTGAGCAGGCTCTCGAGCTGGTTGTTGATGTCGTACGTCCGGGCCTTCGCGTACTCGTCCGAGACCCCGTTCCACAGACGCTTCTGGACCGCCTCGTTGATCTGGCGGCGGACGCCGTCCACCTGCACCCCGCGCCCGATGTAGAACTCGCTCGACTGGTTCGAGCGGATCGGCGAGAGTGAGGCGACCTGACGCGTGTACCCGGGGGTGCCCAGGTTCGCCAGGTTCTGGCCCGCGACCTGCAGCCCGATCTGGCTGGTGGTCAGCGCCGAACGCGCGATCTGGATGGCGGCGGTCAGACTCATGGCTTACCGCTTCACGTCCAGGGCGCTCACGACCGCGGCGCCCTGCTCCACACGCCCGCTCTGGTCGTACGCGCCGGTGTGCGACAGACGGGAGACCACCTGTCGGATCAGCCCCTCCATGTGGCCCGAGAGCGATTCGGCCGCGCTCCGCAGTGAGGACTGCTCTCGCATGCACCGCTCGATCAGGGACCGGAGCCGGGCGCCCAGGTCCGTCACCCGCTCGCGACGCTCCGCGCTCAGGCTCGGGGCGAGCTGGGTGATCGTCGTCCGCGGGCCGCTGGGAGCCTCGCCGAGCAGTGCGCGACGCTCGTCCTCTAGCACCCCGATGCTCTCGAGCAGGTCGGCGCACCGTTCGCCGGCCTCCTTCAGGCGTGCCGGGTCCGCGGCGGCGAGGGCCACCCGCTGGGCCCCCAGCTCGTCCAGCAGACGCTCATGCTGTTCGATCAGCTCGAAGACGATCCGCTCGAGCGCCGCCTGCGCGTGCTCATCAAGCGTCGGGGATGTGGAGCGTGTCGCCTGCATGTCGCCCTCCTTGGCTCACGGGCGCGGCGGCGCCCGGTTCCGAATCACTTAGCATGTTGCGTGCCAGACGATCCACCAGCGGGAACCGGCTGGCGCGAACGATGTCCTGGGCCAGCCTCGCGTCCTGCAGGGAGCCGAACTGCTTCTCCGCCGGGGTCGGGCCGAACGGCGCCGCCGCGTTGTTCGTCTCGCGCAGCTGCGCGAGGATCGGCTGGACGAAGGTGATCGCGACCAGTTCCTCGGCGGCCTCCTGCGCCCTCGCCTCCCGGCTCTCCGGGGCCTCGCCCCGAGCCCGGTTGAGGGCCCGGGCGAAGGTCTCCTGCGCATCGGCGAGACGCCCGCCCGGGAGGCTCAGCTCGGGGGCGTGGGCGCTGGCGCCCAACGATGAGGTGATGGAGGTCGCGTCGAACGTCATGGCTCAGTCGATGATCAGGCGGGCGTGCAGCTTGCCCGCGCGGTGGAGCATCTGCAGAATCTGGATCTGGTCGGTGACGGGCACGTCGAGCTGGTTGAGCGCGTTCTGGAGGTCCTCGATCCGGGCCAGCTCGCTCTCGCGGGCGCCCGGGCCGATGGCCGCCCAGCGTGACTTGTCCACCAGCGGGTCGGCGGGCGTCGGGATCGGCTCGGGGAGGGTGGTGGTGATCACCAGGTCGTCGTGCGTGATCACCGCCGGGCTGATGCGCACATCCCCCGTCACCGTGATCTGACCCGTCCGTGTGTTGCAGATGACCTGCGCCGGGACGGAGAGGCGGCTGACCGAGACGCTCGTCGCCATCACGTCGCCCACGAACCCCGCAGGGGCCCGGCGCTCCGAGTCCGGCACGGTCACGTGCACGGTCCGCTCGTCGATCACGCGGGCGATCTTCTCGCCGATCGTCCGTGTCGTGAGGAGGTACTCGTCGTTGATGGCGCCCGCGATCTCCGCCGCGGCGCGGTACCCGGCGTACTGCGGCCCGAGCACGAGCTGGAACGAGGAGGTGATCTCCGGCGTGGTGTCGATGTCCTTGGCGATGTACGCCCCGTCGGGGATGAACCCGGTGGTGGGGCGGTCGGGGGATTCGACGATCACCTGCCCGTTGGCGTACCCCCAGACGCCCGATCCGGGGACCGGGGCGGTCAGGGGCGCCGTATAGAGGATGCCCCCCTCAAGGCTCGAGGCCGAGTGGATGACGCTGACACGCACGTCGAGCTGGTCGTCGGTCTTGGCGCCCTCGCGGGGGACCTCGCAGGTGACCATGACAAGGGCGACGGAGCGGCCCTTGGCCAGCTCCTCCAGATCCGGGATCGGGTTGCCGTTTCGCCGGAGCACCTCGGCGATGGGGCGGGCGACGGCGAGTTCCTTGCCCGAGTCCCCCGTGCCGTTGAGGCCCATCACCAGGCCCAGGCCCTGGAGCGTTGAGACGCCCTGCCCCTTGATGCGGGCCAGCTCGCTGATGCGGGCGGTCTGCGCCAGGACGGGGCGGGCGAGCAGCGCGAGGGTGAGCAGGATGACGGGCGTCGCGAGTCGGCGCATGGGAACCTCCGGCTCGCGGGACGCAAGCGCGATGCCAACCGGGGGCGTGCCGATCTTGCGCCGCGTCGCCCCTCCGGGCCCGGGCCGCGCATGAGCTGCGCGAGGGGGAGCGTCCCGCCTCCGGATCGGGTTGGCACGCGGGTTGTGAATGGTCCGCGGGGCGGAGCCCCCGCATCGGAGCATGGACGCGAATGAACTACGGACTCCAGATCTCGGCGTCGGGCGCGCTGACCAGCATGTACCGGCAGGACGTGCTGGCCAACAACCTGGCGAACATGAACACCGTGGGGTACAAGCCCGACATCCCCGCGACGATCCAGCGCGACCCGGCGCGGATCGAGGACGGGCTCGGACGCCTCGACAGCAACCGCCTCATCGAGCGGCTCGGGGCCGGGGTCCTCTCGGCGCCCAACCGCGTCTCCTTCGCCCAGGGCGCGTTGGAGGTGACCAACCGCTCGCTCGATCTGGCCCTGGAGGGGGACGGGTTCTTTGTCGTGCAGGGGGAGGCGCAGGGAGGGGCGGGGACGCAGATCCGCCTGACGCGGGACGGGCGCCTGAGCCTGAACGCCGAGGGGCAGCTCGTCATGGCCACGACCGGCCTGCCCGTGCTCGATATCCGCAACCAGCCCATCGTGCCCCCCGGCGAGGGGGAGATCGGTGTCGCGGTGGACGGGACGCTGACCCAGAACGGGGCCGTCTTCGGGCGCCTGCAGATCGCCGACGTCCCGGACCGGTCGGTGCTGAGCAAGGAGGGCTCGGGCCTGTTCACGCCCAGCGCCGCGGGCGTCGCGAGCGTGACGCCGATCGAGGGGCGGGTGCGACAGGGGGCGGTGGAGGGCGCCGCGGTGAACGAGATCGCCGCGATGATGCAGGTCACCAGCGCCTCGCGCAGTGTGCAGACCAACATCGGGATGATCACGTACCACGACCGGCTCATGGAGCAGGCGATCAACACCTTCGGACGGACGGCATAAAGGAAGCACAACCATGGCGGTTATCGCGCTGCAGTCCGCGGCCAGCGGGCTCAACTCGCTCAACACCAAGCTCGACGTGATCGCGAACAACCTCGCGAACGTGGAGACGGTCGGATTCAAGTCAAGCCGAACCAACTTTCAGGACCAGCTCTACATCGAGCGGGCGCAGCCGGGGGTGGAGAACGCCAACGGGGACCAGCGCCCCACGGGGCTCTACGTCGGGCTGGGGGTGAAGACCTCGGGCACGCACCTGGACTTCGGGCAGGGGGCGCCCCTGACCACCAACCGGGAACTGGACCTGACCATCGACGGTCGTGGGTTCTTCCAGGTGGAGGTCGAGACGGAGCTGTCGAGCCAGGGGGCGGCGTACACCCGGACGGGGAGCTTCGCGCTCAACGCGGACGGGGAGCTGGTGCTCGCCAACGACCAGGGGCGCCGGCTGAGCCCGGTGATCGCGGTCCCCGAGGACACGACGAAGATCGACATCGACCAGAACGGTCGGGTGTTCGCGACGACCGCCGGGGCCTTGGACGCCCAGGAGGTGGGGCAGCTGCAGATCGCCGCGTTCGTGAACCCCGCGGGCCTGAAGCAGGTGGGGGAGAACCTGTTCACCGAGTCGCCCGCCTCCGGCCCGCCCAGCACGGGGAACCCGGGGGAGGACCAGCGCGGTCGGATCCGTCAGGGGCAGCTCGAGGGGTCCAACGTGGACCCGACGATCGAGCTGATCGAGCTGATCCGGACGCAGCGGGCCTTCGAGATGAACTCGCAGTCGATCCGCGCCGCGGACGAGGCGCTGCAGACCGTCGGACAGCTCAGGCGATAAGGAGCGTGGGCCGTGAGACTTGAGTGGAGACTCATGCTGATTCTGCTCGCCCTGGCGAGCGGGCGCACGCCGGCGGGGACCGTCGAGCTGCGCGCCAGCGCCCGCGTGGAGGCGGGCTCGGACGTGACGCTGTCGCACATCGCCCGCCTGCGTGGGGAGGACGCCGAGGCCCTGGGGGATCTGGTGATCCTGCGCGCCGACGATCCGGCGCTGGCCCGGGGGAAGGCGCCGGTCGAGATCGGGCTGGTGCGAAGCCTGATCGACGGGCGCGGGGTGACCTGGGGGCTGCTGACGCTGCGCGGGGGGCGGTGCGACGTGCGCCTCCGGGCGCCCGAGCGGCCCCGGGCGGAGCGGTCGAGCGCGCCGGCGCCCGAGGTGATCCGGGACGACGGGACGCCGACGGTGCGGACGTTCGTCGAGCGCCGCCTGCGTGAGACGTTTGGCGTGGAGGACCCGGCGCACATGCGTGTGCGGTTCGAGGACCGGGACGCGGATCTGCTGGGCATGGCGCTCGAGGGGCGCCTGGTGGACGCGCACACGACGGGGTCTTCGGCCCGGGTGCCGATCAGCGTGTCGGTGTACGAGGGGGACCGGCTGCTGGAGCGTCGGCTTGTGCGGGCCGAGGTGCTCGTCGAGCGGGAGGTCTGCGTGCTGCGGTCGCCGGTGCGTCGCGGGGAGCGGCTGACGGGCGAGGCGCTGACGACCGAGCGTCGATGGCTGGCGACGGACGTCTCGCCGCTGGGGTACGACGAGGCGGTCGGCGCGGAGGCGAAGTCACCGATCGAGGCGGGGGTGGTGGTCGAGGGGCGGCACGTGGAGGCGCCGATCGTGGTGCGGCGCGGCGGGCTGGTGATCGTGCACTACCTGTCCGGGCCGGTGATCCTGAAGACGAAGGCCCGGGCGATGAGCGACGGGCGCGTGGGGGAGAAGATCCTGTTCGAGGCGCTGGGGACCAAGCGCCGACTGATGGCGCGGGTGGACAGCGCCGACCGGGCCGTGGTGCGGCGCGAGTCGGGGGAGCCCGGGCTGGTGAGCATTGAACCCGAGGCGGACCCGGCCCCGAGCGTGGAGCGCGGGGGGGTCAGCGTGACGAGGGCGGACTGAGCCATGATGAAGCAGAGACTGATCGGTTGCGTGCTGGTGGGCACGATCGCGTCGCACGCGGGCGCGCAGAGCCTGTACCAGCGTCAGACGGAGGTCCCGCTCTCGACCACGGGGGAGCCGGACCCGCAGGCGGACCTGCGTGAGAAGAGCATGCTCTTCTTCGAGCCCCCGCCCCCGCGCACGTTCGCGAAGCACGACATCATCACGATCATCGTGGACGAGTCGAGCCGCCAGGAGAGTTCGCAGTCGCTGGACACGAAGAAGGAGTACGACACGCAGGCGACGCTGCGCGGGATGCTCGACCCGTTGGAGCTGCTGGAGCTGCGTCTCGCGGCGGGGAACATCAGCAACCTGGACCTGATCGACTACCAGGCGGACCGTGAGTTCAAGGGGGAGGGGGACTACGAGCGGACGGACCGGTTCAGCGCGCGGATCAGCGCCCGGGTGCTGGAGGTCAAGCCGAACGGGACGCTGGTGCTCGAGGCGCGGACGTACATCAAGACGGACGACGAAGAGGCGACGCTCGTGCTCGCGGGTGTGGCGCGTCCGGAGGACGTGACGACGCAGAACACGGTGCGGTCGAGCCAGATGGCGAACCTGACGGTGATCCGGGAGAACTCGGGCGAGGTGGCGAACGCGGCGGAGAAGGGGCTGATCACCCGCGTGCTCGACACGCTCTTCGCGTTCTGAGGGGTGGGGGCGCTTCAGCCGCCGGTGAGGGGGGCGCGACCGGTGCGCTCGAAGGGGAGTTCGATGGGGCCGAAGGGGGTGGCGCCCCGGACGGCGCCGTCGATGGCGTAGTCGGCGCTGTCGCCCCGGAGCACGGCGAGGATGCTGGCGCCGAGGCTGACGGGTGAGAAGGCGATGGGGACCTCGAGGGAGCCGGTCTCGCCCGCGCCGTGGCGCAGGGCGTCGCGGATGGAGGTCTGCCCGATGTCACGCCCGGCGAGCTTGAGGGCGGTGTCGAGCGCGCCCAGGTCGAGGCGGAAGTCGTTGGTGTTGGTCACGTCGAGGCGCATCAGGGCGCGGGCGTTGGTGAGGGAGAGCTCGTCCCAGTCGAGGGAGGCGAGGGAGACGGCGGGGGGCGCGGGGACGGGGAGTTCGCCGGACTGACGCAGGGGGAGTTCGATCGGGCCGAGGCCGGGGGCGTCCACGCTGAGGGTCAGGCCCGCGTCGTAGGGGACGACCTGCCCCGGGCGGACGCCGGAGAGGGCGGCGAGGAGGTCGTTGAAGGCGACGCGGGTGGGGAGGGTGACGGTCTTGCGCCCCCGCGCCGGGACGCTCCCGGTGAGGGGGGCCTCGCCGGTGAGGAAGGGGGCGCCGGCGCTGGCCAGGTCGTAGCGCAGGGCGGTGAGGGGGAGGGGGACGTTGTAGGGGTTGAGGACCTCGACGTCGAAGTCGAGGGTGACGCTCTGCGCGTCGAGGTCGCTGAGGCGCGCCGAGGCGATGGAGGCCCGCGGCTTGTCGAGGCCCTCGAGCACCGAGCCGAGCGTCTCGCACCCGAGGGTGGGCAGGAGGAGGGCGAGGGCGGCGAAGGCGATCAGGGTGCGGGCGAGGGTGCGCATGGCGGGCTCCTTGGGGTGGCCCGAGTGTACGGGGAGCGCGCGGGGGCTGGTCCGGGCGCGTGGAGGATCTGCGGGGCGCGGGGGCGAAGCGCGTGGGCCTGCGGCGGTCAGGGGCAGGCGTGCTGGAAGGCCTGGATGAAGGCGAGGATGTCGTCGAAGTCCACGACGCCGAAGGGGGGGGCGAGGTCGGCCTCGGAGCAGCCTTCGGGCTCGGGCTCGGGGAGGAGGCGGACGGTGTAGGTGAGGGCGCCGGTGAAGGCGTCGGCGGGGGTCCAGGTGGCCTGGCCGGAGCGGGTGGTCTGGTCGTCGAGTGTTTCGGAGAAGGTGACGCGGACGCGCTGGTCGCTGACGCCGTCGAAGTGGTAGGCGGTGGGGTTGGCGGGGAGGTTGGTCATGTAGGGGTGGAAGGGCCCGACGGGGGAGTCGATCTCGAGGGTGAGGTCGCAGTGGGGGGTGGAGTGGGCGACGCGGATCTCGCGGTCCTGGGTGGAGTAGGTGAGGGTGGCGTCGCCGGGCTTGCGGCGAGCGAAGCCCTCGGCGTGTCCGGGGCCGTGCTCGTAGAAGTCGGCGAAGTCGAGGCTCAGGGAAGCGTCGAGGGCGTCGAAGGTGACGGAGATGGCGTCGCCTCCGGTCGGGGGGGCGAGGGTGTCGAAGATGACGACGGCGTGGGCGGTGCCGAGGAGGGGGTCGCGAGCGTCGATGGTGAACTCGAGGCGTTCGGCGCGAGCGCCCAGGGCGATGGCGCCGAGGATGGGCGCGGCGAGCAGCAGGGTGGTGCGGGGCATGTGGGGCTCTCACTCGCTTCCGGGTCGGCGCGAGACTCCCCCCGCGCTTCCGATAAGGATAGCCGGGGGAAGGGGTTGCCGGTACCCCCCGTTTGGGGAAGGGGATCGGGGGTGAGATTCCCGGGAGGCCTTGAGCGGGCGGGCGCGTGGGTCGATCAGGACGGGGCGGGCGCGCGGGGCGTCCGGCTTGGAGGCGCGCGATGTTCGATCTCGGCGAAGACATGCCGCAGGCTCGTGACGATCGTGGTGACCACGACCACGGCCGCGACGAAGACGACGGCCAGGAAGTACGCGGCGCGCGTGCGTG
>JBITAG010000293.1:0-9000 GCA_044439985.1 Phycisphaerales bacterium JB059 | reverse complement strand
GACGTCGCCCTGGTCAATCTCCTCCACAAGGAAGTGGGGGACATGATCGGCGCCGAACTCGCCGCCGCCGGCGAACCCGGCCTCCTCCGCCTCACACCCCGCCAGCGCGAGGTCCTCGACCTCCTTCTCGACGGCGACGCCGAGAAGCAGATCGCCAAGACCCTCGGCATCTCGCGCCCCACCGTCCACGAGCACGTCACCGCCCTCTACCGTCACTTCGAAGTCTCCAGCCGCGCCGAACTAATCGCCCTCTTCATCGGAAGCGCCCGTCCCCCCCGCGTGACCTGATGTCGCGCCCAGCCTACCTACGCGCCTTCTCCCTCATCGTGCTCCTCGTCGTCATCGCCATCATCGCCGTCCTCATCGGCGTCCTCCTCCCCGCCCTCGGCAGCGCCCGCGCCAGCGCTCGCAACCTCATCTGCGCCTCCCGCATGCGCCAGGTCGCCCTCGGCTGGCAGATCTACGCCGTGGACAACAAGGACATCTCCGCCCCCGCCCAGCCCGGCCGCTACCCCGACGACTCACGCAACGTCTACTCCCTCGGCAACGGCGACCAATACCGCCCACGCTGGTTCGCCGTCATCGGCGCCGCCGCCGGCTTCGACGCCTACGCCCGCCCCAGCCCCGATCCCGCCGACGAACACAGCATCCAGGTCGACGGCTCCGAGGTCTTCCTCTGCCCCAACGCCCCCGACTGGACCTCCACCCGCAACTACGCCTACGGCTACAACCACCACTTCCTCGGCAACACCCGCTTCGTCAACAACAACCCCGACGACGGCTTCATCAACTTCCCCATCCGCGCCAGCTCACTCCACACCGCCATGACCCTCCTCGCCGCCGACTCCCTCGGCACCGCCGCCGGCAAACCCGAAGCCGACCGCACCCCCAACCGCCCCGACGGCGCCCGCCACCCCAACCTCACCGCCGAAGGCGGACACGGCTACGCCCTCGATCCACCCCGCCTCGTCGATGGCGCCGACTACGCCGATCGACGGAACCGCGCCCCGCAACACCGCTCCGCGCCACACGCTCGCCACACCGGGAAGACCAACGCCAGCTTCTGCGACGGCCACGTCGAGTCCATGACCCTCGACCAGCTCGGCTATCAATCAGCCCCGACCGGCGCCATCCTCGCCGACCACGAGAACGCCTCCAACCAGTTCTTCTCCGGTCGCTCCACCGACGACGACCCGCCCCTCGTCTTCCCCTGAACCGCCCCGCCCCCCCGCGGAAGCCCGTCCCGGACCCGACGCCCGCGCCCCCTTCCGCCCCCCGCCCGTCGCTCCCCCCCTCGCGCCCTGCAACCCCCTCCCCCCGATCCACAACTAGACTCCGTTGATGCCCGCGACGGACGCGACATCCCTCTCCGCCTGCCACGCCTGCGGCCTCATCCAGAAGCTACCGCAGACGCCACCCAACAAGCGGGCCATCTGCCAACGCTGCCGGGCCCCGCTCAGCGTCGACAGCCCGCGGCGCAGCGCCTCAACCGTCGTCGCCCTCTGCCTCGCCGCCCTCCTCCTCTACCCCTTCGCCATCCTCCTCCCCGTCATCAGCATCCGAGAGATGGGTCACACCAACACCTCCACCGTCTGGTCCGGCATGGTCTCCCTCTTCGCCTCCGGCCAGATCCTCGTCGGCGCCGTCGTGCTCCTCGGCTCCGTCGTCGCCCCCCTCGGCAAGCTCGGCGCCATGCTCACCCTCTGCGCCGGTGACCTCGCCCTCCACCCCCGACGCCAGGCCCTCACCTACCGCGCCGTCGAGTGGCTCGGTCGGTGGGGCATGCTCGACGTGCTCCTCGTCGCCACCCTCATCGCCGCCGTCAAGCTCGGTGACTGGGTCGAGGTTCACCCGGGGCCCGGCGTCCTCGCATTCACCGCCGTCGTTGTCCTCTCCATGCTCGCCTCCACCGCCTTCGACCCCAAGGCCATCTGGCAGGACCCCGCCGCATGACCCAGCCCGAAGCCCCCATCCCCACCGCGCGCCTCGTCCGCAGGCGCCGCTTCAACCCCGCCTGGCTCGTCCCCCTTGTCGTCCTCGCCCTCATCATCGCCGTCGCCTGGCAGGGCTTTCAGAGCCGCGGTCACCTCATCACCATCCGCTTCGCCAACGCCGATGGCGCCCGCGTCGGCGACGCCATCGTCTACCGCGGGCTCCGAGTCGGCGCCATCACCGCGCTCTCCCTCGCACCCGACCGCCAGCACGTGAACATCACCGCCGAACTCACCCCCGACGCCGCCAGCCTCGCCAACCGCGGCGCCGTCTTCTGGATCGTCCGCCCCGAGGTCAGCCTCGAACGCATCAGCGGGCTCGACACCCTTGTCGGCCCGCAATACATCGCCCTCCTCCCCGGGCCTGAAGACGCTCCGCCCGCCGACACCTTTGTCGGTCTCGACGCCCCTCCCGTCCTCGCCGCTCGCGCCGCGTCCGATGACTTTCTCGTCCGCCTCCAGGCGCCCCGTCTCGGCTCACTCAGCGTCGGCTCGCCCGTCACCTACCGCGACATCCCCGTCGGGCGCATCGTCCACACCCGGCTCGCCCCCGACGCGACCGGCGTCATCATCCACGCCACCATCGATTCCGACTACACCCCCCTCATCCGCGAACGCACCCGCTTCTGGAACACCTCCGGCATCTCCGCCGACTTCGGCCTCTTCGCCGGCCTCTCCGTCCGCGCCGACTCCCTCGAATCGGTGATCTCCGGCGCCATCGCCTTCGCCACACCCGACCGCACCGGCGACCCCGCTCCCCCCGGCGCCACCTTCCCCCTCGAGTCCGAGCCCCCCGACGCCTGGCTCCGCTGGGACCCCGAAATCCCCCTCCCCGCCCTGTCAACCCCGGACACGCCCGCGCCCTGACCGCGCCCCTCGCCCCCTTGAGCCGCCCACAAGCCATCCGGTACACTGCGTGCGTCGCCGAGGGGATCAGGCGGCTCTGCATCCGAGATCGCGCCCACGCACGGCCGCGGGCGCCGCGATCCGCAAACAAGAGAGAGTGAGAAACATGCATACGCCGAGTATCCGCCGGGGCCTTGCCCTCGCCATCGTTGCCGGTCTTGCCGCCCCCGCCTCCGCGGGCGGCGTCACCTCCGGCCTCATCGTCCTCAAGGAAGGTGACGCCCTCGCTGGCTCCACCGTCGCCTCCCTCAACGCCCCCTTCACCAACGGCCTCGGGCAGGTCGGCTTCGTCGCCGCCCTCGAAGACGGCCGACGCGCCATCTGGTACGACAACGCCGCCATCTTCACCTCCGACGCCGCCCTCCCCGACTCGCTCACCGGCGGCGAGGGCACCATGGGCATCGGCAACGCCGGCCAGTTCATCTACAGCCCCTCCGTCAACGGCGCCGACTCCGTCTGGGGCCAGGGGGGGCTCATCGCCACCGAGGGAACCCCGGCCCCCGACTACGCCGCCGGTTTCGAGACCACCTTCCACTCCCGCCCCCAGATGACCGACGACGGGACCGCCTACTGGATCGCCGGCATCAATGACGGCGCTGGCGGAACCTCCAGCCAGGAACGAATCCTCTACCGTCGCGACACCAGCGGCGTCATCACCGGCCTCTACCGCGCCGGCGACGTCATCGACGGCGCCACCATCGCCACCGGTTCCGGCATCGACTTCGACTACGCCTTCTCCGGCAACAACGCCAACAGCATGGTCCTTTTCAACGACGCCGCCCAGGGCAGCACCTCCGACGGTCGTCTCGCCGTCAACGACGTCATCGTCGCCGGCGAGGGCCTTGCCACCGGTCAGGGTGACAACTGGGACAACTTCGACGCCATGACCGTCAACAACTCCGGGAACTACGCCTTCTCCGGCGACACCGACGGCGCCACCTCCTCCGACGAGTTCATCGCCTACAACGGCTCCATCGCCCTCCGCGAGGGAGACGCCATCAACCCCGGCAACCTCACCGGCGCCGTTGACGCCCTCTCTCTCAACAACAACAACGAGGCGGTCTTCATCTGGGACGTCGACTCCACCGAAACCCTCCTCTACGCCTCCGACGCCGCCGACATGGCCGGCTCCACCGTCGCCCTCCTCTCCGTCGGGGACCTCTTCGACGCCACCGGCGACGGCGTCGCCGACTGGATCATCGACGACTTCAACGCCTCCTCCGGCATCGGCCCCGGCCTCGACTTCGCCGAAGACGGACTCGTCTACGTTGAGGTCGACCTCGAGTCCCTCGACGGGCTCATCAACATCGAGGCCGTCATCTCCCTCCGTGTCCCCGCCCCCTCCGGCGCGGCCATCCTCGCCATGACCGGCCTCCTCGCCACCCGCCGCCGGCGTTAGGCCTTCATCGCCAACCCCCAAAAAACAGAGCCCGGGGACTCCCTGTCCCCGGGCTCTTTCATTGATCCGTTGCCGGATGTCCGCTCAGATCAGTACCGGTAGTGCTCGGCCTTGTACGGCCCCTCCACCGGCACGCCGATGTAGTCCGCCTGCTCCTGGCTCAGCTCGGTCAGACGCACCCCCAGCTTCTCCAGGTGCAGCCGGGCCACCTCCTCGTCAAGCTTCTTCGGCAGCATGTACACCTTGTTCTCGTACGCGTTCTTGTTCTGGTGCAGCTCCATCTGCGCGATCACCTGGTTCGTGAAGCTCGCGCTCATCACGAAGCTCGGGTGCCCCGTCGCACAACCCAGGTTCAGCAGACGCCCCTCCGCCAGCACCAGGATGCTCTTCCCCTGGCTCTTGAACTCGAACTCGTCGAACTGCGGCTTGATGTTGATCCGCTCAACATCCGGATCACGCTGCAGCTTCTCCATCTGGATCTCGTTGTCGAAGTGCCCGATGTTCCCGACGATCGCCTTGTTCTTCATCCGCTTCATGTGCTCGAGCGTGATGATGTCCTTGTTCCCCGTCGTCGTCACGAAGATGTCCGCCGTCTCCACGACGTCCTCCAGACGCACGACCTCCAGGCCCTCCATCGCCGCCTGCAACGCGCAGATCGGATCGATCTCCGTCACCACCACCCGGCAGCCCTGGCCACGCAGGCTCTGCACACACCCCTTGCCCACATCGCCGTACCCGCACACCACCGCCACCTTGCCCGAGAGCATCACATCGCTCGCCCGGTTCAACCCGTCGATCAGCGAGTGGCGGCACCCGTACACGTTGTCGAACTTGCTCTTCGTCACCGAGTCGTTCACGTTGATCGCCGGGAACGGCAGCAGGCCCTTCTCCGCGAACTGGTACAGGCGGTGAACGCCCGTCGTCGTCTCCGCGCTCACCCCCCGGCTCTCCGCCGCGATCTCCGCCCACTTCCCCGGACGCTCCTTCTCCTGCTCAACGAGCTGGTTCAGGAACGCACCGATCTCCTCCGGATCGTTCTCCGGATCGAACGCCGGGATCTTCCCCGCCTTCTCGTACTCGGCGCCCTTGAGCACCATCATCGTCGCGTCACCACCGTCGTCCAGGATCAGGTTCGGTCCCTTCCCGTCCGGCCAGTTGATGATCTGGCGCGTGCACCACCAGTACTCGTCCAGCGTCTCACCCTTCCACGCGTACACCGGCACGCCCTGCGGGTTCTCCGCCGTCCCGTTCGGACCCACCACGACCGCCGCCGCCGCCGAGTCCTGCGTCGAGAAGATGTTGCAGCTCGCCCAGCGAACCTCCGCCCCCAGCGCCGTCAGCGTCTCGATCAGCACCGCCGTCTGCACCGTCATGTGCAGCGAACCCGCGATCCGCGCCCCCTTCAGCGGCTTGCTCTCGCTGTACCGCTCACGCAACGCCATCAGCCCCGGCATCTCGTGCTCCGCCAGACGCAGCTCCTTCCGACCCTGCTCCGCGAGGCTCAGGTCCCGAACCTTGAAGTCCAGCGTCCCGCGATCCGTCGTGATCGTGTCGGGCTTCGTCATCATCGCCGTCATGTCCGTATCTCCATTCGTCGGGCGCCTTCCCGGCCGCCCCGGTGCTGTCCGTTCGTCTCCCCCTCGTCCGCCCGCCCTCCCCCGTCGGGGAGAAAGCCGTGGTGGGGGGGCTTTTCCGATCGCCGTCCCCATCCAGACAGGGGATCCCGGCATGCCAAGTGAGAACGAGAGGATCTCTCCCCTCCGCTACACGCGATCCTCTTCCAATCTCCCAACCGCCGCGAACAGCCCCGGCCCATTCGCCTGACTCTCCGCGCGGATCATCCGCACATCCGGGCTCGAATACCCCGCCTCCCGGAACATCTCGTCCAGCCGCTCATCGCTGAACCCCAGATGCTTGTGCCCCATCGTGTGCCGGTACTCCGTCCGCGTGTGCGCCATCATGTCCACCACCAACGCCACTCCGCCCCCCCGGTCGCTCCGCAGCACCCGCGCCATCTCACGCAACGCCCCCACCGGATCGTCAACGTGGTGCAGCACCAGCACGCACACCACCGCGTCCACGCTCGATCCCTCCAGCGGCAACGACTCCACCGCCCCCTGCACGAAACGCACGTTCGTCGCCCCTCCCAACCGCTGCTCCGCCGCCTCCAGCATCGGCGCCGACTGGTCCACCGCGATGATCTCGTTCACGCACGGCGCCAACAGCTCCGCCACATTCCCCGTCCCGCACCCCACATCCGCCACCGTCCACGTCCGCGGCAACATCGTCAGCAACGCCTGCGCCGTGAACTGATTCCCGAACAGCTCACCACGCAACGCGTCCCATCCCCCGGCCAGCCGCCCGAAGAACGACACCGAGTCCGTCGCACGCTCCGCGATCACCGACTCGATCCGGCGCGCGTCCTCGCACACCTCCGCCAGATCCTCCATCTGCCCGCGCACCGTCACCCACAACGCGCGCTCCTCCGCCGACAGATCATCCAGCACCACCCGGTAGTAGCTCGCGGTCCCCAGCTGACGCTTGAGCAGCCAACCCCCCTCGCTCAACACCTTCAGATGCCGGCTCGCCGTCGACTGCGGGATCTGCAACACCCGCGCCACCTCGCCCACCGACAACTCCTCGCTCTCCAGAATCCGGAGCAGCCGGAGTCGAATCGGATCGCTCAACGCCCCGATGCGATCAAGAACAGTTTGGAGAAGGTTTGGGTGCTTCATCCGTTTATCCGGATAAAGCGTACGCGGCCCCGCCCGACCCTGTCAAATCCAACGCCCCGACCGTCCTGGCCCCTACCAGTCCGCCCCCGGCTCCACCGCGAAGCTCGGCCCCACGATCTCACCAAGCTCCTCCAGCCGGGCCGTCGCCCCCGGGTCCTCCGCGTCGAACCAGAGCACCTTCCGAAGCTCACGCACCTCCCCCGACCGCTCCCCAATCCGCCGGTAGAAGTCCGCCAGCGCCCGGTGCGATTCCGGCGACGTCATCCCGTCCACCGCCACCGCCTTCCGGTACGCCACCATCGCCTCGTCCATGAACCCCATCCGCTCCGCATACCGCGCCACGCGCAGCTGCCCCGCCGACGTCCGGTCCATCATCGCCAGCCGCTCCAGGAACTCGAACAGCTCCGTCGGACGCCCAAGCTCCACCAACGCGTCCGCCAGCGATTCCGCGTACGCCTCGTTCTCCGGCTCAAGATCGTGCGCGATCTCCAGCTGCTCCCGCGCCTGCGCCGGCTCTCCCAGGTGCAGATACGTCCGCCCCAGCCAGTGCCGTCCCCACGCGCTCTGCGGCCGCTCCTCCACGTACGCCGAGTACGCCGAGTATGCCTCCTCGTAATCCCCCGCCGCGTACGCCTCGCTCGCCTTCGTCCGCAGCTTCGTCAGCTCGGACGACTGCGCCACCACCTGCTTCGCCCGGCACCCGCCCAGCAGACCGGCGCCCAGCGTCACCAAAACCATCAATCCCAGCCCCGCGCGTCGTCCCTGCATCGCCTCGCTCCGTCTCGGCGTTCAATACTCGGGCGGCTCCCGCCCAATCCGCCCATACTACCGCCTCAACGCCCCGCGCGCCCCCTCCCCACACTCCCGTCTCCTCGGAGCCACGCATGAGCCCCCACGCCGTCATCCTCCGCCACACCCTCCCCGACGCCTCCACCCACCTCGATCTCCTCCTCGAACGCGCCCCGCCCGACGCCGCCGCCGCCGCCAACCCCGACGATCGCCGGCTCATCGCCTTCCGCCTCCCAGACCCCCTCCCCGATCCCCCCGAGGGCCTCATCGACGCCACCCGCCTCCCCGACCACCGCGCCCACTACCTCACCCACGAAGGCCCAATCGGCGACAACCGCGGGCACGTCGCCCGCATCCTCCGCGCCCCCCTCGTCCACCTCGTCGAATCCCCCGACGCCTGCTCCGCCCGCCTCCGCGCCCCCGACCACGATCTCCTCTTCGAGGCCACCCGCGTCCACGCTCAGCACTGGCGAATCGCCCTCTCACGCCCCTGAGCCCCTCCCGCGCCGTCCTCGCCCCCCGATCTGGTACATTGGCGTCCACCCGGGCACTCGCCCACTCGCGCCGATCCACGCCCCCATCCGGCCCTCGGCGCCCATCGCGGAGGTTCTCTGCATGCGCACCCCACGCCCCCTCTTCCACCCCTTCGCCGGCGACGACGACTGGCCCAAGCCCGTCGAACGAAAGCCCAAAGAGCCCGACCCCATCGACGTCGCCTCCGCCGAGGGCGAGGTCGATCCCCGCCTCGCCGAGCACGTCCTCAACAAAACCGAAGGCATCGGCGACAAGTCCTCCAAAATCCGCACCTTCCAGCAACAGCTCGGCGGCAAACGCCACGAGGACTCCTGGAACCGAACCCCTAACGTCACCGGCGCCGGCGCCATCCACGTCAAGAGCTTCCACTGCAAGCTCACCGGCGACTCCCTCTCCTTCCTCGACCGCCAGATCAACGAGTGGCTCGACGACCACCCTCAGTACGAGGTCAAAATGGTCACCACCTCCGTCGGCGAATGGTCCGGCAAAAACAAAGAGCCCAACCTCATCATCAACGTCTGGGTCTGAGCCACCCCGCTCCGCGCCCCGCTCCAACGCAACATGAACCCAAACTCAGCCCGGTTTCACGCCGGGGTCACCCTCGCCACGCACACTCCCTTCAGATGAGCGGGCGCCGGGCACGCTC
>JBITAG010000292.1:0-10221 GCA_044439985.1 Phycisphaerales bacterium JB059 | reverse complement strand
TGAGCTATCGGATCTTGACGGGAATAGGCCTGCGCGAGGGGCTGGAGATCTCATGAACGTTCGCCGACGCCGAGCTGGTCGCTCCGGGGGCGAGCCGACGCCTGGAAACGACGGCCGGGTGGCACACCGAGCTGGGTCTGCTGGCGTCCTCAGGGGGCCGGTGGGTGCTCACCGACGCCGGATTCCTCATGGGGGACCGCGTCGCCGCCGAACTCATGGCCGCTCTCGGCTGACCCCGCCCGCTCGATATCCGGGCGTCGGAGGCGCATGGACCGAAGGGTCTGGCGCAGGTCGCGGGGGAAAGCGGTGCGCAGGTCCATGGAGGCGCCGCTGACGGGGTGCTCGAATCGGAGGCGGTGGGCGTGGAGGGCCAGGCGGGGCGCCGCCTTGGAGATGCTCCGGGGCCCGTAGATGTCGTCGCCGAGCACGGCGCACCCGATCAGGTCGAGATGGACGCGGACCTGGTGGAGGCGCCCGGTGACGGGTCGGGCCTCGACGAGGGCGCCGAAGTCGGAGGTGTCAAGGGTGCGGTAGGCGGTGAGGGCGCTTTTGCCGGCGCTCGAGACCCGGGCGAGCTTGCGCGAGGTGTAGCGGTCCTTGCGTCGGAGGAGTTCGATGATGGGTCGGCGGATGACGCCGCTCGGCTCGCGAGGCGCCTTGTGGACGATCGCCCAGTAGTACTTGCTCACGCTGCGCTGTGCGAACTGCTCACGCATCGCGTCGTATGCCCGGGCGGAGAGGGCAACCACCACCAGACCGGAAGTCTCCCGGTCGAGCCGGTGGACGAGGCCAAAGTCGCGCGACTCACCCAGGTTCTGGAGCCGGTCGGCGTAGGCGGCGAAAAGCCCGTTGAGCAGGGTGTCGTGCTGGTGTCCCACCCCGGGCTGCGTGACCACACGCCCCGGCTTCTCGACCACGAGCAGGTCCTCGTCCTCGTGGCGCACACGGAACGTCACCCGGGGATTCGGCTCAATGCTGGAGCTGTTCACGATTCTCCCTCGCACGCGGCGTGGTCCAGGAACCAGTACAGCTCTCCCCCGAGCGGAGAGAGCCCGAACGCGCTGAGACGTTCGTCATCATTCAATCGGCGCGACGCGGGCTCGCCCACCCCGACAACGCCGATGAAACGCGACGCGTTGATCATGCGACGCGAGAGCCGGACCCCCGCGTCCATCTCGACGACGAGCCCCTCGTTTCCCCCCACCGGCTCGGAGAGGATGGGGTCGTCCAGGGCCAGCATCACCCCGTCGAGGCGGTCGTGCCCGGGCTCACGCCACGCGAGCGTTTCGCGGAGGATCGCGGCGTACGCCTCGGCCCCCTGACCGACCGGGATCGGGTGAGCCTGCTCGTCCGGGATGCCGGCGTGCTCGACCAGCAGCTCGTGCAGCTCCCGCCACTGGGCGCCCGAGACGTTCTCGCAGGCCAGCCAGAGGTGCGTGCGGTTCCAGGGCAGGGCCCGGAACTTGGGGTCCACCATCAACGCGCGGAACAGTCCTTCCAGGGTGGGCGAGACGCTCAGGGCGAGGTGGAAGTCACCGAATGCGCGCACGCACTCCACGCTGAGCGCGAAGAGTTCCCCCCCCGCCGCTTCCAGGGCCTCCTCGGCGCTCTCACGGACGACCACCCGCCCCGGCAGTTCCGGGGCGCCGCGGTCCGGCGCCAACTCGTAGGGAACACCCAAACCCAATTGTCCGCCTGCGAGCCCCCCGAAACCAGCCCGCCCCCCATGCGACCCCTCCTGCACAGCACCGCCCGGATGATCGACGCCACGGCAAACCGCGCCCGGGAGGGCCTGCGGACCCTTGAGGACGTGGCCCGCTTTGTCCTGGAGGACCAGGCCCTTTGCGCATCGATCAAGACCCTCCGCCATGAGCTGAGCCTCGGGGTCGCGGCGCTCCCCCTCCCGCCCGGGCTGCTTGTCGCCTCCCGAGACACCCCGGGGGATGTCGGGGTTTCGGTCACCACCCCTTCGGAAACCACCCGGGCCGAGCTGGAGGGCGTGGCGACGGCCGCCGCGAAACGCGCCGGCGAGGCGTTGCGTTCCCTCGAGGAGAGCGCCAAGACCCTCGGCGAGACGGGGAGCGTTTTCGAGTCGATCCGATACCGGCTCTACGACCTGGAACGCCGCCTGCTGGTCCGTCTGGGCGCCCGTGCGCCCCAGTGGCGGCTGTGCGTGCTCATCAGCGCATCGCTCTGCGAACGCCCGTGGGAGGAGGTGGCCCGGCTGGCGATCGAGGGGGGCGCCGACTGTCTCCAGCTGCGTGAGAAAAGCCTCGAGGGGGCGGACCTGCTCGACCGCGCGAAGCGGCTGGTCGCGCTGGCCCGCGCCGGCGGCGCGCACGCGATCATCAACGACCGGGCGGACATCGCGCTGCTCTCCGGCGCCGATGGGGTGCACGTGGGCCAGGGTGACCTGCCCGTCCGCGACGTCCGACGTGTGCTCGGGGAGGGCGCGATCGTCGGGGTCTCCACGGCCAACCCGGAGCAGGCCCACCGGGCGATCCGGGAGGGGGCGTCGTACTGCGGCCTCGGTCCGATGTTCACGTCAACGACCAAACCGAAGCCGGAGCTGGCCGGGATCGAGTACGCCCGCGCGTACCTTGCGGACCCGGTGACGAGCCGGACGCCTCACCTGGCGATCTCCGGCATCACACCGGAACGCGCCGCGGAGCTGGCCCTTGTCGGGGTCCGGGGCGTGGCGGTCAGCTCGCAGGTCTGCCGGGCCTCCCAGCCGGACGAGGCGTGCCGGGCGATCCGCCGGGCTTTGGGCGACTGAGCGGTCCGGGCGCCGGGGTCGACGCCCCCAGGGCACTACACTCGCGGCATGGCGATGACGTATCAGGAACGGGTGCTGGACAACGGGCTGCGTGTGGTGGGTGAGATCGACCCGGACGCGCACTCCGCCGCGGGCGGTTTCTTTGTCGCCACGGGGGCGCGGGACGAGGAACCCCGCCTCATGGGGGTGAGTCACTTCCTTGAGCACATGATGTTCAAGGGCACGAACGACCTGGCAGCGGACGACATCAACCGGATCTTCGACGAGATCGGGGCGAGGAACAACGCGTACACCTCGAGCGAGGTGACCTGCTTCTACGCCCAGGTGCTCCCCGAGCACCTGGACCGGGCGATCGACACGCTGGGTCGGATGATGCGACCGGCCCTGCGCCAGGACGACTTCGACACCGAGAAGCAGGTGATCCTCGAAGAGATCGCGATGTACAAGGACAACCCGTTCTGGGTGCTCTACGAGGCTTGCGTCGAGGCGCATTACGCGGGCGACGGGATGGCCCACCGCGTGCTCGGGACCGAGCAGACGGTCGGTGAAATGCAGCGTGACCAGATGATGAGCTACTTCACGCAGCGGTACAGCGCGGACAACACCATCGTGTCCCTCGCGGGCCGAGTGGACTTCGACGGGGTGGTCGCGCAGCTCAACGAGCTGTGCGGCTCGTGGACCCCGACCGCCCCCGGCCCCCGCGCTCCCCTCGGCCCGCGCACGGATCGAGAGGTCCGCCTGACCGATGAACGGGTCAACCGGGCGTACATGATCGGCATGAGCGAGGCGCCCTCGTCGAAGGACCCACGCCGATACGCCGCGGCGTTGCTGGCCCAGGTGCTCGGCGCGCCCGACAACTCGCGGTTGCACTGGGCGCTGATCGAGACGGGCCTGGCGGAGGAGGCTCAGGCCTCGTTTGACCCGCACGACGGCACGGGGAGCTACCTCGTGTACGCCTCCGGTGATCCGGAGCGGGTCGATGAGATCTGGTCGGTGATCGAGCGTGAGATCACGCAGGCCGCGGACTCGGTGACCCTCGACGACCTGGACCGGCTGCGGACCAAGCTGGCGACCGGCGTGACGCTCGCGGGCGAGAAGCCGCACGACCGGATGCAGCGGCTCGGGCGTGTCTGGACCTCGGTGGGCGAGTACGTCTCGCTGGAGGATGAACTCGATCGGATCAACGCGGTCACGCTCGATGATGTGCGGGAGGTCGCGGAGGCGTTCCCGATGCGTCCTCAGACGGTCGGGCGCCTGACGCCGGGTTGAGCGTGATCAGGCGGCGGCCTGAAGGGTGAAGGCGCAGACCGCGTCCCCACCGCCGGCGCGGGCCTCCTTGATGGCGGTGGCCGCGGCGGTGATCAGCGCATTGGCGCTCGAGATCTGGGCCCGGGTGCGCGCGTCGATGGTCGCGACCCCGGCGCTGACCCGAAGGGGGTGAGTCGCCGGTCCCTCGTCGCCCAGCCAGCCGGACACCGAGACGGGGAACTGGGTGCGGAAGCGCTCGGCCGCGGCCAGGGCGGGCTCGCGCCCGGTGCTCGGGAGAACCACGCCGAAGATCGTCGGCGCGAGTCGGCAGACGATCCCCCCCATGGGCTCGTAGGAGGCCCGGAGCTGGGCGACGGCGCCGATGACGGCCTCGTCGACCGCCTCCGGGCCGTGGAGTTCGGCCAGGGCGTCGGCGCCGTCGAGCACGAACTGCGCGACGGTGAGTTCGGTCTTCCCGGCGCAGGCATCCGGACAGGCGGCCCGGATCGCGGTGAGGAACCCCTGGGACGTGATGGCGCCGGTCAGCCCGTCGCGCTGGGGGGCGGGGATGACGGCGGACTCGAGGCCGCGCTCGGCGTAGGACTCGTGAGCCCCGGAACGCGAGGTGTCGATCATCTGGCGTTCCGCCTCGGCGATGATCTCCTCGTTGGAGCGGTGGGCGCCGATTTTCAGACTGAAGAACTTCGCGACGTCCTTGGCCGATTCACCGACGCCGACGAGAATGTCATCCACGTCGGAGGGGGTGAGGTCGAACCACGCGCGCGCTCGCTCGTAGAGCGCCCGCAATGCCGGCGCCGGATCGTCCTCGACGAGGGCGTCGTGCACCAGGTTGCCCAAGGCGACGCATCGCACGAGGGCGGCGACGTGCTGGGGCGCGGCCGTCGGACGCTCGTGATAGCGGACGCAGAGCACAAGCTCCTCGGGCAGCTTCCACGTCTCCGCGAGCATCGCGCCCACGTCGGCGTGATGGGTCTCCAGCTCGTTGATCTCCAGGGCGAGCAGATCGCTGTGGACGCCCCCGGCGCGTTCGAGCAGCGACTCGTAGCGGTCACCCAGGGCCCGGTGCAGGACGATCATGCCGACGTCCTGAAGGAGACCGCCGAGGAACGCTTCGTCGGCATTGGCCAACCCCTTGGCCTGTCCGAACGCCTTGGCGCCCATGGCGGTGAGCAGGCCCCGTCGCCAGTAGCCGACAAAGTCGAATGCGAGCTGATCGTCGGCGCCGACGGTGTCCACGAGAGAGAAGCCGAGCACGAGGCTCCGCACCGGGCTGAGCCCCATCAGGGCGAGGGCGCGTTCGATGCTCCCGCACCGCTGGCGGAGGCCGAAGTAGCTCGAGTTCACGGTGCGGAGAATCTTGGCCGCGAGGGCCTGGTCGTTCTGGATGAGCGTCGCGAGGTCATCGAGCTTGACGTCGGGGTCCTGGGTGAGCTCAATGATGCGCGCAGCGATCGCGGGAAGCGACGGGAGCGAGTCACATCGGGCGAGTTCACTGAGAACCTGGCTCTGCATCTTGCGTGCCCATGAGACGCGTCCGAGTCGCCCTCGATCCGTCGAGGACGCGCCGAGGCGGGGTCGCGTCAAGGGGAACTCATCGACACGTGGAAGAAGGGACTTTCACGAGTTCCCACCGTCTGAGGGAGGTTGAGGCGACCGCCCCAGCGCCAGCGTCGCCGTGGGCAGGGTGGTGTCCAGACCCCAGGCGATATGCGCCGCAAGAAGCCGGTTTGCCCGCCCGACGACCTCCGATTCCCAATCCGCGGAGCCCCCCGCGGCAAGCGCCCGGAGCAGCGTCACGGTCTGTTCTCGGACGCGCCATCCCCGGGCGGGCGCCGCGCCCGGGTCTGGGACCAGTCCTCCCAGCTCGGGATCGAACAGGTAGGTCGGTGCACGGTCCAGGTCCCGCCCGGAGTCCGCGGCGGCGTCGAGCACGGGCGCCCGACCCGTCTCGAGCTGCAGAGCCCACTGGAAGCGGAGCAGGGCCCGCCCCGGATCACCCGCGGGCGTGTCGAGCGAGCCCCCGATCGTGGCGAGCGCCACGACGCAGGCGTCGTAGAGGCGGGGGTGCGGGTCATCGTCGCGGAGGGCGTGGTGGACCAGATCGGCGACGTAAAGGCCCGCGTGGAAGCGTTGGAGTTCGCGCCGGAGCGCGGGGTAGGGGTCACGCAGATCCCACGAGGTGAGCGTGGAGAGCGCGCCGGTGCGTTTGAGGCTGGCGGTAAGGCCGGCGCGGGTCAGCACCTCCAGCCCACCCGAAAAGGGCGCCCCCTCGCGTCTTGACCCCTTGGCGACGGCGCGGAAGACCCCGGCCTCGCGCGCAAAGAGCGAGACGGTCTGGCTGGTCTCGGACCAGTCCCACTGCCTGACGCAGATGGCCTCGTCGTGGATCGTGGGCACGCCAGGAGGGTACCCGGGCCGCGCGGCGACGCGACCGGGCGTACCCTCCGCCCATGCACTTCCGCCTCATCGATCAGGTGATTGAACGTCAGGCGTCCCGTCTGGTCGCGATCAAGCAGGTCTCGCTGAGCGAGGAATACCTCCAGGACCATTTCCCGACCTTCCCCGTACTCCCCGGCGTGCTGATGCTCGAGGCGATGACGCAGGCGGCGCGGGAGCTGGCCGATCCCGACGGGCGGGCGAGTCCCCCGCTTGTGCTCGGGGGGGTCCGGGCGCTCAAGTACGGGCGGTTCGTGACGCCGGGATCGACGATCCGGGTGACGGTGGAACGCAAGTCCGAGGCCGGGCACACCCCGGTGGACTGCAAGGGAACCGTGGAGTTCGTGGGCGAGGAGGGGGGGGTGGCGGCTTCCGGACGCATCAGCCTGCGTCCGGCGGTTGTCCCGAGCGTCGGAGCCGCTGGGCGGTGAGCCCCTTTGGGCGTAGGATGGCCCCTGTATCGCTCTGATTTTGACCCCGCGGCGGAGCCGTGGAAGGCAGGAAGCTGGTATGACCCGAGACGAGATCTTTGACAACGTCCGCGAGGTGCTCGTGGACGCCCTCGCGGTGGACGACGATGAGGTGACCCCCGACGCGAAGCTCATCGCGGATCTGGGCGCCGAGTCGATCGACATCCTCGACATTTCCTTCAAGCTCGAGCAGGCGTTCGGGTTCAAGATCGCCCAGGGCGAGCTGTTCCCCGAGGGCGTTACGCAGGACCCCGAGTTCGTCCAGAACGGTCAGGTGACCGACAAGGGCCTGGAGGAACTCAAGGGCCGTCTCCCCCACTTCGACTTCACCTCGCTCGAGCAGGACCGGTCGGTGGGCAACGTGGCCAACATCTTCACCGTGGATGCGCTCGTGGACTTCTGTGAGCGCAAGCTGCAGACCGCGGCCTGATCGGACTCGCCCATGCGCTGGATGTGGATTGATCGCGTCGTCGAGCTGATCCCGCGCGAGAAGCTGGTCGCCATCAAGGGCGTCTCCCTCGCCGAGGAACACCTGCACGACCACTTCCCCGCCGGCGAAGGGCGCCCCGCCCTGCCGGTGATGCCGATGTCCCTGATCGTGGAGGGGATGGCGCAGACCGCGGGGGTGCTCGTCGGTCACGCCGAGGCCTTTCGGGAGAAGGTGGTGCTCGCGAAGGTCAGCCGGGCCGAACTCACCGAGGACGCGGTCCCCGGCGATCAGCTGCGCTACACCGCCACGATCGAGTCGATGACGGACGTGGGCGCCTCAACCAGGGGCGCCATCGAGATCATCCGGCACGACGTGAACGGCCCGGCCTCTCCCCGCGAGATCGGTCGCGTGGACCTCATGTTCTCGCACCTGGACAACAACATGGGCGGCGTGGAGTTCCCCGAGCACAACTTCGTTTTCGGCGAGAGCTTCCGCACCCTCCTGCGTTCCAGCGGCGTCGAGATCCCCGCCTAGAACACCACCACCTGCAGCAGGCCCAGCACCACGGGCAGCGATGAGATGACGACCGCGGCGCCCGCGAGCCGGCGTCCCACCCCCGGGCGGTGCGATCCCACGGCCTCGCAGATCAGCACCACCAGCACCACCGTCGCGAACTTGAAGGCGATCAGGCCGCCGAACCCGCTCAGGTCGATGATCCGGGCGGCGAGCGCGTTGGCCTCCTGGAATCCGTGGAAGTTGATGAGCGCGTTGGTAAGCATGAGGTCAAGCGAGGCGGCCAGCACGTACCAGAGGTAATGATTCGGGTACAGGACCGGACGCGACCCCGGCGCGTTCGTGACCTCCCGATCGTCTGACAGGTCGGGTGCTCGCATGAGGCACTCTACGCGAGTTCGTCAGAGATGATCCGCTCGAAGAGCCCCGTCGGCGCCACCCGTCCCGTCCACTCTTCGAACTGCAGGGCCGCCTGCCGGACGAACCTCGCCACGCCGTCGATCGTGGGCCGGCCCCGTTCCCGCGCCGTGCGCAGCAGCGGGGTCTCGATCGGGTTGTAGACCGTGTCGAAGACGACCGTGCCGGGCCTGCAGGCGTCCAGCACCGACATGGGCAGGGGCGACTCGTCGGGCGCGGGCCCACCCCTCATGCCCACCGGAGTCGCGTTGACGATCGCGTCGGGGGGGGCGGAGACCAGATCGTCCATTGTCCGTACGTCGCAGATCTCCGGACCGATGGCCTCCCGCAGGGCGTTCGCTCGCTCGGGGGAGCGGTTGACGATCAGGGCCCGGGCGCCCTGGGCCGTGACGCCGGCGGCGATCGCGCGGGCGACGCCCCCCGCGCCGATGATCGCGACGCGTTTGCCCGCCAGGCCCCCCAGGGCGGCGTGGAGACAGGCGGCGGCGGCGGGGGCGTCGGTGTTGCTGACCTCGACGCGGAGCTGGCCCTCGTCGCGTTGGATGGTGATGGTGTTCGCCGCAGCACACCGGTCGCTGAGCGGATCGATGCTCCAGTCCTGCTCGCGCGCCAGGCGGACGAGGCTCTGCTTGTGGGGGATGGTGACGCTCGCGCCGGAGAGGTCGAGATCTCGGTGGTCGATCATCGCCAGCAGGGTCGCCTTGAAACTCTCGTAGGCGCCGTCCTGCTCGGGTTCGCCGGCGGCGATCGGAAGGGGAAGGTAGACCCCGTCGTGCCCGACGCCTTCGAATCCCGCGTTGTGCACGAGCGGCGACATCGAATGCCCGACGGGCCACCCGATCACGCCGTAGACACGCGTCTCTGGCCCGATGGACCTGAAGCGGTAGAGGTCGAGCAGTTCGCGGATGGTGGGCTGCCCGGGGGCGGTGGCCTCCTCCTTGTGTACCGACGCGAAAGTGAGAAAGGCGCCGAACTTGGGCGCGAGCACGCGGCTCATGAGCCCGAACTCGCCCATGCCCAGGGCGATCATCGGCTTGGAGCGGTCCCGCAGGAGGTCGAACAACTCGAGGTTGTCGCGCAGGCTGCGCGCACGGAAGGCGACCTTGTGCACGGCCGCGGCGTGCTCAGCGCTCATCGCCAGCACGCGCCGGGTCAGGTCCGCCGGACGCCCGTCGAAGTCGTGGGCAGAGAGGACCAGGCTTGTGCGCACGTCCCGCGTCTGCTTGGCGTGATCGATCGCGAGATTGACCTTCTGGCGGAGGTTCGCCGAGCGGGTGTAGGCGGCCAGTTCCACGTCGATGTAGGCCGGGGGGTGGTCGCTCGTGCCCAGGGCCTCGAAGAGGGCGACCCGGGTCATGTCGTCGGCGTCGCAAACGCCCCCCTCCCAGGTCGGTCTGCAGGTGACGATGCAGGGGAGCGGAGACTCCCGGACCAGGGCGAGGATCTGCTCGATCTCGCCGGGATCCCCGGAGCAGAGTTCGTCCAGGCGGTACTCGACCAGGTCGGCGCCCGCGTCCTTTGCCTCGCGGGCGCGCAGGAGGGCAAGATCGATCTCGCGGACCATCATCGGAGCACAGAGCAGGGTTCCCATGGGGGGCGAGTGTAGGAGAGGGGGGCGGGGGATCGGCTCCGGCGTGATCGGGGGGTCAAAAAGTCGCCCGGTCCTGAATCCGGGGGCGCGGGGCGTGGCGAAAAACATGGCTGAACCCGCCGACCCGCTTCTCGGGAAGGCTCCCGAGGAGGTGTTTCCATGAAGATTGCCATGATGATCGCGTTTGTGTTGGTGCTGGTCGGCGCCGTGAACTGGGGCCTGTGGGGTATCGCCCAGTTTGACCTGGTGGCGACCCTGTTCGGCGGGAGCACCTCCCTTCTCCTCGACAATCGCGTCGAGCATGCCGAGAAGGCAGACG
>JBITAG010000291.1:0-7183 GCA_044439985.1 Phycisphaerales bacterium JB059 | reverse complement strand
AAGGACTCGATGTGATCCCGCCGGCTCGTCTCGCGGACGAGGGCGGTGACGCTGTGCCCCCTGGCGTGGGCGGCCTTGGTGATCTCGGAACCGATGAACCCGGAGGCGCCGGTGAGTGCGATGTTCATGGGTGAGCCTATGCGGGCTCATCACCGCGCCACGCGCACCCGCACTCCGGGCAGACGCGGCACCCGTCCTCCTCGGGCTCCAGACCGCGGATGGTGAACCCGCACGAGCCGCAGAAGCCCTCGGCGACGTACGCCCGCACCAGCCGTGGCAGCATCAGCCGCCGGAGCACGAGCATCATCACCACCGGCCCGAGGATCCCGACCACGAGGCCGATCGGGATGGCCCAATACGCATTCCCGTGACGAAGCAGCACGGGGACGATGAACGGGATCGACACCGCGGGCAGGATGAAGAACGGCATCGATACCAGCGTTGCGATCAGCGTCACCCGCTTGACCGGAGCCCCGCTGTGTGAGAGCGAACGCTCGATCTTGCGCGTCCGGACACGGGTCAACTCGTCGGTGTTCCTCCGCGCGGGGCCCCAGCCCGCGGCCTTGGCGCGAACGACCCGCCCTCGGTCGTCGAGGATAGGGTAACGCGTGTGCCTGGAGTCGATGGTGTCGCTCAATCGATCGCCCGCCGGTAGCAAACGACCTCGCAGACCTTCTCGAATCCGATCGACTCGTGGGCGTTCTGGCTGCCCGTGTTGCGCGTCTCGGCGTCGGAGGCGAACTCGGTACAGCCCTTCGACCTGGCCCAGAGGATCCCGGCGTCGACCAGCGCCCGCCCGACGCCACGCCCCCGGTGGCTCGCCTCGACGAACCAGCCCTCAAGGAACCCAACCGGCGATGTCTCGCACCCCTCGGCGAACTGACGCAGGGACACCTCCGCGAGTCCGATCGGGCGTCCGTCGTCCTCCGCCACGAACACGGCGTGGGGCAGGTGGTCGATCAGGCCCGTCTCGAAGAAACGCTCGATCTTCCGCTCGAACCCGGGGATGACCCATTCCGCGCCGAGCTGCTCTCGCATCCTGACCCAGGCTCGGGCGTCCTCGGGAGTGACGGAGCGGATGGTGATCGCCATGCTCGATCGTAGCGTGGGGTGTCTCCGCATAGGCTTCCCTCCATGGGCCCACCCGCGCTGGACAAACCGCTCGTCGTCATCGTGGGCGCCGGATTCGCCGGGCTCGCGGCGGCGCGTGAGCTGGGTCGGGCGGACGCCTTCGTGCTCGTCATCGACCGGGCCAACCACCACACCTTTCAGCCGTTGCTCTACCAGGTCGCCACGGCGGGGCTCTCCCCGGCGGACATCGCCGCGCCGGTGCGCCGGATCCTGGCCCGCCAGCGCAATACGGGTGTGCTCATGGGTGATGTCGTCGAAATCGGGGAAGACTCGGTTCGTGTGCGCACCCTCACGGGGGATGAGCGAACGGTCCAGTTCGATCACCTCATCGTGGCGGCGGGGAAGGAGCACGACTATTTCGGTCACGAGGACGCCTGGTCGGCGCACGCCCCGGGCCTGAAGACCATCGACGACGCGCTGGAGATCAGGCGCCGGGTGCTCAGCGCGTTCGAGCTGGCCGAGAGCACGGACGACCCGGCGGAGCGGGCCGAGGCAATGACCTTCGTGATCGTGGGCGCTGGTCCGACAGGGGTTGAGATGGCCGGGGCGCTGGCGGAGATCGCCACGCAGGTGATTCGCCAGGATTTCAGACGCATCAACACCGCGAACGCGCGGATCATCCTCGTTGAGGGCGGGTCACGGGTGCTGGCCGGCTACCGCGAGGCCAGTTCGGCCTCGGCGCTCCGCCAGATCCGGTCCCTGGGGGTGGACGTGCGGCTTAACACGATGGTCACGGGCATCGACGGGCGGGGCGTGAGCATCGCGTCCGGGGACGCCGAGGAGCGGATCGGGGCCCGTACGGTGATCTGGGCCGCGGGCGTCCGTGCGGCGTCGATCGCGGCGCAGTTGTCTGAGGACCGAACCCGTGACGGACGCGTGCGCGTGCGAGCGGATCTCACGGTTCCGGGGCGACCGAACGTGTTCGTGGTCGGCGACATGGCCCACGTGGAATCCGAGGGCGCCGAGGTCCCGGGCGTGGCCCCCGCGGCCATGCAGATGGGCAGGCACGCCGGGCGAACGGTGGCGGGGATCCTCGCCGGCAAGCCTGGCGCGCGGCAGGACTTTGTCTACCGGGACAAGGGCGCCCTGGCGACGATCGGGCGCCACCGCGCCGTGGCGGATCTCGGGGGGAGATCCTTCGGCGGGTTCTTCGCCTGGCTCCTCTGGGCGGGCGTGCACGTCTTCTTCCTGATCGGGTTCAGGAACAAGCTGTTGGTGATGATCCAGTGGGTCTGGAGCTACATCACCTTCGGGCGCGGCGCCCGCCTGATCACCCAGAAACCGGCCGGCGATTGATCAATAGTTCGGCGTCGGGGCCCGGAAGTCGTCCATGTTGATCGAGCGGAAATACTCGATCGTCTTGGCCAGACCCTCCTTGAGCTGAATCCTGGGCTCCCAGCCGTCCAGGTTCGCCTTGGCGAGCGAGATGTCGGGCTGACGCTGCGTCGGGTCGTCCGAGGGCAGCGGCTTGTGCACGAACCCCGCCCCACCGCCGGCCAGCTCGACGACCTGCTCGGCGAGCTGCTTGATCGTGAACTCGTTGGGGTTGCCGAGGTTGACCGGGCCCACGAACGAGTCCGGTCCGTTCATCATGCGGATGATGCCCTCGACCAGGTTGTCCACGTAACAGAACGAGCGGGTCTGCGAGCCGTCGCCGAAGATCGTGATCTCCTCGCCCTGAATCGCCTGGCGGATGAAGTTGGAGACGACGCGTCCGTCGAAGGGGTGCATCCGCGGGCCGTAGGTGTTGAAGATCCGGATGACGCGGATGTTCACGCCGTTGGAGCGGTGGTAGTCAAAGAACAGCGTCTCCGCGGCCCGTTTGCCCTCGTCGTAGCACGCGCGGGTGCCGATCGGGTTGACGTTGCCCCGGTAGCTCTCGGGCTGGGGGTGGACGTCGGGATCGCCGTAGACCTCACTGGTGGAGGCTTGCAGGACCTTGGCGTTGCACCGCTTGGCCATGCCCAGGACGTTGATGGCGCCCATGACGGACGTCTTCATGGTCTTGATGGGGTTGTACTGGTAGTGCCCCGGCGCCGCCGGACAGGCGAGGTTGTAGATCTCGTCCACCTCGAGCCAGAAGGGGTGGGTCACGTCGTGACGGATCAGCTCGAAGTTGCGATGGTCGAGCAGGTGCTCGACGTTGAACTTCTGGCTCGTGAAGAAGTTGTCCAGGCAGATGACGTCGTGCCCCTGCTGCACGAGGCGGTCGCAGAGGTGGGAGCCGACGAAGCCGGCGCCGCCGGTCACGAGGATGCGCTTGATGCTCACGGCCTGCTTACTCCGGGTCGGGGTCCGTCCATGGGACCGGTGGCGTTCGGGCGATCCTAGCTCCGCCCGGGGTCTGCTCCGAATATCGGGCGGATCGGGGGGGGACTCCACCCCTGATCCGGGTCCGATCAGGCCCGCACCGGGGCGGATCTGGCCGCCTCGTCCCGCAGGAGGGCGGCGTAGGACCGGATCGCCTCGCACGGGTCATGTCGCGGCCTCCAGCCCAGGGCCGCGGTGGTGGCGCCGATGTCGGCGCACGTGTAGTGCTGGTAGGTGGAGACCATCGCCTCGGGCATGTCGATGTACTCCGGCTCGAGCGCCGTCCCCAGGGCCTCGTTGATCGCCTCGACGATCTGGTTGAAGGTCGTTGTCTGGCCCGAGCCGGCGTTGTAGACGCCCGGCGTCGGATCGGGCTTCTCCCCGAGCCCCGCCGCCGCAAGGGTGCAGGAGACGACGTCCTCGACAAAGACCTGGTCGCGGGCGTGCTCCCCGTGTTTGAAGATCCGGGGACGCTCGCCCCGCAGCATCTGCCGGGTCAGGTGATAGGCCATGGAAGCCATCTTGCCCTTGCGGGCCTCGCCCGGACCGAAGACGTTGAAATAACGAAGGCCGACGATGTGCGGGAGGGCGGTTCCCGCGGCCTCCCGCTCATTGAAGAGCCGGAAGACCTCCGCGTCCATCAGCCACTTGCTGAACCCGTACACATTGTTCGGGAAGCCCGCGGCCTCGACCGGGAAGGGGACGCGATCGTCTCCCTGTTTCGGAGAGCCGTACGTCGCGCCGCTGGAGGCGTACACCAGCGGGGTCTCGGTCGCGATGCAGGCCGAAATGATTTCCACCCACGGCTCCGTGTTCGCCCGCAGCATGACCCGCTCGTCGAACTCGAGCGTGTCGGTGATCGCCCCCAGGTGGAAGACCGCCCTTGGCTCAAGGGCCTCCACGGCCTGGTCCCAGTCCAGGTCCGCCACGCCCTGGGGCGTGACCGACCCGGCGAAGGGCGCCAGACCTCGGCGCGCAAAGGACTCAACGAGGTTCGCGTAGGAGCCGGTCCTGAAGTCGTCGATGACCAGAACGTGGGCGTCGGGCTCACGTTCGACGAGGGCCGCGACAAGGTTGGCGCCGATGAATCCGGCGCCGCCGGTGACGATGTAGACCGATCCGGTTGCCATGCACAAGCGTAGGGGCGAGTGGGGTCAGCCGCCGGCTGGGATCCGAAGCTCTTGCCCGACGTGCAGAGAGTGCATGTCCCGCAGGCGGTCCCGGTTGAGTTGGAAGATCTCCCCGGCGCGGGTGCTCGTGCCCAGGTACCGCTTGGCGATGCTTGAGAGGGTGTCCCCGGGCTCCACCCGGTGAACGCGTGCCGAGGACGGCTCGGGAGCGTCGGGGGATGGGGTGGGCTCAGGCTCGGGCTCCGGCGTCACCGCCACGCCCTGCACGTTGTCCGGGTCGAGCGGCACGCGGATCTGCTGCCCCGCGCGGAGGCGCCGGGGATCCTTGAGCGGATTGGCCCGGGCGATCACGCTCCACCGGGAGGCGTCGCCGTAGTGACGCTGCGCGATGGACTCGAAGCTGTCCCCCTCCCGGACCGTGTACTGCTCAAACTCGGGCGGGATCACCCCCGGACGGCTGACCGGACGCACACGCGGCTCGGGCTCGGCCGGCCCAGGGGCGGGAGGCTCCACGGACTCGACCGTGAGGTGCGGCGTCTCCGCCTGGGAGACTCGGGGAGAACTCGGCTCCCAAAGCCAGTACACGGCGATCCAGAGCAGCACCAGCACGCTCAACGCCGCGAAGACCTGTGATGCCCGTTCGTCCATGCCCTGCGGTTCCGTCCGACCCCCGGGGGCAAGATCGGGCGGGAGCCGCCCGCCCTTGACCCCCACGAAGCCTACCGCGCCGGAGTCAGACGATATCGGACCCGTCCTCGATCGGCTCGGCGTGGGAGTGCTTGCGTGACCAGACGAGCGGGGAGGCAATGGCGATCGAGGAGTACGTCCCGACGACCACACCGATCAACAACGCGTAGGAGAACCCGTGCACGCCCGGGCCGCCCGTGAAGTACAGGATGCCCACGGCGATGAGCGTGGTGCCCGAGGTCACGATCGTCCGGCTGATGGTCTGGTTGATCGACGAGTTGATCACCTCCCGCGTCGCGTACGGGAGCTTGCCCCGGTTCTCGCGGATGCGGTCCATGATGATGATCGTGTCGTTCAGGGAGTACCCGATGATCGTCAGCATCGCCGCCACGAGGTTGAGGTCGATCTTGAACGGCTCGATCAGGAGCTTCGCCGCGATGGGCTGGAGGGAGGGGTGGTCGTAGACGATCTCGGCGAGGGCGATGAGCCCGATGACGATGAGCACGTCGTGGGTCAGTGTGAGGATCGCCGCGACGGAGTAGCGCACATTGCCGAACCGGACCCAGATGTAGATCAGGATCAGCAGGAGGCTGAGGAAGACCGAGACGATCGCCTTGCCCTTGAAGTCCTGAGCGACGATGGAACTGAAGCTCTGCACGCTCGCCAGCGAGGTCGTCTGGGTGAGGGCGTCGCGCGTCAGGCGCCATTCCAGATCGCGGACATCCGCGTTCCAGATCTGCTCGTTGTCGAAGACGCTCACATCCTCGTCACTCACCAGGACCACGGCGGTCTGCACCGCGCTCGATGTGCCCTCCAGGACCCGGATCTCGCGGAGGCGTCCCAGGGTCTGGGAGAAGCCCTCACGCGATCGCATCGCCTCGAGGCGGTCCTCCAGGCTCTCGAGCGTGGGCGCCGGGGTCAGGTTCTCGAGCAGGATCGCCACCCCGCCGAGGTACTCACGCACATCGTCGCGGAACTCCCCGCGCCCGATCGCGTCGCCCAGGCGCCGGTTGTCGATCGCGAAGACGGGCGCGTTCTCCGCGTTCTCGGCCTGCTGGCCGTTAAAGCGCAGGGGCGCCCGGGAGTCGATGATGTCCTGCCCCTCGGCGCCGAAGAGCGAGAAGACCGCCGCCTGCACCTGCTCGGTGTTCGTGGCGAAGGTCTTGATGCGGAAGAAGTCGGACGTGACCCCGTCGCTCTGCGGGTTGAGCGGCATGACCTCGGCGCTGCGCAGCGGACGCAGCGGGCTGTCTTCCTCCACCACCTCGCCGAGTTCCTGGATCGCCTCCTGAATCTCCTGCCGGGTCCGGACGATGGGCTCGCCCGACTCGTCGAGCTTGAGGGGGAGGTCGATCTGGATGCCGCCGCGGAACTCGGTGTCGAGCATCCGCTGCCCCTGCGTGACGATCATGCCGACGCCCAGGGCGATGAAGGCCGCGGAAACGGTGATGAAGACCCCGCGCAGACGGAGCCAGTTGATCCGGGGCTCGAGCATGCGCTCCAGCACGGGGATCACCATGGGGAGCATCGAGAGGCGCTTGACCTTCAGGCGATCCATGAAGAGCGTGAAGATGATCCGGGTGATGACCAGGGCGCAGAACATCGTCGCGACGACGCCGATGCCCAGCGTGATCGCGAAACCCTTGATCTCCTGGGTTCCCGTGTAGGCGAGCACGAAACAGACGATCAGGTTCGTCACGTTGCCGTCCACGATGGAACTCATCGCACGGTCGTACCCGAGGCGGACCGCGGTCTTGAGGTCCTGGCCGAGGCGCAGCTCCTCCCGGATGCGCTCGTAGATGAGCACGTTGGCATCGACCGCCATGCCGATCGTCAGGATAAGCCCGGCGATGCCCGGCAGCGTCAGCGTCGATCCGATCGCCGACATGATCGCGACGATCAGCAGCGCATTGGCGATGAGGCCG
>JBITAG010000290.1:0-4072 GCA_044439985.1 Phycisphaerales bacterium JB059 | reverse complement strand
ATCGCCAACCAGTGGGCGTTCTGGGTCGTGGGCAACGGGGTCGGGCTCGGGCTGGGGGGGATCGGCGCCTCGAGCCGGGCGATGGTCGGACGCTTCACGCCCAGGCACAAGACCGCGGAGTTCTTCGGGCTCTGGGGGATGACGTACAAGTCCGCCGGCGTCGTGGGCGTGCTGAGCTTCGGACAGGTC
This sequence comes from Phycisphaerales bacterium JB059, assembly GCA_044439985.1. GTDB lineage: Bacteria > Planctomycetota > Phycisphaerae > Phycisphaerales > UBA1924 > JAJRXR01. The sequence continues at coordinate 3,883 of JBITAG010000290.1, read as the reverse complement.
AAGCAGTCGCTGGGTGACACCCCCTCGTTGGTCGTGCTCACGCTCTTCTTCGTCGTCGGCCTGGCGATGGTCACCCGAGTGCGGGAGACCGGGGGGGTGCGGGCGGCGCGCCGGAGCGAGCGGGACGAGGCGGAACCCGCCGACTGAGCCGATCGCCTATTCTCACGCCGTGAGCGAACGCCCCGACAACGCGAGCAACGACGCCCCCGGCCAGACCCCGGCGCGCCCCCTCTCCGCCCTTCCCGACGAGCGGGGCCGGTTCGGCGCGTACGGCGGGGTGTTCGTCCCCGAGACGCTCATCAGCGCCTTGCGCGAACTCAACGAGGTCTACCTCAAGGTCCGCGAGGACCGCCAGTTCTGGGACCGGCTCGGCGGCCTGCTGCGCTCCTACGTCGGACGCCCGACCTCCCTGTTCAAGGCCGAGGGGCTCACCCGCCAGGCCCGGGAGCGGACCGGCTCGCGCGACCGGGGGGCGACGATCTGGCTCAAACGCGAGGACTTGGCCCACACCGGGGCACACAAGATCAACAACACGATGGGCCAGGGCCTGCTCACCCGGAAGATGGGCAAGCGGCGCATCATCGCCGAGACGGGCGCGGGGCAGCACGGGGTCGCCAGCGCGACCGCCGCCGCCGCCCTCGGGCTCGAGTGTGACGTCTACATGGGCAGCGAGGACGTCCGGCGTCAGCGCCTCAACGTGGTGCGGATGAAGATGCTCGGCGCTCGGGTGATCCCCGTCGACTCGGGCTCGCGCACCCTCAAGGACGCGACCAACGAGGCGATGCGCGACTGGATGGGAAGCGTCGAGCACACGCACTACATCCTCGGCTCGGTCGTCGGCCCCCACCCCTTCCCGATGCTCGTGCGCGACTTCCAGTCCATCATCGGGCGCGAGGCTAAGGCGCAGTGCCTGCGTCACCTGGGCGCGCTGCCCAACGCCGTCGTCGCCTGCGTCGGGGGCGGGTCCAACGCCGCGGGGATCTTCTCCGCCTTCATCGATGACGCGGAGGTCAGGCTCTTCGGCGTCGAGGCGGGGGGACGCTCGGGCGAAGCGGGAGAACACGCGGCGCCGCTGACGCTCGGCGCCCCGGGCGTGCTCCACGGCTCACGCAGCTACGTGCTGCAGGACGAATCCGGGCAGACCAGCCCGGTGCACTCGGTCTCCGCTGGGCTCGACTACCCGGGCGTCGGCCCGGAGCACGCGCACTGGAAGGACGCGGGGCGCGTGACCTACTCGAGCGTCACCGACCGCCAGGCCCTCGACGCCTTCCTGCTGTGCGCCCGGTCGGAAGGAATCATCCCCGCGCTGGAGACGGCCCACGCGCTCGCGGACGCCCTGCGCATCGCGTCGGAGATGGACCGGGAGGAGCACCTGGTGGTCTGCCTCTCGGGCCGCGGGGACAAGGACGTCGAAGAAGTGGACCGGCTGGTGGGCGATCAGATCGAGCCCCTCAAGGCGCGCCGCCCGCGGGTGCGTGACAAGAAGCGGAAGAAGAAGAAGCAGTCCGCGTCCGAGACGCCGCCCAAGGGGGACGAGTCCTCCTCTGGGACGAGCGGGGACGCCGAACGACCCCAGACGCCGCCGGAATCAGGCGAATCCTGAGTCGCGCCGGGTCGGTCGTGTGAGCAGCCCCCAGACCCAACGCCCGCAGACGCCCGCGACGCGGGCCATCCACAGCCCGACGCCCGCGACACTGTGCAGACGCATCAGCAGTCGCAGGCGGCGCAGGGGCGCGTCGTCCGTGTCGATGCGGGTGGCCTGGCGGACCCAGTACCGCGCCCGCATCCACTGGTTCATGCGCAGGTGGGCCAGCGCGAGGTTGTGCATCGCGGGGACGAAGCGGGGCTGAAGGATCAGCGCGCGCCGCGCGTGCTCCATCCCGCCGCGCACGTCCTTGGCCTCGAGCAACGCCACGCTCAGGTGGTGGTGCGCCAGGTGGTTCTCGTTGCGCTGGGGCAGCACGGATCGGAGGACGCGCACGGCCTCGTGCGTAATCCCCGCGTCGAGCAGGAGCATGCCCAGGTCGTCCAGGTCGTCGGCGGAGAACGCCTCGGGGTCGGTCCGCGCGGCACGCAGCTCAAGGCGGAGCAGGTCGCGGGCACGGGGGAGATCCTCCTCACGCCCGCGCCGCAGGAGCAGCTCCGCGAGCCGACGGCGCGCCCCCGGGTACTCCGGGTCCAGGCGGAGCACGACGTCCAGATGGACGAGGGCCTCGCCCAGGTTCCCCTGCCGATCGGCGAGATCGCCGAGCAGGTGGTGCGCCTCGGCGTGGTCGGGCTCGATCTCGAGCACGCGCCGGAACTTCTCCGCCGCCTCCTGCGGGCGGTGCATGTCCGCGAGCAGGGAGCCGAGGTCGAGCAGCGTGTCGATGTCCCCCGGGTCCTGGCGAAGCTCACGCAGGTAGAGCTGGCGGGCGCGTTCGAGGCGCCCCGTCGCGGCGTACGCCTCGCCGAGCCTCGCCTGCACGCGCGGCAGCTCGGGGTCGAGGCGCGCCGCTTCGCGCAGACACCAGACCGCCTTGTCGTACTTCCCCCGGTCCATGAGCGAGTCCGCCATCGCCGCGAACAGTTCCGGGTTCTCCGAGTCGATCTCGAGGGCGATGTAGAACAGCTCCTCGGCCTCGTCGTGCCGGGCGAGCTGGGTGAGCGCCTCGATGCGGTGGACCTGGGCCTCGGTGCTCCCCGGCTCCATCTTCTCGGCGCGTTCGAGCCATTCGAGCGCCTCGGCGGGACGCCCGGCGCGCGTGAGGTTCACCCCCACGAGCATCGCCGCGTGCGAGTCCGGATCGTCGCTGAGCTGGAAGGCGTCGCGGAAGGCGTCGGCGGCGTCGGCGTCGCGTCCGGCGGCCTCGAGCGTCAGCCCCAGGTTGAAGTGCCACTCGGCCTGATAGGGATTGAGGGACAACGCTCGGCGGAGTTCGCTCTCGGCCTCGTCCCAGCGCCCCGCGTCGAACAACTCGTGCGCGCGTTCGACGTGATGTTCGGCGTCAACCCAGTCGTTCACGTCTCGTCCAGCTTTCCGGCTCCGGGCAGGATGGCCCGAACCCACGGTATCGTATTCGACGCCCGACGGACCATCAATCCATCGGCCGACTCTCCACGACGCCTGCACTTGCGCTCCCGACGGGAATAGGCTTCCCCGGTCCCTCACCCCTCCGCCGACCCCCGGGGCGATCGCTCATGGCCTGCCCAGCGTGGCTCAGACTGGCGACGATCTTCACCCTCCTCGCAGGGCCGGCCCCCCACCTACACGCCCAGGACACCCCCGATCCGGCTCCCGCGCCCGAGCAGGCCCCCCCGCAGACGCCCGCCGACACCCCCGCCGACACCCCCGCCGAGCGGGGCGCCATCGTTGAGGACGCCACCGCGAACGCGGATTCCCGACTCGAGGCCGCGACCGCCCTCATCCGCCAGGGCGCCAGCCGCGAGTCCCTCGTGGTCGTCAACGCGATCCTCGGTCGAACCACGGACGCCGACTCGGGCGCCCGGGTCCTGCTCCAGGCGATGGCCCGCGAGCCGGTCGTCCCCGGCGAACTCTGGCCCCCCGTGGCCCTGCTCCCGGTGGCGGACGACGCCTCGCTCCGCGCCCTGGTCGCTTCGGCCGCGGGGAGCTTTCGCACGCGTGACGCCGCGGCGTTGCTCGTCGAGTGGGCCGAGCGGGACGAGAATCCGCAGGTGGTTGCCGCCGCAAAGGCAGCCCTGACCCGGCTTTCTGGACGCACCCCCCCCGATCAGGCCGGGGTCTGGGACGCCTGGCTCGCCTCGCAGGGGAGCCTGGACGGGCTCGGCAGGCTGCGGGGGCTGATCCAGGGCCTGGCCACCCGATCCGATGACCTCGCTCAACGCCTCGAACTGGCCGAGACCCAGCTCGTGGCGACCAACC
>JBITAG010000289.1:0-5350 GCA_044439985.1 Phycisphaerales bacterium JB059 | reverse complement strand
GACGTCGCGGGGGAGGGGTTCGCCGCCGGAGGCGATGAGGCGGAAGGAGCTGAAGTCGTCGGGGTTGGTTTTCTTGACGCTCAGGAGGGCGTTGTACATGGAGGGGATGGCGACCATGAGGGTGGGTCGGTGGTCGCGGATGGACTGGAGGACCTTGTGGGGGACAAAGCGGGCGGCGTAGACGGCTCGGGCGCCGACGGAGAGCGGCATGAGGGTGAGGACGGTGAGGCCGAAGGAGTGGAACTGGGGGAGGATGCCGAAGAGCGTGTCGTCGGGGGTGCAGTGGGTGACGCTTCGGGTCTGACGGAGGTTGGCCGAGAGGTTGCCGTGGGTGAGCATGACGCCCTTGGGCTTGCCGCTGGTACCGGAGGTGTAGAGCAGGGTGGCGAGATCGTGGTCGCGTTTGGGAGCGGGCCAGCGTGGGCGGGGGATGCTCTTGAAGTTGATGTCCTCGAGCTTGAGGAGGTTGGCGACCCTGGGGGCGTACCCGAGGTGCTCGAGCATGGGCTCGACGGTGAGGATGGTGTCGGCGGCGCAGTCGTCGATGACGTACTGGAGTTCATCGGGCTTGAGGAGGTAGTTGAGGGGAACGACGGTCTTGCCGAGCATCCAGGCGCCGAGGGCGGCGATGGGGAAGGCGCCGGAGGTGGGCAGGAGGAGGGCGACGGTGTCGGTCTTGCTGCGCGGGGCGAGGGCGTTGGCGACGTGCGTCGCTCCGACGACGATCTCGGCGCCCTTGTAGCTGCGCCGGTCATCGACGATGGCGACGGATCGGGGGCGTGTGATGAGTCGGCGGAGGATGGGGGCGTGGACGCTCATGGAGCGGGGAATGTATCCGAAGAGGGGGCGGAGGATGACGGCGAGGCGGGCCGGGCGGAGAGGGGGTCTCAGTAGGGCCAGCATTCGAGGCCGTGGGGCGCGTTTCGAACGTCCATGGTGACGTTGACGCTCTTGATGAGCTTGCGGGACTCGAGGTCGAAGGCGGAGACCGTGGCGGGTGAGGAGCCGACGATGAGCAGGCCGTCTTCAGAGGCGCACAGGCCCCTGGCGAAGCCCTGACGGGCGTGGTCGCCCGGGGTATCGGAGGCGAGGAGCTGGGCGGGGTTGTAGGTGGGGATGGGGAACCGGGCCTGGGGGCGCCCGACCAGGTCGCAGCGCATGGCGCAGTCCTGCTCGGTGGCGTTGCAGAGGACGCCGCCGCGGAAGGGTCGGGCGTTGTGCGTGCCGGCGGGGATTCTCGCGAAGGGGGTGAGGCGGGCGCCCTCGATGGAGAGGATGAGGGGGAGGACGGTGCCGGAGAGGAGGGTCTTACCCTCGTGTCGCCAGACGGAGTTGAAGTGGAAACGATCCTCGCCCGGGGGGCCCTTGGCGCTGCGGGGATCGAACCGGCTGACGGACATGGGCAGGCCGGTGGGGCCGGGACGCTGCTCGGCGCGGACGTACCAGCCGGCGGTGAAGACGCGCTGGTCGAGGTCGAACTCGAGAACGCTGTCGTGGGTGGTTGAGGTGACGAAGAGCTTGCGTCCGTCCCTGCAGATCTCGTGGGCGTGGTGGAGGTTGGGGCAGGTGTGGGAGCGGAGGAGATTGAAGTCGGGGTCGTAGACGAAGAGTTCGTCGGAGGCGGCGATGTAGATCTCGTCGGCGTCGTAGGCGATGCCGCGCAGGCCGCGCCCCATGCCCCGCCCCTCCCAGTTGATGTCGGCCGTGGCATGGTCGATGACCTGGCGGAAGGAGCCGGTCTCGAGGTCGATGAGGTAGGCCCCGCCGTGGGACTGCCCCTGGCGGGTGGAACGGATGACGTCGGTCATCAGGACGGTGGGCAGGGGCATGGTTCAGTCGGCGCCCACGGCGATGGCGGAGGCGATGGCGGCCTTGTCGGTGTGGGAGATCGAGATGAGCACGTCGTTGATCCCCCGCTCCCGGGCCTCGCGGGCGGCGACGTTGTGGAGTTCGACGCGCGGGCGCCCGGAAGCCTCGTGCACGACCTCGACGTCCGTCCACCCGATGCCCTGCGACCAGCCGGTGCCGAGGGCTTTGAGAACGGCCTCCTTGGCGGCGAAGCGGGCGGCGAGGTGCTCAAACATGCGCTTCTTGTCTTTGCAGTACGCCTGCTCGGTCTGGGTGTAGACACGTTCGAGGAAGCGGAACCCGTGGCGTTCCACCATCCGCGCGATGCGGGGGATCTCGATCATGTCCACGCCGTGCCCAAGGACCTGCATGCGGACAGCCTACTTCCCGCCCGCGTTGGACGCACCGGGCTTCTTCGCGGGCTCGGCCTTCTTGGCGGGCTTGGATTCGGTCTTGGCGTCGGGCTTCTTGTCGGTGGAGGCGGACTTCTTCTCGGCGTCGGCGGCCTTCTTGTAGCTCTCGGAGCGGTAATCGGTCTCGTAGAAGCCGCCCCCCTTGAAGAGGACGGCGGCGCCGGTCCCGATGAGCCGCTCGAGGGCGAGCTTGGCGCACTTGGGGCACTTCTTCTTGACCGGGTCCGACATGGACTGGAAGAGTTCGAACTCGTGCCCGCAGGCGTTGCAGCGGTAGTCGTAGGTGGGCATCAGTCTTCTCCCTCGTTGGGGGCGACCGAGACCTTCGCGGGACGAACGACGCGGTCCCCGAGCTTGTAACCGACGGAAAGGAGGGCGACGACGCGTCCGGGCTCGATTCCCTCGCTGGCCTGGCGGAGCATCGCCTCGTGGATGTTGGGATCGAACTCGTCGCCGGCGCCCGGCTCGATGCGGGAGACGCCGAAGGTCTGGAGGGTCTTGAAGAGTTCGTCCCGGATGACGCGGACGCCGCCGAGGATCTGCTCGGTGTTGGTGGCGTCGGGGTCTTGGGCGAGGGCGAGGTCGAAATGGTCCATGACGGTGAGGACCTGCTGGACGACCCCGGCGCGCGCCTGTGTGGCGGCCTCGCGCTCGTTGAGCGAGGCGCGGCGCTGGAAGTTCTGGAAGTCCGCGACGGTGCGCAGGAGCTTGTCGTTGAGCTCCTGGCGTTCGCGGGCCACCTCGACGAGCGCTTCGACGATGTCGTCGGCGCCGGAGGGGATCTCCAGGTCGCCCGCCTGCGCGGCGTCGATGATGGCGTTGATGCGTTCGGCGCGTTCCTCGGGCGACTCGGGCGTTTCGACCTCGGGGTGCGCTTCCTTGTGCTTACTCATGTGCGTTCGGGAGGACTGCCGCCTCCCCTCCCAATCCGGTTATCCACCGAGCAGGTCGGCGATCTTCTTGAAGAAGCCGTGGCTCTCGGGGTTGACGTGTTTGTCCTCGGTCTTGGCGAACTCGCGGAGGAGGTCTTCCTGCTTGCTCGTGAGCTTCTTGGGGGTCTCGATCTTGACGATGACGACGAGGTCTCCCCGGCGCTGGGAGCGGAGGTTGGGCAGGCCCTCGCCGGGGATCTTGAACATGGCGCCGAACTCGGTCGCCCTCGGGATCGAGAGGGTGGTCGAGCCGTCGAGCGTGGGGACATCGACCTCGGCGCCGAGGGCGGCCTGGGTGAAGCTGATGGGCATCTGGAGGAGCAGGTGATCCCCCTCGCGCTCGAAGAGGTCGTGCTCCGCGACTCGGACGCCGACGTGCAGGTCGCCCGGGGCGCCGGCGCCGGTGGGCGAGGCCTCGGGGGGCGGGGGCTCGCCTTCGCCCTGGACGCGGACGGCCTGCCCGTCGCTGATGCCCGCGGGGATTTTGACGGTGAGCTTGCGCTTCTTGGAGACGCGTCCCTTGCCGCGGCAGGTGTCGCACTTGTCCTTGACGACCGTGCCGCGCCCGCGGCAGTGCGGGCAGGCGGTGACCATGCGGAACATGCCGCCGAGGCCCTGCTGCTGGACCTTGCCCTGTCCCCCGCAGGTCTGGCAGGTCTCGGGCTCGGTGCCGGGCTTGGCGCCGGAGCCGGAGCAGGCGGCGCAGACGTCGAGGCGTGAGAACTCGACCTCGCGTTCGGCGCCGGTGAGGACGTCCTTGAGGGTGAGGCTGACCTCGGTCTCGAGGTCGTAGCCACGAGCGGCGCGCGGGCCCGCGCGGGCGCGCCCGCCGAATCCTCCCCCCCCACCGCCGCCGAAGATGTCGTTGAACATCGAGAAGATGTCGTCGACGTGCATGCGGGAGAAGTCGTGGGCGGCGGAGCCGGCGCCGCGGAAGGCGTCGTGCCCGAACTGGTCGTAGCGCTGGCGCTTGGCGTCGTCGGAGAGGATCTCGTAGGCCTCGGCGCACTCCTTGAAGGCGGCCTCGGCCTCGGCGTCGCCCGGGTTGCGGTCCGGGTGGTACTTCATCGCCATGCGCCGGTAGGCGCGTTTGATCTCGTCGCCGTCCGCTGTGCGTTCGCCGCCGAGGACCTCGTAGTAGTCGCGGGTGGTGGGCATCAGATCCTGGGGGGCAATGGGCAATGGTCGACCGGGAAGAGTGAAGACAGGTGAGCTGACTCGGGGCGTCTGCGCCCCATTGCCCATTGCCTATCGCCCATTGCCCGTTTCATGAAGCGAGCCCCGCTGGTTTCCCGCCGGGGCCCGGGTGTGTTCAGAGTGACGGGGCCTACCCAATCCCCGTCCCTCTCTCCTCCTTCATCAGCTCACGGCGCCGACGGCGGGTTCGGTCTCCTCCTTGATGTCGGAGACCATGACGTCGGTGGTGAGCATGAGCCCGGCGACGGAGGCCGCGTGGGTGAGCGCGGTCTGGGGGACGAGCGCCGGGTCGATGATGCCGGCCTTGACGAGGTCTTCGTACTCGCCGGAGCCCGCGTTGAGGCCCAGGGCGCCGTCCTCGTCGAGGACGTTCTGGACGGCCAGGTCCCCGTCGAACCCGGCGTTGAAGGCGATCTGCCAGGCGGGCGCCTCGATGGCCTTGCGGACGATATCGAAGCCGAGCTTCTCGTCTCCCTTGGCCTTGGACTTGCCGGCCTCGACGGCGCTGGCGGCGCGGAGCAGGGCGACCCCCCCGCCGGGGACGTAGCCGGACTTGGCGGCGGCGCGCGTGGCGTGCAGCGCGTCGTCGACCATGTCCTTGCGCTCTTTCATCTCGACCTCGGTCGCGCCGCCGACGTTGATGATGGCGACGCCGCCGGTGAGCTTGGCGTGACGCTCCATCAGCTTCTCGCGGTCGTAGTCGCTGGTGGACTTGTCGTGCTGGGCTTTGATCTGCTCGGCGCGGGCGGTGATGTCCTTCTTCTTGCCGGCGCCCTCGATGATCGTGGTCGTGTCCTTGGTGACGATGATCTTCTTGGCGCGACCGAGTTCCTTGAGTTCGACGGACTCAAGCTCGCGTCCGATGTCCTCGGAGAAATAGGTTCCGGCGGTGACGATCGCGATGTCCTGGAGCATCGCCTTGCGCCGGTCGCCGAAGCCGGGGGCCTTGACGGCGGCGCG
>JBITAG010000288.1:0-10769 GCA_044439985.1 Phycisphaerales bacterium JB059 | reverse complement strand
CACGCTCGTTGAGCCCCCGGAGGGGGTTCCGGTTCGCGCCGGGCTCGTGACGGTGCACGGGGGGGTGGTGAACAAGAGCCTCGCGCAGTCCGCGCACCGCTGGCGTGAGCTGAGCACGCGCGGCGTGAGCGTCCTGGTCATCCGCGTGCCAGGGTTCCCCGGCACGCGCCTGGACACGCCGGGCCTGCCCGACCGTTGCCCGGCGTGGATCGAGCACGGCCTGCTGGAAGAGGACGCGCTGCTTGAGGGGAGGATGGGCTGGGTGCTCAGCGCCGCGGTCGCGGATGTCGCCAACGCGTGCCGCGTGATGCGCAACCGTCTCGCGGGGATCGGCGCCGAGGACATGGAGGCTCGTCCGCTGCGCGACAAGCTGCCGCTGTTCCTTCACGGCGAGTCCCTCGGGGCGGCGCTGGCGACGATCGGCGCCGCCCAGCTCACGGGGCGCCTGCGCCAGGAACGGGTGGTGGAGCGTGTGGTGCTGGGGACGCCAACGCTGGGCGACTGGACCTGGCGGCTGGCCCACCCCCCCCCACCGCACTCCACCGGCACGGGGCAGGCGATCCGCGCGCTCGTCGACGCGCACCCGGAGCGAGCCGAGGCGATCCGAACCCGCCTCCAGCTCATGGACACCGCGGTGCACGCCTCGCGCATCCGCGTCCCGGCGCTCTGCAAGCTTGCGCTGCGTGACGAGGTCGTGCCCGCGCCCGCGGCGGCGGCGGTCTACAACGCGCTCGCGAGTTCACCGGGGCAGAAATGGCGATTCATCGTGCCCCACGGGCACGTCGAGGGGGATCTCGGGGGCGCGCGCCGGGCGTCACTCTTCGAGCGGTGTGCCGCGGACTTCCTCGATCCGGGACGGAGCGTGGAAGAGGCGATGGAGCCCTGGCAGCCGCTGATGTTGCGTGGGGAGACGCCGCCGACGCCGGGCGCGAGCGGGGAGCAGGAACGTCTGTTCGACACCGGCGCGGGGACGGTCGCCTCCGACGAGGCGCTGATTCAGGCGTACACGCGGGCCGGGCGGACGCTCGACGCCCTGCCCTACTCCGAGGCGTTCGAGCGGCTCTACGCGGAGGTGCACGCGGCGCTGGGGGAGGGGGCGCCCTCCCGGCACGACGCGTTCCACCGGCTGCACAACCTGCGCAAGCGGGGGGCCCTGCCCCGGCTGGGACGCACGCCGGTTTCCCTGCCCAAGATCTCGTCGGAGGACGAGGCCCTGCTGACCGAGATGGTGGTGCAGCACGTGGGGAGCATGGGCGCCCGGGATCGGCTGCCCTACTCCCCCGAGTTCGAGGTCCTCGTCGAGCGGTTCAATGCACAGACGGGGCATACCCTCCGGCACGAGGACGCCTGGCGGCTGATCGCCCGGCTGGCCAAGTAGGAGGACCGCGACCATGACACGCACGCTGCGGACGCTCACGGCCTCCCTGATCGACTACGCCGGGCTCTTCCCCCCCGCCTCGCTCGACATGGCGCCGAGCGTGGAGAACTACGCCGGGTACCTCCGGGGCGGGCACGCGGAGATGCTCGGGCGGTTCATCTGCCCCGTCTCTCGACTGGACGAGCTGACGCGGCACGGCGCCATGCTGATGCCCGGCACGTTCGCGACCAGCGGGTACCGGGAGATGGCCGACGACGTCGGGGCGTGGCGGGTCAGCGCGATCATCGACGGGGAGCTGGGCGCCTGTCTGGACCGGATCGACGCGTTCAACGCCCACCACGCCGACGAGGCGCAGGGGCTGGCCCGGGTGGACGCGATCGAGATGCGCGTCGGCGCCCCCTCGGACATCGACGACGCTCTCGACGAGATCCCCGAGGACGTCTACCCGGCCTTCGAGGTCCCGCAGGACGTGATCATGACGGGCGATCCCCGCGGGTTTATCGCGGCGATGGCGGGCAACGGGTGCTCGGGGAAGATCCGGTGCGGCGGGGTGAAGGAGTCCATGATCCCGGACTCGGGAGCGATCGCGCGGTTCATCATCGCGTGCGCGCAGGGGGGCGTGCCGTTCAAGGCGACGGCGGGGCTGCACCACCCGGTGCGGGCGGTCTACCCGCTGACCTACGAGCAGAACCCGCCGCGGGGGACGATGCACGGATTCCTGAACGTCTTCATGGCCGGCGCCCTCGTGCGCACGCGCCGGATCGACGAGGCGAAGGCCGTTGAGATTCTCGAGGACACCGACCCGGCGAGCTTCGACTTCACCGACGAGCACGCGGGCTGGAAGGATCTGAGCGTCGACCTGATCGAGCTGAGCCGCGTGCGAGAGGCGTTCGCCCTCAGCTACGGGTCGTGCTCGTTCGAGGAGCCGGTGGAAGACCTGAAGGCTCTCAAGCTGCTCTGACCGGGCTACGCTCCGCGGTGGCGCAGACGCGGGGACCATTTTTCTACGGCTGGGTGATGCTGGGCGTCGCGATTGCGATGGCGGTGGCGACCATGCCCACGCAGACGGTCGTGGTCTCGCTGTTCAACGACTCCCTGCGGACCTCGCTGGATCTCAACGTCGAGCAGTTGAGCCGGGCGTACACGATCGGGACGATCCTCGCGGCCTTCCCCCTGCCCTGGATCGGGCGGATGGCGGACAAGCACGGGCTGCGCCGGGTGGTGTTCTTCGTCGCCCTCGGGTGCGCCGGCGCGGTGGCGCTGCTGACGCAGGTGAGCGGTCTTGTCGGGCTCGTGCTGTGCTTCTTCTTCATGCGTCTGCTCGGGCAGGGATCGCTGGGCATGCTCGCGGGTCACACCATCGCGATGTGGTTCGAGCGTCGGCTGGGGACCGCACACTCATTGCTGGCGATCGTCGGCTTCGCGGGGGGCTCGGCGCTCATGCCCGCGCCCACGGCGTGGCTGATCGAGCACCACGGGTGGCGGCCCGCCGCCCTCGTGCTCTCGGGCATGATCCTGCTGCTGACGCTGCCCTTCGTGATCCTGATCTTCCGCAACAAGCCCGAGGACATCGGGCAGCACCTCGACGGCGACACGACCGAGCACGCGACGCACGACGTGATGCACGGGGGCAGACCGCCCGCCGATGACCCCGCCTTCACCCGCGGGCAGGCGATGCGGACGCGGGCGTACTGGATCCTGGTCCCGATCATGTGCGTCAACGGGCTGATCGGGACGGCGTTGCTGTTCCACATGCAGGTGATGCTGCGCAGCGCGGGTCTTGAGGGGAACGAGGCGCAGGCGGCGATCGCGATCCAGCCCTGGCCCATCGCGTTCGGGGTGTCGATGCTGCTGCTGGGGTGGCTGGTTGATCGTGTCCCGCCGCGCAAGCTGCTCCCGTTCGGGCCGGCGATCATGCTCGTGTCGTGCGTGGTGTGCCTGCTGGCGGTCTCGGGGCGTGTGCCCTCGGACTGGATCGTGGGAACGATGGCGCTGGGCATGGGCCTTTTCGGCGTCTCGATGGGGATCTCGGTCGCCGTGGGGAACCCGGCGATCGCGCGCTACTTCGGACGCACGCACCACGGGGCGATCCGGGGGACGATCACGCTCGCCTCGGTCGCGGCGACGGGCGTCGGCCCGTGGCTGACGGGGGGCGCGTACCTGCTGGCGGGGAAGGACTTCATGCCGATCCTGATCGTGTTCGCGCTGGCGGGCGTGCCGCTGGGGGTTGCGTCGCTGTTCCTGCGTCCGCCGACGCCGCCGGCGGAGCGAGACCTGAGCCATCCCGACCCGGACGAGCCGGACCCGATTGGACCAGATGGGTGAGCGTGTAGGATGGAATTCGCCCCCTCTCCCGCGCCCCGCGGGAGAGGGCCGGGGTGAGGGCTCGCATGTCTACTCCATCTTCCGAGCCTCCAAGATCCGATCGAATCCGCCCAACTGAACGGGCGTCGAATCAAGCCAACAATCTCCGCCGGTCACAGACAACGCCTGAGATGATCCTGTCGAAGCGGCTGCGGAGTCGTCGACTCGCTGATCTGAAGTTCCGTCGCCAGCACCCGATCGGCCCGTTCGTTGCTGATTTCTACTGCCACGAGGTGGGACTCGTGGTGGAAGTGGATTCCGCCGCTCACGACGGGCGGCTCGATCGAGACGAATCGCGTGATCAGTGGATGCTTGCACGAGGGATCGAGACTCTTCGAGTACGTGCCGCGGACGTGAGCACGAATCTCGACGGCGTCCTGCTCATGATCCGGGATCGGGCGATTGCTCGGATCATGGCCATCCAAGCGAAGAAGAATGAGAAGACGTCATAGCCCTCACCCCAGCCCTCTCCCGCGGGGCGCGGGAGTGGGGGCCGGATTGGCCTTCTAGACTCTCTTCCCATCAGGAGACCTTGCCATGCCCTACCCCATCGACGAAACCCACGACCCGAAGCTCGAGTCCTGGGTCGAGTCCGCCAACGACCCGGCGACGGACTTCCCGATTCAGAACCTGCCCATCGCGCAGTACGAGACGATCGGCGACGAGGACGAGGTCGTCGGCGGGTACTGCACGATCATCGGGGATCAGGTGGTCGATCTGGTTGAACTGGAGGGGGCGGGCCTGCTGCGTGTGGATCCGGACGCCGAGCCGGGCGACGGCATGTACCTGTGGACGTCCGACGCGTTCGGACGCGACGACCTGCTGTCGTGGAGCGAGATCCGCAAACAGCTCTCACACCTGTTCCGGAAGGACACCCCCGACCTGCGCGACAATGAGCAGGTTCGCAAGGCGGCGATGCGTCCGATCAGCGAGGTCCGGTTTGAACTCCCGACCGACCTCATCGGCGACTACACCGACTTCTACGCCTCCCTCTACCACGCCACCAACGTCGGGTCGATGTTCCGCCCCGACAACCCGCTGCTGCCCAACTACAAGCACATCCCCATCGCGTACCACGGCAGGGCCTCGACGATCGTCCCTTCCGGCACGCCCGTGCGCCGTCCGAAGGGCCAGCTGCTGCCCGGGGCGACGATCGCGGACGGGAACCCGACCTTCGGCCCTTGCAAGCTTCTGGACTACGAGCTGGAGGTCGGCTTCGTCGTCGGGCGGGGCAACGCGATGGGCGAGTCGATCGACATCCACGACGCCGAGGACCACATCCTGGGCATGTGCCTGGTCAACGACTGGTCGGCGCGGGACATCCAGAAGTGGGAGTACCAGCCCCTGGGCCCGTTCCTGGCCAAGAACTTCGCGACGACGGTGAGTCCCTGCATCGTGACGATGGAGGCGCTGGCGCCCTTCCGCTGCCCGGCGATGGAGCGTTCGGGCGACGACCCCAAGCCGCTGAGCTACCTGACGAGTGAGGACAACCTGACTTCCGGCGGCGTGGACATCACGCTGGAGGTCTACCTGAGTTCCTCCGAGATGCGCTCCAAAGGGATGGACCCGGTTCGCCTGAGCAAGGGCTCGTTCAAGGACATGTACTGGACCATCGCCCAGATGCTCACGCACCACACCGCGAGCGGGTGCCAGATGAACCCGGGCGACCTGCTCGCCTCGGGCACCGTCTCCGGCCCAACGCGCGACGCGCGCGGGTGCATGCTGGAGCTGACCTGGGACGGCGACCCCTTCGCCAACCCGCCCCAGCTCGTGCCCGGCACGGCCCGCACCCCCATCAAGCTGCCCACGGGCGAGGAACGCAGGTTCCTCGCCGACGGGGACGAGGTCATCATCAAGGGGTACTGCGAGCGCGAGGGGTTCCGTCGCATCGGCTTCGGGGAGTGCCGCGGCGTGATCCAGCCGGCCGCGGAGTGAGCCGCGCGGGCGGCGCCTGAGGGCGTGAGGACGCCCGGCGCGATCAGGGTCGGGGGTCGGCGTTGTCTCCGTCGGTCTCCGGGCCCTCGACGGCGCGGAACATGGCGAGCGCGGCGGCGTGGGTGTGGACCGCGGCGGCCCCGTTGGCCGGGGCGATCTGGGCGTCGGCGAACAACCCGGCGAGGGGGAGCGCCGGCTCGTCCGGATCCACCTCCTGCCCCGCCTTGGCCTTGATCTCCGCCGGGGGCTCGGCGCGAAAGGCGCGTTGCACGCTCAGCACATCGTGGGTTTCGTCCCCGAAGAAGGCCCGGCCGCGCCCGGCGCAGGTCAGCAGGAGGGCGCCGAGGGGGCGTTCGTGCAGGCTCTGGGCGCCGAGCAGGAGCTGGAGATCGTCGCTGGCCGTGCGCCGATCGCGGAGCTGGAGCTGGATGGTCTGGCCCGGGCGGACCAGGTCCCCCACCGCGACGGCGCCCAGGTCCTCGTCCACGCCGGTGACCGATCGGATGAGAAAGTCGCCTCGCCCGAACCGGTCCTTGTACTCGTCGATGACGCGTCCGATGAAAAGCCCGCCCGGGAGCAGACGCCGACGTTCCTCGTCCAGGTCCGACGCGGCCTCGCGGATCACCTCGAGCGCGGGGCGTCCGCCGAGTTGGAGGATGAGGTTCTTGCGCGCGCGCGTGATGACCATCGGCTCGGCGAAGGGCGTGCACCCCTGGCTCACGAGGGTGTCCACGCGCAGGTTCGGGGCGTGAATGCTCAGGCCGACGGCGCCCTCGGCGCGGATCTGGTCATCAAGCAGGACCGCGCCACGGGTCTTTCCTCCCGCGGAGAGCGCCCCGACCACAGGGGGCGGCTCGCCCCAGCTCGACTCGGCGTGGACGCGTGAGATGGCGGGGAGGAGTTCGCCGGTGGGCGTCGAGGAGGCCTCCCCCAGGACGAGGCTCGCCCGGAGGGTGGCGGGATCGCCGATCGCGGATCGCAGCGCCGTCTCGAGCGCGGGGGCGGGGGTCGCGAGGGTGTCGGGCGTGAGGGGGCGGATCTCAGCGTCCGGGATCCAGGCGGCGATGAGGCTCAGGCCCATACGCTGCTCGAAGGCGTCGCGCCCGCCGAGCACGGCGCCGGCGGAGAGGCCGATCATGTTCGCCGGGTTGAGATCCCGCCGCAGGCGTGCGGCGACGGCGGGGAACATCGGGGCGTGGGAGGCGGTCGCGAAGACGAGACAGAGGTCGGGCGCCCAGCCCGAGGCGCCCCGGCGTTTGGCGTCATCGATCGCGCGGGCGCACGCCTCCTCGGCGGCGCGGTCGGCGCTCCCGGCGGGGGAGGCGCCCGCGCTGAACACGATGCCCGAAGGATGCGCCATCCGCGAAGGGTAGAGACGCGCCGGGAGAATTACTCGGTCGGGACCGTCGCGAACGTCGCGGCGTCGAGGGCGTCCACCCGCTCGGGGCGGATGATCCGGAGGCTCAGGGCGTCATCGTCCGTGGTGGAGCCGATGATGCCGACGATCTGCCCGAGACGGTCATCGAAGCGCTGGCCCTCGCTCGGGCGGACGTACCCGATCGTGCGGGGCCCGATGAGGGGGTCGATGCTCTGGACCCGGTACATCAGGGGGAGACGCTGGCCGTCGTAGACGGCGCTCGGCGCCAGGCGACCGACCATGGAGTAGGAGCGGCTGGACTGCCAGGTGCGGACGCTGCGGGAGATCTCGATCTCCCGGCTGGAGGCCTGGGCGAGGGCCGCGTCGAGCGCGCGACGCTGGTCACGGGTCTTGATCCGCAGGTCGAGCCAGGCGACACGCCGACGCAGGGCCTCCAGGACCCGATCGTCCTGGCCCTTGGCCTCTTCGGCGTGGAGCGTCCGGGTGAACTCGGCGTGGAGCTCATCGAGCGCCTCGTCGAGGGCGGCCTTCGGGAGGCGACGGGCGGCGGTCAGGGCCTGCTCCAGATCCTCGATGGAGGCCGGCTCGGGGGCCAGTTCGAGGGCCATTTCCGGGGCCACTCCCAGAGACTCGATGGTTCCCTCGGACCCCTGGGTGATGTGCTCGACCGATCCCTCGGCGATCGGCGTGACGTCGGTCACGAGCGAAGCGCGGTCCTGGACGGTGCGATCCACGTTCTCCTGAACGCCGGCCTGCGGATCGGTGCGCGTCTGGGGCGAACTGGGCGCGGAAGTCGTGTCAGACGCCTCGGGTGTGGTGAGCCCGCCCTGGATCCACCGGGAATCGACCTCGACCACGTCGCTGGCGGGCGCGGCGTCGGCCGTCTGGACCACCTCCTCCTGACCGGGAAGGACCATGGGCTCAAGGAGCGAGCCTTCGCTCTCCTCCACCGGACGGGCGGCGGTCAGGGCCTCCGCCTCGGAGGACGCCGGGGAGATCTGGTCGTCGACCCTCTCCACGACCTCGCGCGGGGTCTGGGTCGGCGTCCGGGACTGCGCGGGGGTCGACTCGATCGCCTCGACGGGCGTTTGCTCATCCGCGAGTTCGACCGCGTCGGGGATGATCTCGGCGGGCTTCACGGGGACCGGGGAGGCGCCGGGGACGCGGCTCATCGCCTTGAGGTGGGCCTGGGTCTCGGCGGGGCTGGCGTCCCGGATCGAGCCGAGCTTGACGTACGCGTAGGGGGGCTCGGGAGCGATCGGGGGGTGCGGGGCCTTGACGCGATAGGCCGCGACCTCGTCGTTCGCCCCGAGTTCCTTCTCGATCACTTCGAGGCGGGTCCCGGCGGGGAGGGCCTCGGAGTAGAGCGAACGCCAGCTCCCGGCGATGCCGAGGATCATGCTCGGGGCCCGGAGGCGGCTGGGCGTCTTGAGTTCGACGGTCTGGTCATCGATGACGCGGACGTCGGCGGCGGGCACGAGGGCGGGCACGTCGGCGGGGTAGATGACGCGGGCCCACTGCTGGGACTGCCCATCGGTGCGCAGCACGGCGCCGGTATCGAGGCTGGCGACCTTGTAGAACCGTTCGAAGTCGTCGCACCGGATCGGGGTGGCGTCCTCGGTGATGACCACCCATCGGGGGGAGATCTCGCGGATCTGGGTCTGCGACTGGGGCTGGGCCTGCGCCGGGAGGGCGCCCACGGCGACCCAGGCGAGGGTTGAAACCAGGCGTCGGGGGGAGAGGGGGGCTCGTCGGGGTCGATTGGGGGCGCGACGCACGGGTCATCCTCCATGAAGCGGTTCACTCGCGGCCCGGGTGAGGGTCCGGGCCTTGGGCGGGGATCCATCCCCGGCGGGGGCGCATTCGCTGCGCCGTCGTCGGCCCAAGTGTACCCCGAGGAGGGCTCCGGCGCTGCAAAAAAGCGGCTGTCCACAAGGGGTTTGGCTCCGGGGTGCTTTGACCCCTTCCCTCCTGAGATCTACCTTCTGGACGCCCATGAGACACCTTTCCATCCGTTCAGACCGCGCCCGATCGGCTCGAACTGCGCTGGGCGCCTGCGGGGCGGGCGCCCTGCTCCTGCTCGTCGGGTGCGCTTCGCCGATCTCTGCCCGGACGGAGCACGAACTCCGTCGCTCGGTGGTCGAATCGGCCAAGCGTGAGATCGCCGAGGCGCAGAACGCGCCGCAGCGGCGCACCACGACGCGTGAGTCGAGCCTGAACGAGCTGGAGATCCGCCCGGAGCACCTCGATCAGATCGAGCGGGAGTACTCCCCCGAGGGGTACCTGCGTGACCTCGCCGCCGGGGCGGGGCAGACGTCGGACCCGATCGAGTCGCTGCTGAGTGAAGACCTCTACGGCCAGCCGCAGCGTGTCGTCGGGGTGAGCCTGGAGCGTTGCATCCACTCCGCGGCGGAGCGCAACCTGGACGTGCAGCTGGCTCGCCTCGGCCCGGCGATCCGCGAGGCGGAGGTGGTTGCGGCGCAGGCGGCCTTCGACTGGCTGCTCTTCTCCAACAACCAGTGGCAGGACACCGACCGCCCGACGGCGGGGCAGACCTTCACGGGCCCGGGCAGGGTGGTGGACTCCAACCAGGCGGTGAGTTCCTCGACGGGGCTTCGTCGGAACCTGCTGACGGGGGGTGAGCTGGAGATCCGTCAGGACCTGCTGTACTCGGATGTGCGGACGTCGTTCTTCGGGACCACGCCCTCGCCCAACCCGGCGCAGAGCGTGGACGTGGTGGTCGGGCTGACGCAGCCGCTGCTGCGGGGGGCGGGCTCGGGCACGGCGCTGGCGGAGGTGCGGATCGCGCAGAACGCCGAGCGTTCCGAGGTCGCCGCGCTGCACGCGCAGCTGATCTCGACGGTGACGGAGGTCGAGGCGGCGTACTGGGACCTGGTGCTGGCGTACCACCGGCTGGCGATCCAGGCGAAGCTGCTGGATCGGGGCGTGGAGGTTCGCGACGACATCCGGGTGCGCCGGATTCAGGACGCGCGTCAGGCGCAGGTCGCGGACGCCGCGGCACGCGTGGAGCGGCGCAAGGGTGATCTGCTGATCGCGCAGACGGCGCTGCGCCGGGCGAGCGACCGGCTCAAGGCGCTGATCAACGACCCGGACCTGCCGGTCGGGAGCGAGATCATGCTCGTGCCGGTGGACCTGGCGGTGGACGAGCCGATCGAGTTCAGTCTGCTCGACGCGGTGACGACGGCGATCGACGCGCGTCCGGAGGTGCAGCAGGCGATCCTGGAGATCGACGACGCATCGATCCGACGGGTGGTGGCGCGCAACGCCGCCCGCCCGAGGCTTGACCTGACGGCGCAGGTGGCGCTCATCGGGTTCGACGAGGACATGGGCAAGGCGTACGGGAACCTGGGGGACGGGGAGTTCCTCGACGAGTTCCTGCTCGGCGTGCTCTTCGAGCAGCCGATCGGGAACCGGGCGGGGAACGCGGGGGACCGCAAGGCGCGGCTGGAGCGCCTGCGGGCGATCACCGGGTACCGCAAGACCGTGCAGGACGTCGTGCTCGACGTGAAGGACGCGCTCGACAGCGTGGTGCGCGACTACCGGCTCATCGAGCAGGCGAAGCTCTCACGCATCGCGCAGGGTGAGGCGCTGCGCACGCTGCAGGTCGAGAAGGAGCTGACGAACCTGGGGTACTCCGTCGAGCGGCTCAACCTCGAGCTGAACCAGCAGGAGGCGCTCGCGTCGGCGGAGATC
>JBITAG010000287.1:0-11115 GCA_044439985.1 Phycisphaerales bacterium JB059 | reverse complement strand
TAGAATGCCCTTTCAACGCCCGTACCGGGCGATCGGGAGTGTCCCGCTTGAAGACCCAACCACCTGTGGATTCATCCGTTGCGAATCTCGCCCGCCCCAGCTGTGAGTTGGAGGCAAGGGTGAGTCAGGCCGGGACGGCCCTGCTGGAGGGGGTGCAGGGTCTCCTGGAGAGCCTCCCG
The DNA here is from genome assembly GCA_044439985.1 of Phycisphaerales bacterium JB059. Lineage (GTDB taxonomy): Bacteria > Planctomycetota > Phycisphaerae > Phycisphaerales > UBA1924 > JAJRXR01. The sequence continues at coordinate 10,936 of JBITAG010000287.1, read as the reverse complement.
ACGCCCGCCCCCGGGCCACAGGCCCTGGCGACCCTGCTCGGGGTGGACAAGGTGCTTGCCAGCCGCGTCCTCAAGATGCTCCGCGCCTCGGGGCCGATCGAGGCCGTCCACCGGGCGCCCGGGCCCGAGCCGCTCCGCCGGCTCATCCGAGGGGGGGAGTCGGCGGGGGCGTCGTCGGCGGCGGTGGACCGGGCCCAGCTCGCGGTCGATGCGCTCGAACGCCTGATCCGGCACGACGCGGGGGACCGCAGCGCCCTCGACGCGGTCCTGAGCGCCTGGGCGCCGGAGGCCCGGCGCGAGTTCGAGCTGCGGCGCAAGCAGGCGCTCTTCCGGGCGATGAGCCAGCTCAAGGGTTCGCAGACGGAAACGCTCTACGCCTCGGTCTTTCTCCACCCGGGCACGGACCCCGAGAAGATCGACATCGCCTGGGTCAACGGGCTGTATGCGCTCCAACGGCTGCGCCCCGGGGCGCGGGTGAAGCTCGCGGCGCGCTGGATCCGGCAGAACGACGAGATCGGGCAGACGCGCTCGCTGACCGGGGAGGCGATCAACGGCGCCGAGGGTCTCGTGCTCGACGCGTTCGGCTCCTCGCCGCGCCCCCCGATCGAGGTTCACCGGGCGGGGGAGGTGACGCACTACACGCTGGGGGGCGAGGCGTTCGGGCAGGGGGCGAGGGCGGACGTGGTCTTCGCCGAGCACGGACCGGACGACATGCCGCGCTACATCGAGGCGAGCGCGAACCGGAAGCGGTTCGTGTACGCGGAGGTGAGCGTCCCGACGAAGAAGCTGGTCTTCGATGCGTTGATCCACCGGGACCTGGAGACGGGGCCGGCGGAGCTTCGGGTGTACGACACGAGCTTCGAGGGGGTCGCAAGCCCGAACGACCCGGCGCGGGAGCTGGACCGGCTGGACCTGCTCGAACAGCTCGAGCGGATCGAGCCGGGTTCGCGTCGGGTGGGGGGGCCGCCCCGGCGTGACGAGCTGATCGCGCACGTCTGCTCGAGCCTGGGGTGGAACCGGGAAGCGTTCATCCTGCTGCGTTGCGAGATCGACTACCCGATCTACGGGTCGCAGGTGACGATGGTCTTCCCGACGCAGCCGCGCCCGCATTAGTCTCCGGCGCGGTCCAGCTCGACCACAACCATGCGGTGCTCGGAGATCCCCGGATCGATCACACGTGAGCGCACGGCCCGCACGCGTCGCCCGGTGAAGGCCTGGTCGATCGCCCAGAGGGGGAGCGAACGCATCCAGGTTCCCCCCGGTCCGAGCCCGGCCTGGTCGTGGGTGGAGCGGGCGTCGGCGACGAGCGTGCGAAGCGAGCGCGAGGCGCGGGGGGTGTTGAAGTCCCCGATGATCAGGTCCGGCTCGGGGAAACCCGTCTCCCCCTCGGGCAGGGGCGCCTGGCGCCAGCGCCCGAGGTGGTCGGGCGCGACGGCCGGGCCTTTCCATTCGCCGACGGCGTTCGCGGCGGCCTGCATGACCTCGGCGCGGCGCATGGAAGGATCCGAGGGCAGGTCCACGACCCAGACGACGAGGGTGTCCATCCCGAGACGCTCACGCGCCGGTGGCGTCAGCTCGAACTCGATGAAGACGATCCGCCCGGTGTCCCACTCGCTGCGCCACTCGGTGAGGCGCGTCGTCACGCGCCTGGGGCGCGCCATCCCCCATCGGCGGATCGGGTACCGCCCGCTCACGGTGACGTTCACCTCGGCGCGGAAGTGAACCCCCTCGGACCCCTCGGGCACGAGCGATCCCATCGCCTCCAGGATCGATCCGCGGTGCTCGTCGTTGCGGATGTTGGCGAGGATCGCGATGTCGGGACGCTGGGCGAGGATGATGTCGCCCGCGTCCGCGGCGTCGTGCTCGACCGAGATGTTCCAGTAGGCGACCCGCAGCCCCGGCTCGGCCCGACGATCGAAGACCTGGAGCACGTTCATCGGACGCCAGGCGAGGAGCATCCAGACGGTGACAAGGATCGCCCCCACCGCGAGGAAGGGGCGGAGCTTCACGCCCCCCATGCGGAGCGAGAGCTTCGAGCAGAGTGCCGAGAGGAGGAGCGTCACCCAGTCGAACAGGGCGACGAGCCCGTTGGTAATCCAGCAGAGGATATGGCTCCAGAGGTGGTCGTCGTTGAACCAGCGTCCGACCCCCCAGAGGATGACCGCGAGCAGCCCGGCGAGGGCGATAAGCCGGGCCAGCGCGGAGAGGCCGGTGCGTCGAAACCACGCGATGGGGCCTTGTCGGCGCTGCTCGCTCACGCGTGATTGTTCGCCCGCCGGAGCCGGGGAGCGCGATCCGGCGGGCCGGACGTGGGGGGCGGGAGGCGACGGGGCGGATCGGCGGCGCTCCCCGCCCTGAACTCCCTACCATCCGGACCCAGAGAAGGAGCCACGCCGTGCCCGAGTATGCGACATTCGACTGGTCCAACGCCCGCGTCATCGTCACCGGGGGCGCCGGCTTCCTCGGGCGACACGTCATCCAGGGCCTCCACGCCCGGGGCGTGAGCGACGACCGCATCTTCATCCCCCGCTGGAAGGACTACGACCTCACCGAAAGGGACGCGGTCGTCAAGCTCTACACCGACGCCTTCGACGGCCAGTGGAACATGGTCATCCACCTCGCCGCGGAGGTCGGGGGCATCGGCGCCAACCGCGAGAACCCCGGACGCTACTTCTACGCCAACATGGCGATGGCGCTCCACCTGATCGAGCAGGCCCGCGTCCACGGGATGATCGAGCGGGGCGGGCGATTCGTCCAGACCGGCACCATCTGTGCCTACCCCAACCACACCCCCGTCCCCTTCAAAGAGGAAGACCTCTGGAACGGGTACCCGGAGGTGACCAACGCCCCGTACGGCGTGGCGAAGAAGGCCGCGTGGCAGATGCTCGACGCGTACAAGCTCCAGTACGGCATGGAGGGCGTCTACGCCTTGCCCGTGAACCTCTACGGGCCGTGGGACAACTTCAACCTGCAGTCCTCGCACGTGATCCCCGCGCTGATCCGCAAGTGCGTCGAGGCGATCGACCGGGGCGACGATCACCTGCCCGTGTGGGGAACGGGGAGCGCGAGCCGCGAGTTCCTGTTCGTCGAGGACGCGGCGGACGGCATCCTGACCGCCGCCGAGCGCATGAGCGACCCCACGCCGATCAACCTGGGCACGAACATGGAGATCACGATCAAGGACCTGGTCCACCTGATCGCCCGGCTCACCGGTTTCTGCGAGAACGAGGACGAGCTGGCGAGCAAGATCCGGTGGGACACGACCAAGCCCGACGGGCAGCCGCGGCGCTGCCTGGACGTGACCCGCGCCAAGGAACTGATCGGGTGGGAGGCCAAGGTCGGGTTCGAGGAGGGGCTGAGGCGGACCATCGCGTGGTTCCTGGAGCACCGGAACGACCCTGAGGCGCGGATGTGACCGCAGAAGTAGAGAAGACCGTTTCTGTTCGGAACCACGTCGTCTTTTTCTACGATGTGCTCAATCAACGCCAATCATTGTCCCAATGGAACGACCTCAGTGCGCTCACAAATGACCAGCCCAAGCTCGCTGAAGCGCTGCATCAGTCGGTGATAAAAGTTGCCTGGCTCCGCGATACATTGTGCGAAACAGCAATCGCTCTCACAGAAGACCGCACTGACCCTCGAATTTTAGCGCAGCTAGGACCAACCGAGCAGCAAGAACTCCGACTTCTTGGCAGGGCGCCTATCAAAGCCCAGCATTTATCAGATGCAACACTACTTAGCGCGCCATGCATGTTGGACAATGGCAAACCGTCGCTCAAGGTCATTGCCGGACTAGTTGCGAGTGCCGCCACCGTAATGCTATGCGCCCTTGACCGCGAGATAGTGATTCGAGGGGCGATCGAAGTTGGCGCTGGGTGCGACATGTTTGGCGATGAGATTTACGGCCCATGCGTCGCCACGGCGTACCAACTGGAGAGCGAAGTTGCACAGTACCCACGATTGGTAGTCGGTCCAAATCTCGCTGATCTAGTAGACCGCATGCGCCAACACGAGGATTTGACACCCTATGGGGCGGCATGTCGCTCTATAGGGCGATTCACATTCGACATGTTCTTTGTCGATCAAGACGGCGTTCTCGCAATTGACTACCTCGGTGAAGGAGCCCGCAAGGCAGCTCCATTACTCGCCAAACAGACCGACATGTTTGCCCGAGTAAACGAGTTCGTCTGCTCAGAACACCGTCGCTTCACAGAGCTTGGCAATCAGAAGCTCGCCAATCGCTACGGCCTAATGCGTCAGTACTTCGAAAGCCGAAGCCCTCTGTGGACTGAACACAAACAATCTGATTACTAGAACCCCCCGTCCTCCACGTACGGGTAACTCCACAGGATCGCCTGCATGAGCACGCTCTTGACCCACGCCGCGTGCATGGCCTCGACCTGCTCGGGCGAGTGACCGCCCCGCTCGAGGAACGGGCGGATGGTCGTCGTGATCGGGATGGTCAGCGCGACCAGGTGGCGGAACTCGACCAGGGGCGTCGCGTTGGCGCCGTCCGTCTCATTCTTGCCGGACGTGTGGTGGCGCCGGCCGATCTCGAACTGGTAGTCGAGCCAGTCCTGGTCGTACTCCGCCTCGGCGGTGTCGAGGACCCAGCGTTCGAAGCGGGCTCGCACGCGCGCGAGGTAGTCGGCGTCGGGCTCGGCGGTGTTCACGTCGGTGAAGTGCTTGAGCAGGTGCGGGTTGGCGCCGACGAACCCGTACCAGACGCCGACGAGTTCTTCGACGTGCGGCGCGAGCACCGCACGGGACATCCGCAGGGCCTCGACGTCTTCGCCGGTGAACAGCAGCGACTTCTGAAGCTCAGCCAACTCCTCGAGCGTAATGGGAGCGGTCGGGAGCGAATCGTCGCCCAGGGCGTAGCCGGGGATGGGGGTGTTGGGCTGGGTGGTCGGCTGCATGACGATCTCCTCGCAGGCGGCGCCGGTGAGCGCCAGGGTCAGAACGGTCGTGGTGATCAACGTGTGCATGGCGGTCTCCAAACGCCCGCGCCGTGCGGGCGTGACCCATCATGCCCCGCGCGCAACAATGCTCAAGACCCCCACCGCTTGGCGTGTCACGCACAAAGTGGTTGGAATTGGCTCAGCCGCGCAGGAGGCCCCCGCATGTCCGAGCAGGCCGATCGACTCGAGACGTTCCACCGCGTCGCGGAGGTGCTGCACTGCAAGTGGACGCTGGCCGTGCTCGACGCGATCGACCGGGGGGCCGAGCGCCCCAGCGAGATCAAGGAGGCGCTGCCCGGGCTCTCGGACAAGGTGCTGGGGGAGCGTCTGCGCAAGCTTGAGCGTTACGGCGTGCTGGAGCGCGAGGCGTTCGCGGAGATCCCGCCGCGGGTGGAGTACACCCTGACCGAGCAGGGCCGGGAGCTGGCCGAGCTGGTTCGGAAGGTCGCCGCCTTCGCCGACCGCTGGGCTCCCGAGCCGGGGGTCTAGGCCCGATTCTCCTTGCCCCCCGTCCGGGCGTCAGTAGACTGAATCTGGGTGTTCGTCTCCCGTTCTGGGAGCCCTCACTCGTGGTCTCGGTCCGCGTGCGGACTGTTCTCGTGGTCTCCCGGGCCCTCCGTGGTCCGATCATCCGAAGGGTTGTGGCGATGAAGGTCTCCATCGCTTGTGTCGGCGTGGGCAGTCTGGGTCTTTGTGCGCACGCCCAGGTCGCATTCACGGATGCGACGGCGGACGCGGGAATCTCGTGTGTCTACCAGGGCCCGGGGGGCGCCGGAGCGCCCTTCATGGGGGGCGGCGGCGGCGCGGGCGACTTCAACCGGGACGGACACGTGGACCTGTTCATCCTCTCCGGGGGGGACGGGCCGGATCACCTCTACCTCAATAACGGAGACGGCACGTTCACCGATCGCGCGATCGACGCGGGCCTGACCCGGTTGCACATCGGCGTGGGCATCGCGATCGGCGACGTGGACGACAACGGGTGGCTCGACGTCTTCATCGCCAGCTGGGGTGACATCGCCGCACCCGGCCCGGGTCAGCACCTGCTCTACCTGAACATGGGCCCCGACGAGCAGGGCGTGCCGGTGTTCAACGAGGTCGCCCAGCAGGCGGGCGTGGGCACGACCAGCCCGGACGTCGCCGACGGGTTCGGCGCGGCCTTCGGCGACTACGACCTCGATGGCGACCTCGACCTGGCCGTCGCGGGATGGATGACCGACTCCTTCGGCAACCGGCTCTTCCGGAACGACGGACCCGACGGATCGGGCGTGCCCGTCTTCACCGACGTGACCGAGAGCGCGATCCTGGCCGACATGCGCACCGTGCACGGGTTCAGCCCGCGGTTCTGCGACATGAACAACGACCTCTACCCCGAGCTGCTCTGGGTCGCCGACTTCCGCACGAGCCGGCACCTGGTCAACAACGCCGACGGCACGTTCTCCGACACGACCGGTCCGTCCGGCGCCGGGGAGGACCGCAACGGGATGGGCAACGCCGCCGGGGACGTGAACAACGATGGGCTCTGCGACTGGTACGTCAGCTCCATCCAGGCCGGCGGCATCGGGAACATGCTCTACCTCAACCAGGGGGACGGGACCTACACCGAGACCGCGCAGAGCGCCGGCGTCCACCAGGGGGGCTGGGGATGGGGGACCGTGGTTGTGGACATCAACCACGACACGCTGCCCGACATCGTCGAAACCAACGGGTGGAGCCAGTGGGACACGCACTCCAGGCTCTTCATCAACAACGGCGACCTCACGTTCGATGAGTCCGCCATCGCCTCGGGCATGGATCACGTCGCCCAGGGACGCGGGCTGGTCACCTTCGACCCCGACGCCGACGGGGATCAGGACGTGCTGTTCCTCTGCTACGCGGATCCCGCGGCGTTCTACCGGAACCACGCCGCCGACGACGGGGATGGGGACGCGAACTGGCTGCGTGTGCTTCTGGACACGAGCCTGGACCCGCGATCGGCGCCGGACGGCGTGGGCGCGCGGGTGGAGGTCGTCACCGGCGAGCTGACACAGACCCGCTGGATGAGCACCGGCTCGAACTACCTCTCGCACTCGGAACTCAGCGCTCACTTCGGGCTCGCGGGCGCCGAGACGATCGACGAGCTGCGCGTCGTCTGGCCCACCGGGCTTGTGCGCACACGCACCGACGTTCCCGTGAACCAGACCATCACCGTCGCCTCATGCCCGGTCGATTTCACGGGCGACGGCGAGGCGGACGTGAACGATGTGCTCGCCTTCCTCCCCCTTCTTTTGGAGGGGGATCGGCGGGCGGACCTGGACGGAAACGGCGTGCCGAGCTTTGACGACGTGCTGACGCTCCTCACCGCGTTCGGCGACGGTTGTCCCTGAGCCGGATGACGCCGACGTCTTCGGATCCGGGCGGTCTTCCTGTACCATTCGTGCATGAAGAACCTCCTCATCGGCGCGGCGCTCGCCCTCTCCCTCGCTCAGGCGTTCGGCGCCGGTCCACCGGCGTTTCGTGACCTGGCGTACCGCGAGGCGATGACCGCCTCGGAGCGCGAGGGGTCCACCCTGCTCATCAAGTTCACCGCCGCGTGGTGCGGGCCGTGCAAACGCATGGACCACGACACCTGGTCGGACGAGGGGGTGGTGGACTGGCTGAACGCGCACGGCGTGACCGCGATCCAGGTGGACGTGGACCACGAGAAGCCGGTGGCGCGGGAGCACGGCGTCCGGGCGATGCCGACGATGGTCGTGTTCAAAGGGGGGAAAGAGTTCGATCGGGCCGTCGGGTACATGGGCCCGTCCGAGCTGCTCACCTGGCTCGGGGATGTCGATGAGGGGCAGACCCGTCTGGACAAGATCAAGCAGGCCGCGGGCGAGCGCGTGGGGGAGGACGGCCGGGTTGATGTGCGGGCGCGCCTCGGTCTGGCCCGGGAACTGGTCAACGCGGGCGACCTGGAGGACGCGACGGAGGAGTACCTCTGGCTCTGGCAGCACATGCTCGACCACGATCCGGCGTTCACCGGGGTGCGTGGCTCGTTCATGGCGAGGGAGTTGGAGGAGCTGGCCGCACGCCACGAGCCGGCGATGCGGGCGTTCGAGCAGGAGCGTCGTTCGACGGCGGCGAGACTGCAAGAACGCCCGGACCAGACGCTGCGCTCGGACTGGATCGTGCTCTGCCGGGTCGTGGGGGACCGGGAGGCGGTGCTCGCCTGGATCGACTCGCTCGAAGGCGAGGCCCGGCGCGACGCCCTGCGTCGGCACGGGTACCACTTCGACGACCTGCTCCTCGAGCGCAAGCGCTGGGCCGACTACGGGCACACGATCGGCGATGTTGAGCAGATGATCGCCCTCAACCGGCGGATGCTCGATCGAGCGGCGCCGGAGGGCGTCCCCGAGGCGCAGTGGAAGATGATGCAGGGGCTCAGCCGCAACCGGATGATGACGAGGATTGCGCAGTCGCACGCGGGCCTGCTCGCGGCGGGGCGTGAGGGGGAGGCCTTTGAGCTTCTGGAACAGGCCGAAGCATTAGGACTCGAGGGCCTGCCCCGTGCCGCCGTTCGCAGCGCGCTGGGGGCGGGCGAGCCCCGGGAGGGGCACCTGGCGCTGCTGACGGAGGCGGACGCGGGGCTGGGCGAGCGCGTGCGTGAGGCGCTCGCCGAAGCGAGGGCGGAAGTGTCGGAGGATCCCCGCCCGTAGGCGCGGGTGGGATCGCCCCGGGCGTGACGACGCGCCCGCGTCCGGCTACGCTGCTGGCCATGCGTCACCCTGCCCTGCTTCTCGCCCTGACCGCCGCGTGCTCCCTGACCGGGTGCGTCGAGCGGCGCATCCGGATCACCTCGCAGCCGGAGGGCGCCCGGGTCTGGCTCAACGATGTCGAGCTGGGCGCGACGCCCGTCGAGACGGCCTTCACGTTCTACGGGGATTACGACGTCCGCCTGGAGCTGGAAGGGTACGAGCGTCTGCACGAGATGCGCAAGGCCAAGGCGCCCGTGCACGAGTGGCCGGGACCGGACCTGATCGCGGCGGCGTTGCCCACGCGGATCGAGAACGAGATCCACTGGCACTTCGATCTGGAGCCGGAACTCGAATCGGTGCTGGACGCGAAGACGCTCGAGCAGGACATGATCGAGCGGTCGGACGAACTGCGTTCGATGCTCGAGGCGGAGTAGCCCCGGCTCAGACGTGCTCGCAGGCGGAGGCGGGAACGCCCACGACGCGCCGCCCGACGGGCACCTCCCGGACGACGACCCCCCCACCCCCGACGACCGATCCGGAGCCGACGCGCAGGCCGGGCAGGACGCGGGCGCCGATGCCGATGAGGGCGTCCTGTCCGATACGCGCCCCCCCGCCGAGCACGGCGCCGGGGGCGATGTGGGCGTTGGCTTCGATCTGCGCGTCGTGCTCGACGATGCACCCGGAGTTGAGGATCGCGTGGGCGCCCACGTGGGCGCCCGGGTTGACGACCGAGCCCGGACCGACGAAGACGCCCGCCCCGATGCTCGCCTCGGGGGAGACGATGGCGCGCGGGTGGATCACGCCCGAGGCCGCCTGCTCGTCCACCTCGTCGCGTGCGAGCTGGTCGATGATCTGGCGTCGGAGCCAGAGGGCGCCGATGGCGATGACGAAGGACTCCCCGCGCTGGGCCCGTTCGCTCAGCTCACCGAGAGGCCCCACGCGGGGCGGGGCGCCCGGGGACGCGCAGGCGACGGGTGTCTCGCAATCGTCGAGGACGCCGACGGGGCGGAGGCCGGCCAGGGTGGCGGCCTCGATGACGACCCGCGCGTGCCCCCCGCCCCCCACGATGAGCACCTCGCGTCGGTCGGTCGGCGTCGGGTCGGTCATTGGCGCAGTCTATCGGAACGGAGGGAGCGCGCACAAAAAAGCGACGCCGGGCTGAACGAGCAGCCCGACGCCGGGTGGGTAGGTGCACGCGTTGGAGCTTCATCCATCGGACGAAGCGGGCTCGGGACAAAACATCTCACTCCCCCTGGCTTGGCCTGGGGTCCTTCCCACCGACCCGAGCAAATCCGCGGCACTCCCAAGTTGTGGCCGACGACCCCTGCACACGCGGTCGGCGGCACGGTTGTCCGATCCATCGGCCCAGCCGGCGGCTCCCCCCCCAAATGGGCCTTCCACGATCGAAGGTACGGATGAATCACCGCCTGACCACCAATCCGGGCGTACGACCGGAAAAAATGGCGCATTCATCAGGGGTTTGCCCGTTTCACATCCAGTTCGGCGCGGCGCAACTTTCCTAGAGTTCCAGATGCAGAGTCCCATCCGCGTCGCCGCCGTGAGCTACCTGAACACCGCCCCGCTCATCGAGGGGCTCGACGCCTGCGCCGATCTGGAGGTCGAGCGGCTCGTCCCCTCCCGGATCGTGGACCGCCTGACCCAGACGGGTCCCGACCGGGCGGATCTGGGTCTGGTCTCGGTCATTGACGCCGCCCGGGCCGAGGAAGACCTCGCCCTGCTCTCCTGCGGGATGATCGGGTGCGAGGGGCCAACCCTCACCGTCCGGCTCTACGCCTCGATCGACCCGGCCCGGATCACCCGCCTGCACGCCGACACGGACAGCCACACCTCCGTCGCCCTGGCCCAGGTGATCCTGCACGAGCGGTACGGCGTGCGTCCCGAGGTCGTCCCCTTCAACGCCCGGGAGTGCGCCAGCGACGGGGCGGACTGGCCCGAGGCGGCGCTGCTCATCGGGGACAAGGTCGTCGCCTCGTCTCCCCCGGCGGTCCGGGCGACCACGCAGATCGACCTCGGCTCGGCCTGGCACGAGCTGACGGGCCTCCCGGTCGTCTACGCCCTCTGGATGTGCCGACGCGAGGCGATGGACGACCCGCGGGTCCACGCCGGCGCCGCCCTGCTCGACCGCCAGCGTCGGCGGAACCTGGCCCGGCTCGACGCGATCGTCAGCCGGCGCGCGCGCGCCAAGGGGTGGCCGGACGACCTGGCCCGACGGTACGTGGGTGAGCTGTTGCGCTA
>JBITAG010000286.1:0-6460 GCA_044439985.1 Phycisphaerales bacterium JB059 | reverse complement strand
GGGGCATGAGACGGAGCAGGAGATCGCCTCCCCGGACGGGGGCGTGCGTCGGATCCCCCTCGACGACCGCGTCGTGGCGCGCGAGGCGCTGCGCGAGCGACGCCTCCGGGCCCGGGCCTCCGCGGAGGGCCCGTCGTGATCCCGCGCTCGCTCGACGACCTGGCCTCCACCCTCGGCGGGCGCTGGATCGCGCCCCCCGCCCCATCCACGGCGCCGGGCGCGTCCGTGAGCGGCGCCTCCATCGACACCCGTACGCTCGAGCCGGGAGACGCCTTCTTCGCCTTCCGGGGGGAGCGCGTGGACGGGCGGACGTTCATCCCCGAAGCGTTCGGGCGCGGCGCGTCGGTCTGCGTCGTGGACGCTCCCCCCGGAGGGGAGACGCCCCCCGGGACGCTGCTCGGCGATGACCGCCGCCGTGCGCGGACCGACCTGGCCCTCGACGAGCGCACGCGCCGCCGGCGGCTGCGCCTCATCGGGGTGACAGGGACGAACGGGAAGACGACGACCACGCGCCTGATCGAGGGCGTGCTCGGCGCGTCGTTGCGCGGGCGCTGCTCGCCGAAGAGCTTCAACAACGCGCTGGGCCTCCCTCTGACGATCCTGAGCGCCCGGGCCGACGACGACTTTCTGGTCTGCGAGATGGGCACGTCGAGCCCGGGAGAGATCGGCCGCCTCAGCGCGATCGCGCGCCCGGACATCGCGGTGATCACCTCGATCGGACGCGGGCACCTGGAGCGGCTCGGCTCGTTGGCGGGTGTCGCACGGGAGAAGGCCGCGATCCTCGGCGGGCTCGCGCCGGGCGGGATCGCGTTCATTCACGACGACGCCCCGGAACTCGACGCGGCGATCGGTCCCGATCACCCGGCGGAGCTGGTGCGCGTCGGGTCCTCGCCCCGGGCGGATCGGCGGGTCCGCTCGATCGAGGCGGGCCCCGAGGGGGTGAGGTTCGGGCTCGAAGGGATGGGGGAGCTGCTGGCGCCCCTGCCCGGCGCCCACAACGCGCGAAACGGGGCGATCGCGGCGCTCGTGGGCGAGCGCCTCGGGCTGGACCGGGTAAGCGGCCGGGCCGGGCTCGGCGCGGCGCGGGGGGCGGTGATGCGTCTGAGCGTCGAGCGTCTCGGGGGGCCCGGCGGGGGGGTCACCCTGATCAACGACGCGTACAACGCGAACCCGGACTCGGTGCGCGCGGCGCTCGCGACGCTGGCGACGTTCGAGCCCGCCCCGGGCGCCCGTCGGGTCGCCATCCTGGGGGACATGCTCGAACTGGGGGGGGCGAGCCGGGCGGAGCACGCCGCCCTGCTCGAGGGGGCGCCCGCCTCGATCGACCTGGTCGTGGCGCTCGGCGAGGCGATGAGCGAGGCGGCGGGGGGGCGCCCGCGGACCGAGGCGCTCGGGGAGGCGAGCGACGAGGCGTGCGTCCGGGGCGCGTCGATGGTGCGCGCCGGGGATGTCGTGCTGCTCAAGGGATCTCGATCCGTCCGGCTGGAGCGCGTGGCCCGGGCGCTGCGCGAGCGGGCCTCGGGGGGGATGGAGGCGGTACACTCCGCCTCACGCACGGATGACCCCTGAGCGAGCACGATGCTCTATCTGCTTCTGGAAGCAACCCGCGACTGGCTCGATCGGACCGGGATCTACCCGGCCTTCACGCTGCTGGATCAGGTCCAGTTCCGGGCGCTCGCCGCCGCGGGCCTCTCCTTCATGCTCGTGATCCTGTTCGGGCGACGGGCGATCCGGTGGCTGGTCTCGATGAAGATCGGGGACGGGGGCGCGACCGACGCGGAGGCGTTGCGGGCGCACGCGGCGAGCAAGGCGAACGTCCCGACGATGGGCGGGATTCTCATCTGCGCCTCGATCTTCGTGAGCACCTTTCTGCTCGCGGATGTGCGCCGGGATTACGTCTACATGGGGCTGCTCGTGCTCGTCTGGCTCAGCGTGCTGGGCGGGTTCGACGACTGGCTGAAGCTGACGGCCTCGCGGCGCGGGACGGGGCGCCAGGGGCTTTACGCGTGGGAGAAGCTGGTCTTCCAGCTCGGGCTCGGGCTGCTCATCGGGGTCTTCACCTACCGGGCCGGCGGGTCCGGGGAGACGCTCCCGCATGCGCTCAACCTCCCGTTCCAGAAGACCTATCTGAACCAGCAGGGAGAGATCTCCCCGGCGTTGATCTACCTGCCGCAGTGGGCGTACGTGCTCGTCTCGATCCTGCTCATCGCGGGGGTCTCCAACGCGGTGAACATCACCGACGGGATGGACGGGCTGGCCTCGGGGGTCTCGGTGGTGGTCTCGCTGGGCCTGCTGGTGCTGGCGCTCATCGCCGGGTCGGAGCAGATCAGCAAGTACCTGTACGTCCCGCACATCGTCTACGCCGACGAGCTGGCGGTGATGGGGGGGGCGATGGCGGGCGCCTGCCTGGGGTTCCTGTGGTGGAACTGCTCGCCGGCGCAGGTTTTCATGGGGGACACCGGGTCGCTCGCCCTGGGCGGGCTGATCGCCTACATCGCGCTGGTGACGCGCCAGGAGCTGGTCGTGCTGCTCATGTGCGGCGTGTTCCTGGCGGAGATCGCCAGCGTCGTGCTGCAGGTCGGGTACTTCCGCTACACCGGGGGCAAGCGGATCTTCCGCTGCGCCCCGTACCACCACCACCTGCACCTGGGCGGCTGGACGGAGCAGCAGGTCGTGGCGCGCCTCTGGATCGTCTCGATCATCCTCGGCGTGATCGCGCTGGCCTCGCTGAAGATCCGCTAGCGAAGCGGTAAATCTCCCCCGAGATCGATGCCCTTACCGCTAGACTCGTTCTGGCGAATGACCCTCTTTCCCAACGGCCACCAGTCTGGGATGCTCATCCACGCGCCTCTGGACGCAGTGGAGCGGTGCATGTTGGACTGGGGGGATGAGGAGATCGTGGCTCGGGGTACAAGGTCTGACGCCCACTCCACCGCGCTCGACAAGGCGTGGGGTCTGCTCGGCGAGCGCCGGTTCTCGCCGGATCGGGCCCTGCTCGTGCCAATCGGTTCGGACTGGACCGCGTTCTTCGACAACCACGAGCGTGAGTGGCTTGCGGCTGCGGAGCACTTTGTTCTGTGCCAACGCCTGGGCGTCGAGACATACTTTTTCTCGTACATGTCGCACGATGCACCCGAGCAGACAGGCAGTGCGCACTTCTCCGCGAACCGATTCAATGAGGGGCGAGTCGAGGAACGCAGTGTTCTACTGATCCACGACGGCTCCTGGGAGTTTCACGAGTCCGGCGCCCCGCTGGCGTTCGAGAACCTCGACGCGTACACGGCGCGCCGGAAGCGGGACCGCCTCACCCCGGACATCCTCCGCGCGTACGGCGAGGCCATCGGCGTGCCGTACTGGGATCCGAGCGTGTACGGCACGGACATCCGCCTGCTCCGGTGGGGGGGTGTTCCGCCGCCTGGCCACGAGACCGCTCTCAAGAAGCTCATGGGCGTTCTGGGCAGGCCAAGCCGGATCATGGACCGGCGCGGCGTCCGGCGCCCGCCCGGCTGACCGCGCTAGTTTCTGACGAGCAGCAGCACGCGCTCCAGCAGGACACGGTCCTGGATCGGGCCATAGGCGCCCGCGTCCACGCGGACCTCGAGCGACCGGTCCTCCCCGCCGAGGGTGTCGGGCAGTTCGACGTTGAAGGCGAGGTCCCCCTGGCTCGGGTGGAGCCGGGCCCGGGCCAGCTCGATCGTCTCCCCACCCGCGTTGAGCAGCACCGAGACCGAGCAATCCGCCCACGGCCCGGGGGTTTCCCCGAGCGTCGCCACGCCCGCGAGCCGGCGGGCGCCCTCGGGCAGGGCCCAACGCACCCGCATCGGGCCGGGCAGCTCGATCGTCGCGGCGCCCAGCACCGCCTGCGCCGAGTCCCCCGTGATCGGGGCGGGGGTCCAGCGCCGGTCCCCCGTCGGGGCGTACGCCTCCGGACGCATCGAGGCGAGCGGGCGAACGCCGGAGGACCCCGCGTCGAAGACGACGCCGGCGACGCGTGAGAGGGGGACGCGCACGGCGGTTTCCGGGTCGCCCTCGCTGCCGGTGCTCAAGGGGCGCCCGAGCGTGAGGTCAAAGGTGATCATGGCGTCGCCGGCGCTGGCGATGGGGCCGGCGCCCAGGATCGAGCCGTCATCGAGCCAGACGCGCGTCCCCTCCGCGGTGCGCTCCGGATTGGCCAGGCGGACGCGGGCGACATCGGCGAGCGGGATCTCCTGAACGCGTCCGTCCACCTCGATGGCGACGCGGGCGCCGAGCGAGGCGACGAAGCCGGTGACCACGTCGCCGTTGGCCAGCTCGACCACATCGTCGATGGGGCGTTCGCGTGCCGGGGCGTGGGTGGCGCCGAAGACGGCGCGGGGGGATGTGACGCTGGCGATGTCCTCGACCGAGACGCGCACGCGCTGCCCCCCGACGAGCGTCAGCTCGATCTGCTCGTCCGTGTCGGTCTCACCGAGGCGGGCGAGGAGGCGCTGCCCGTCGGTGGTCTCAACGAGCGGGGCGCCGAGCGATTCGATGACCTGGCGGCGGACCCCGTCGGGGAGGAGCCCCCCCTCGGGATCGATGACCGCGAGGAGTTCCCGGATGGACCGGGCGCGGGGGCGCCCGGCGCTGTCCACCCACCGGACCTCCCCGCCGTCGATCGCGGTGACGCGGACCTCGGTCGCGTTGAGCTGGCGGTCGAGGAGGAGTCGACGGACGCCGTCGTCACCCGCGTGCCCGAGCGTGGGGGTCAGGAGCATCGCCCCGAGGGCGGCGCCGATCCGTGTTGGAAGGGAGGAACTCACTTCTGGAAGATCGGCAGGTATCGCTTGGGCATTTGC
Organism: Phycisphaerales bacterium JB059; assembly: GCA_044439985.1. Lineage (GTDB taxonomy): Bacteria > Planctomycetota > Phycisphaerae > Phycisphaerales > UBA1924 > JAJRXR01. The sequence goes on along the minus strand of JBITAG010000286.1, from coordinate 1,643 downwards.
AAAATGATGAGTGACATGGCGGTGGCGTAGGCCGGGCCGACGGTGCGATCCTCCCAGGACCCATCGTCGCGCTGCCCCTCGATCAACTCTTCACGGATGGCGGGCCACCAGGCGCCCCAGTCGTCCCCCCCGGCCAGGTACATCGCCTGGACGGCGTAGTAGTGCCCGTAGAAGTAATGCGCCCGGGAGGCCCGGGGCGTCCCCGGCGACGCGACGCGGTGCAGGTACCCCACCCCCTGGTCGATCGCCCGGTCCTCGTAGATCCCCGCGTAGAAGAGACTGGCGACGCCCGCGGCGGACCGGGGCCAGGCGCTCGACCCGGTCTCGAGCTGGTACTTGAACCCCCCGTCCGTGTTCTGGCAACGCCGGATGTAGTCCACCGCCTTGTCGATGACTTCCTTCTTGACCTCGATCCCCGCGTTGCGCGCCGAGCGCAACGCCATCACCTGGCAGATCGTCACGGAGACGTCCGCGTCGTACGGCACCGGGTTGTACCGCCAGCCCCCCTCGTCGTTCTGGGTGCGCTCGATCAGGCGAACGGCCTTGACGAGCGCCTCGTGCAGGCGGGCGCTGCGCGCGGTGTCGCCGCCCCCCGCGGTCATCCCGTACGCCTCCCCGAGGAAGAGCGTCGCGAAGCCGTGCCCGTACATCGGGCCGTTGGCGGCCTCGGCGGCGATCAGCCCGTTCTCCGCCGCGTTCTCGAGCACGAAGTCCAGCCCGCGCCGGATCGCCTGCGCGTGCTCGCCCCGGCTGGGCGTGTCCCCGTCACCCATCAGCGCGAGGCAGGCGAGCGAGGTGATCGCGACGTTCTTCCCGAACCGTCCCCCCGTCCAGGAGCCGTCCGACTGCTGCTGCTCGCTCAGGTACTCGAGCGCCCGCTCGACCACGCGATCGAGCTGCGGCGTGATCTCGTCCTGCGCCGCGTTGTTCTGCGCCGATCGGGGCGCCTCGGGCGCCTCGATCGCCTCCTGTGCGCCGGCGAGCCCGGCGTGCAGCGCGAGCGAAAGGATCGCAACGGTGGTCCTTCTCAAGGCTGACGCTCCTCGGCCAATCGGCGGTAGTACGCCTCGGTCAGACGTTCGTAGAGCGAGCTGTACCGGTCCGACCGCCCCTGGAAGAGGGCGTCGCGCACCCGCTCGGGCAGGGCGCCCCAGGCGGCCCGCGCCGAGTCGATCTCCGGGTTGAGCTGCCCGTCCTGACGACCGGGGGGCGTGTTCTCCGACTTGTTGTCCCCGTCCGACGCCTGCCCCTGCCGCTGCTCTGACTGCGGCTGGTTCGGCTGCTGGTTCTGCTGGCTCGACGAGCTGCTCGACGAGGAACTCTGCGACTGCTGCTGGTTGTTCTTCGCCGCCTCGATCACCTGGTCGAGCTTGCGCAGGATGTCCTCCTGCAGACGCTGCGTCGCCAGTCCCGTGTCGCTCAGGTCGCCCAGGCGCGTCGCGGTCTCCCCCATCAGGGCCGCGGCCTGCTCGAACGCCTCGGCCGCCTCCTGCTGGGTCAGCTCGCGCTCCAGCTCCGCCTGGGCCGCGTCGGGCAGTTCCCGGCGCGACTGTTCGTCCGAGCCGGCCTCCTCGAGCCCGAGCAGTTCATCGAGGCTCTCAAGCCGCTCACCCTCATCGACCGCCTCCTGCGCGCGCACAGGG
>JBITAG010000285.1:0-4263 GCA_044439985.1 Phycisphaerales bacterium JB059 | reverse complement strand
GAGGTCCACGCCGTGCAGCACGGGTACCTTGACGCGTCCGTGGCGGTAGGTCTTGGGGTGGTCGCGCAGCGAGAGGTGGGCGCCGGGGGTCGGGGGGGAGGCGCCGGGTTGGGTTTGTGCGTGGGTGGAGGTCATCACTCGAACCTCAGCGATTTGACCGGGTCCATGCGGGCCGAGCGGAAGGCGGGGATGGCGGCGCCGAGCACGCAGGTGAGGATGCCCATGGCGAAGACGACGAGCGCGTCGAAGGGGACGATGTCGGAGGGGATCTCGACGAAGTAGTAGACGCGGGGGTCCCAGATCACGAGGCCGAGCCGCTCGCCAAGCCACTCGTGGATGGGGTTGATGTTCCAGACGATGAGAGAGGCGGCGAGGACGCCGAGGAGGGAGCCGACGAGGCCGAGGGCGGCGCCGTAGGAGAGCCAGATCCCCGCGACGCCGGAGGTGGAGGCGCCCAGGGCGCGGAGGATGCCGATGTCGCGGGTCTTCTCGTTGATCATCGCCCAGAAGATGGCGAGGACGAGGAAGACGGTGGTGAAGCAGACGATGCCGAAGACGAAGAGGACGAGTCCGGTTTCCTTCTTGACGGCGCCGACGAGGGTGGCGTTGAGGTCCTCCCAGGTCTGGATCTGGATGGACTCGGGGGCGGGGACCTGGCCCGGGTGTTTGGCGGCGAAGTCGCGGTAGACGCGTTGGCAGGCGTCCTTGATCTGGTCGGGGGTCACGTCGTCGCGGGCGCGGACGAGGACGGTGGTGACGCGCGCGGGGGCGGGCTCGGTGGTGACGATGGGGGCGGGGACGACCTCGCCGGTTTCGGGGTCGATGATGACGTCGAGGGGGTTGGAGCCCTCGGCGACCTTGCCGCCCTCTTCCATGTCGAGGAGGTCCTGGAGCCAGTCGAGGGGGACGAGCATCGTCTGGTTGTCGGCCTCGTAGATGCCGGACTGGAACTCGTTGGCGACCGCGATGGAGCGGGTGACCGGCTCGATGACGCGTCCGCCCTCGGCGGGGGGCAGGAGGGTGAGGGTGACGCGACCGGAGCGGGGCATGAAGATGGACTGGTAGTCGATGGAGCCATCGGGGCGGGCCTTGGCGGGGCTCATGGGGTCGTAGACCCCCCACTCGTTGCGGTAGTTGAAGTCGGTGAGTTCGATGCCGAGGAGGGCGGCGGGCTCGTCGGGGGCGCCGGGGACCTGGCGGGTCATGCGTTTGCCGTTGTCGAAGATCTGGGCGAGGCCCTCGCGGTTGTCCTCGCGCAGGCGCCAGTCGAGGCCCTGGGTGTCGCGCCGGGTGGGCTCGTCGAGGGGCTTCCACCAGAGGTGGTCCACGAAATGGGTGACCCGGTTGAAGCTGTCGGGCTCGACGCCCTTGACGTAGACGGCCTCGGCGCGGTCATCGGGGAGCTGGATCATCGCGAAGGACTCGATGACGGGGGCGCCGGCGAGGACGAGTTCGTCGGCCTCGAGCATGTCGATGAGGTCGTCGTAGTGGGCGAAGCCGGTCGCGGGCCAGGTGATGGCGACGTCGCCGACGAGGACCCGCCCGGAATCGAGCAGGGCGCGGAGGAACCCGCCCATGACCGACCAGGTGACCAGGACGGTGGCGACCGAGAGCATGACCGCGATCATGGCCAGCAGGGGCATGATCTTGCTCGTGAGGTATTTGCGCGTCAGGAGGGCTTGGTACACGTGGATCTCGGTGCGGGCGGTCCTTGCCGGGCAGCGTAGGGCGTTCGGGGGCGGGGCGCGCCCGACGGGATTGTTGGGGATCGGACACTAGAGTTGTCCGTGCTCGCCCGCCCGCTCCAGTTCGGCCCGGTCACGCTTGAGACCAACCTGCTCCTGGCGCCGATCGCGGGGTGGTGCGAGCTGGCGTGGCGTGTGACGTGCCGCTCGCTCGGGGGTGTGGGGCTGGCGTGCACGGACCTGCTGAGCCCGAAGGGACTGATCTGCGGGTCGGAGGCGACGGCGGACCTGGCCCGGACGAGCGAGTTCGACCAGCCGATCGGGATGCAGTTGTACGGGGGGGACCCGCGGGTGTTGGCCGAGGGGGCGCGCTGGTGCGCCGACCACGGGGCGACGGTGGTGGACATCAACATGGGCTGCCCGGTGGACAAGGTGTGCAAGAAGGACGGGGGCTCGAAGCTGATGTGCTCGCCCGACCTGGCCCGGCGGATCGCCGAGGCGGTGCGGGGCGCCCTCCCGGACGCGATCCCGCTGACGGCGAAGATGCGCCTGGGGTGGACCGAGGCGGACGCGGAGCGGAACGCCGCGGGGCGGCTGGCGGTCTCGCTGACGGAGGTGGGCGTCTGCGGGATCACGGTGCACGGGCGAACGACGGAGCAGCTGTTCAAGGGGTCGTGCCGGCGGGAGGGGATCCGGCGGGTGGTGGAGGCGGTCGGCGAGGCGACGGGGGAGGTGTCGTCGGGGGGTGTGCCGGTGATCGGGAACGGGGATGTGCGCAGCGCGTCGGACGTGCTCGGGATGCTGCGGGAGACGGGGGCCGCGGGGGTGATGATCGGGCGTGGCTCGTTCGCGCGTCCGTGGGTTTTCCGGGAGGGGTGGGAGGCGCAGGTGGCGGCCCGGGAGGGGCGGGAGGCGGCGGACCTGGAGCCGAGCGAGGGAGAGAAGCTCGACCTGGTGCTGGCGTTTTTCGAGCGGATGCTCGAGTACCGGGGGGAGGCGCACGCGATGCACGTGATCCGGCAGAAGATCTCCTGGCTGGGCAAGAGCATCAACGGGAGCCACTGCAAGGCGCTCAAGGCGGGGGTGCGGGGGGCGCGGACGCCGGCGGAGGTGGTCAACGCGGTGGAGGCGTGGCGGCGCGGGGGGGAACGGGCGGCTGGCGCGTTCTCGGGCGGAGCGTCGGGGAGCGGTGAGGGGGGCGAGGGGGAACGGTGATCCCAGAATGATGGGGCGGAGTGGGCATCGATCGGGTTTCGGACGGGGGCGGTGGAATATGGTTGAACCGAACGGAGAATGTGACAGTATCGCATAGGGGAGAACTCTCTCCGATTGCGGATATCGGTGTCCCCGCACGGCATTCGGCGTGGACGCCTGGACGACTCTGACAGGCGAAGGAGCGGAAGACGATGAACCGGACGATGACCTCGCTGACGATCCTGGGCTCACTGCTGGCGATGGCGGGGAGCGCGGTGGCGCTGCCTCCCCCACTGCCGGCGCCCGGGGCCTCGTCGCGTGAGAAGACGCCCGAGCCCTCGCTGGCGCGCCTGGAGTTCAAGTCCACCACGCACAACGTGGGGAACGTCTTTGACCACGAGGAGCAGAAGTTCGCGTTCGAGTTCACGAACACGGGCTCGGAGAACCTGGTGATCACGCGGGTGCAGTCCTCGTGCGGGTGCACCGCGGGGGACCTGGAGAAGACCGAGTACGCGCCGGGCGAGTCGGGCAAGATCGACGTGACCTTCAACCCCAAGGGGAAGAAGGGGGAGCAGCGTCGCCAGCTGACGGTCTACTCGAACGACTCGAGCGGGCGTGAGACGGTGCTGACGGTGACGGGGCATGTGACGCAGCTGGTGGCGGTCGATCCGGCGGTGCTCTCGCTCGGGACCGTGCCGAAGGGGCAGGGCGCGTCGCGGTTCATCACGGTGACGGGGCGGACGCCCGACTTCGAGGTCACGCGGGCGACCCCGGGCGACCTGGAGGTCTTCCAGGTGAAGGTGCTGGGGACCGAGGTGGTCGAGGAGCCGGCGCCGGCGCCGATCGCGGCGCCCGGGCAGCCGGCGCCGGAGGATCAGCCGAAGACGGAGAAGCTGCGTCGGACCACGCTCGAGGTGACGCTGAGCGAGCATGCGCGGATCGGTCGGATCGACGACCGGATCACGATCCGGACGAACGACCCGCGCCGCCCGATCGTGCAGGCGCAGGTGATCGCGAACGTGATGGGTGATCTGGCGGTGACCCCGCCGCGCATCTCGATCGGGCGCCCGGAGCTGGGCGACACGATGACGCGTGAGTTCACGGTGGCGAGCCGGTCGGGGGAGGCGTTCGAGATCAAGGAGATCCGGTTCGCGGACGGGCCGCTGCGGATCAAGTTCGACGCCAAGCCCGTGGACCCGAAGAACCCGAACACGTACACGGTTCGGATGGAGTCGACCGCGGCGCGGGTGCACCCGCGGCTGCGTCAGGAGATCGTGATTCTGACGGACGTGAAGGGCGGGGAGCGGATCACGGTGCCGGTGAGCGGCGGGATCGTGACGCGTCAGTGAGCCTCGCCCACCCAAGCCACCCCAGACGAGAACGA
>JBITAG010000284.1:0-5868 GCA_044439985.1 Phycisphaerales bacterium JB059 | reverse complement strand
GGCGTACGAGAAGTTCGCGGTCCGGATCGAGCTGTTCGGAGACGAGATCGACCGGCTCGAGCTGATCAACCCGACCAGCGGGGAGCTGCTGGCGGAGGAGCGGCAGTTCTTCCTCTTCCCCGCGGTCCACTACGTGATGCCGGAGGAGCAGATGCAGCAGGCCCTCCGCTCGATCCGGGAGGAGCTGGACGCTCGGGTGCTCCAGCTCCGTTCGGAGGGCAAACTGCTCGAGGCCCAGCGGCTGCTCGCCCGGACGAAGTACGACCTGGAGATGATGGAGGAGATCGGGTTCTGCTCCGGGATCGAGAACTACAGCCGGTACATGGACGGGCGGGCGCCGGGGGAGCGTCCGTTCACGCTGCTGGACTACTTCGATTACGCCCCGCCCTCGGAGAATCGGGACGCGCCCCCGGAGCCCCCGAGCGACGAGGTGGTCGGACGGGACGCGGCGGAGGACGCGAGGCGGTTCGGGGTCGAGCGGACCAACCTCGGGGACTGGCTGATCATCATCGACGAGTCTCACGTGACGATCCCGCAGATCCGGGCGATGTACAACGGGGACAAGGCGCGCAAGACCGTGCTGGTGGAGCACGGGTTCCGCCTGCCGAGCGCGCTGGACAACCGCCCGCTGCGCTTCGAGGAGTTCGAGTCGCTCATCCCGCGGGCGATGTACGTCTCGGCGACGCCCGGGGAGTACGAGCTGGAGAAGTGCGGCGGAGAGGTGGTCGAGCAGGTGATCCGCCCGACGGGGCTGGTTGATCCGGAGGTCGTCGTGCAGCCGGCGCGGGGGCAGGTCGCGGATCTGGTGGAGCGCTGTCGCGAGCGGGTGGAGCGCGGGGAGCGGGTGCTGGTGACGGCGCTGACCAAGCGGCTGTGCGAGGATCTGACCGAGTACCTGAGCGAGCAGGGGCTCGGGGTGCGGTACCTGCACTCGGACATCGAGACGCTGGATCGGGTGGAGATCCTCAACGACCTGCGGCTCGGTTCGTTCGACGTGCTCGTCGGGGTGAACCTGCTTCGTGAGGGGCTGGACCTGCCGGAGGTCTCGCTGGTGTGCATCCTGGACGCGGACAAGGAGGGGTTCCTGCGGAGCGCGACGTCGCTGATCCAGCAGATGGGTCGCGCGGCGCGGAACGCGAACTCGACGGTGGTGCTCTACGCGGACAAGGTGACGCCGGCGATGCGCGACGCGATGGAGGAGACCGAGCGACGCCGGGCGAAGCAGTTGGCATACAACGAGGCGCACGGCATCACGCCCGAGACGATCCGCAAGGAGATCCGCACCGGGATCGAGACGGAACTCAAGGCCCGCCGAAAGGCGCGTCAGGACGTGGAGACGAGCGAGCCGGCGATCGATGCGCAGGATCTGATCGGTGTGCTGGAGGGGGAGATGCTCGAGGCGGCGGAGGGGCTGGAGTTCGAGAAGGCGGCGCGCCTGCGCGACCAGCTCAACAAGGTGCGCGACCTGATCCAACAGGGCGCCGATGGCGAGCGGGTGATGATCCGGCGGACCGAGCTGGAGGGTCTGCTGGGCGCGAAGCGGTCGGGCTCGAGACGCAAGGGGGGACGCCCGCGCCAGGGTTCAGGGGGCGGGGGGCGGGGCTAGACTCCGCCATGGCCGACGAGGTGAACCGTACCGACACGCGCATCGCGCCCGGGTTCAGGCGTCGGCTGTCCTACTACCTCTTCGGTATCGCGATCGGCCTGCTGATGCTCGGGCTCATCAACCAGGCGCGCCAGCGGGCGGTGGCCTCGCGGGGCGCCGGGCCGGCCCCTTCGAGCGAGCCGGGGGGAGAGCCGCCGACCGGAGCGCCGGAATCGCCTTCCCCGTAGGCGTCAGCCGGCGACGGGTTGGGGCGCGCGATAGCAGTCGAAGAAGGGATCGAGTCGCGCCTCGATCTGATCGTCGAGCCACGCGACAAGGTCGCCGGGCAGCTCCTCGCGGAAGCCGCCCGCGACACCCCGCCGGGTCTTGAGCCCCTCGGGGCGGGGGGCGTTGGGAAGCCCGGGCCACCTGAGCGTGTTGGAACGCTCGAGAGCGCGCATGTTGTCAAAGCGTCCGTACTCGACGGCCTGCGCGATCGCGTCGGGCGGGGCGTCGATCCGCGCGAAGCGCAGCAGGGCGCCGAGCGACGCGGCGGGGTCGCGGTGGATGTCCTCGTAGCGCATCAGGTGGAACGCGCCGAGGACCGCCCGGTGACGCGCCCAGGCGTTCATCCAGTTGATGATCGGGCCCAGCCCCCATCGGGCGTTGGCCTCCGGGTCGGCGCCGGGCTGGAACCGGATGAAGGACTCGAGATCGGCGTCGAAGCGGTGGTGCTGGTGGCGCTCGTAGTGATAGCGTGAGACCACGACGTCGCGGGGATCGCGGACGAGGAGGGCGACCCGCACCCCGCGGTAGACGTCCACGGGAAACGCCCCGTCGCCGGTGATGCGTCGCTTCTCGCGCCCGTGTCCGAACTCGAGCACGGGGAGCCCGGCGCGCCGGAGCGCGTCGGCATCGAGCTTTCCCGCGAGGAAGGACTCGACCGGAAGCCCGGAGGTGAGGGACTGGGCCTTGGCGGCCATGACCTCGACCCAGGTCCGCCCGGACTTGGGGAAGGAGAGCGCCTGGGTGTACGTCATGGGGCGGATATCGGCGTTCTCGCCGGGGGATCGCCAGCGGGGGGAGGCGCCGCCCGCCCCCCGACCGTTCAACGAACATCGACGGGTGGGACGCGTACCATTTGCGCTCACGGAGGACAGCGGATGGCGAGCAAGGCGAGCGGGACCCCCACCAGGAAGAAGAAGGCCGGCGGTTCCGCCAACGGGCGGAGCGTCGAGCCGAAGCCCGCGCGTCAGAAGGCGCCCCCGGGGTCGCCGGAGCGCGTCATCCGCGTGCGCGGCGCCAGGGAGCACAACCTCAAGGACGTGGACCTGGAGATCCCGCGCGACAAGCTCGTGGTGATGACGGGGCTGTCGGGGTCGGGGAAGAGTTCACTCGCCTTCGACACGATCTTCGCCGAGGGGCAGCGCAAGTACATGGAGTCGCTCTCCGCGTACGCCCGTCAGTTCCTCGACCAGCTCAAGAAGCCGGATGTTGAGGAGATCGAGGGGATCCCCCCCACCATCGCGATCGAGCAGCGGTCCGCCTCGCACAACCCACGTTCGACCGTCGCGACGACGACCGAGATCTACGACTACCTGCGTCTGCTCTACGCACGCTGCGGGACGCCGCACTCCTGGGCGCCGACAAAGCGGAAGAAGGACGGGACGGTGGTGGAGCGTTCGGGGCGGCTGATCGAGGCGAGCAGCGCGTCGCAGATTGTCGAGGGTGTGATGAGACTGGGCGAGGGCGCCCGGATCATGGTGCTGGCGCCGATCGTGCGCGCCAAGAAGGGCTTCCACAAGGACATCCTGGAGGACCTGTTCGCGCAGGGGTGGGGCCGGGCCCGCGTGAACGGGGAGATCGTGGACCTGCGCGACGCGCTCAAGGAGGGGGGCGAGAACCCGCTCAATCTGCACCGGCACAAGAAGCACACGGTCGACGCCGTGGTCGATCGGCTGGTGATCAAGCCGGACGGGCGCCAGCGGCTGGTGGAGTCGATCGAGGCCTCGCTGCGGATGGCGGACGGGTCGGTGGTGATCGCCCTCAACGACCCCGACGACCGGGAGGCGTGGACGGATCACACCTACAGCGCCAAGTTCGCGGACCCGGACCACCCGGAGTGCGCCCTCGAGGAACTCAGCCCGCGTCTGTTCAGCTTCAACTCCCCGTTCGGCGCCTGCCCGACGTGCCACGGGCTGGGCGCGATCCTGGAGTTTGACGAGGACCTGGTCGTGCCCGATCCGGAGCGCACGCTCGCCTCCGGGGGGATCGCCCCGTTCAAGAAGAACGGGCCGGGGGGGATGATCTATCCCAAGTACCTGCGCCGCTTCGGGCGCGCGTTCGGCGTGCCGATGTCCACCCCGGTCGGCTCGCTCTCGGACGAGCTGTACGAGATCCTCCTGCACGGCACGACGCCCGAACAGAAAAAGAAGCACGGCGCCTCGTGGGACGGCGTCCTGCCCATGCTCGCCAGGTGGTTCGACAAGACCGAGTCCGCCTGGGCCAAGGACCACCTCCACCAGTTCCAGACCGAGCAGACCTGTCCGAGCTGCATGGGGGACCGCCTGCGCATCGAGGCGCTGCACGTCCTGCTCACCAGCGCGCACAAGGCCGACACCGACCGGGCGTTCTCCCCCAGCGTCATCGGTCGGAAGAAGAACGACGGGAGCGTCCTCAACATCTCCGAACTCTCGCGACTCAACATCACGGACGCGATCGCGTTCGTGGAGGGCCTGAAGCTCAGCGAGGAGCAGGGCGTCATCGCCGAGCCGATCCTGCGCGAGGTCGGCAACCGCCTCCGCTTTCTCGCCTCGGTCGGGCTGGAGTACCTCTCGCTCGACCGGCGGACCGCGACGCTCTCGGGGGGCGAGGCGCAGCGCATCCGCCTCGCGACGCAGGTCGGCTCCGGCCTCGTCGGGGCGTGCTACGTCCTCGACGAGCCGACGATCGGCCTGCACCAGCGCGACAACGACCGGCTCATCACGACCCTGCGCCACCTCACGGACATCGGGAACACGGTGCTGGTCGTCGAGCATGACGAGGACATGATCCGGGCCGCGGACCACGTGATCGACATCGGGCCGGGCCCGGGCGTGCACGGCGGGCGGGTCGTCGCGCAGGGCGCCATCGACGAGATCACCAACGCCCCGGAGAGCCTCACGGGGGACTACCTGAGCGGGCGGCGCAAGCTGCTCGTCCCCGAGCGCCGCCGCCCGCTGAGCGAGAAGAAGGCGATCAGCGTCAAGGGCGCCCGCGAGCACAACCTGAAGAAGGTTGACGCCGTCTTTCCGCTCGGCGGGCTCGTCTGCGTGACGGGCGTCTCGGGCTCGGGCAAGAGCACGCTGGTGAACGACATCCTGCTCAAGAGCGTCCGCCAGAGTCTGCTGGGCTCACGCGACAAGCCGGGCGCGCACAGCCGCGTGACGGGGCTGGGGCAGATCGACCGGGTGATCGAGGTGGACCAGTCCCCGATCGGACGCACGCCGCGCTCGAACCCGGCGACGTACACGAACGTTTTCGACGGCATCCGCCATTTCTTCACGCAGACCAAGGAGGCGAAGATCCGGGGGTACAAGCCCGGTCGGTTCAGCTTCAACGTCAGCGCGAAGAACGGCGGCGGGCGCTGCGAGGCCTGTCAGGGTCAGGGGCTCAAAAAAATCGAAATGCACTTCCTGCCCGACGTGTACGTCGAGTGCGAGGTCTGCCGCGGCAAGCGCTACAACCGCGAGACGCTGGAGGTCGTCTACCGGGGCAAGACGATCGCCGACGTGCTGGGGATGACGGTCGAGGACGCGTGCTCGTTCTTCGAGAACCACCCGAAGATCCTCCGCTTCGTGGAGTGCCTGCGCGACGTGGGGCTGGGGTACATCACGCTGGGCCAGCCGAGCACGACGCTCTCGGGGGGCGAGGCCCAACGGGTGAAGCTGGCGACGGAGCTGGGCAAGGCCGTGCGCCACGACGGCACGCCCACGGGGGAGAAGACGCTCTACATCCTCGACGAGCCGACCACGGGCCTGCACTTCGAGGACATCCGCAAGCTGCTGGAGGTGCTCAACAAGCTGGCGGACGCCGGGGCGACGCTGGTCGTGATCGAGCACAACCAGGACGTGATCAAGGGCGCCGACTGGATCATCGACCTGGGCCCCGAGGGGGGTGACGGGGGCGGGGAGATCATCGCGACGGGCACGCCGGAGGACGTGGCGAAGGTGAAGGGGAGCCACACGGGGCGGTATTTGAAGGGGATGCTTTAGTCGATCCAAACGGGAGTATGACCCGCAGCA
>JBITAG010000283.1:0-3904 GCA_044439985.1 Phycisphaerales bacterium JB059 | reverse complement strand
AATGGTCTACGACCAGCGATTCGAAGTAGCGTCGGGACTCTCGCCGGAGTAGCGGTACGCGAAACAGCATGAATATCAGGTAACAGCGCAGCTTCTGCCAACGAGATAGCTGTTCAGGCAGCAAAGTGACAATACCCCGCGAGTTGTACCGAGCATATGTCCGTACGGCGGCATTGGCCGCTGGCTAGGTACGGTTCAGTATAGCGGTGGCGAGATACGGGTTTCAGACGCTTACGTCTGCAGCACCCCGGTATTGAATTCCAGTGAGTAGTCCCAGCCGCGGGTCGCGTCGAGGGCGGCGGCGAGTTCTTCGCGGGTCTTGTGGGGCTCGATGATGCGGTCGATCCAGCCGCGACTGGCGGCGTGGCGGATGTCCTGCTGTTCGTTGTACGACTCGCGGACGGCGGCGAGGATCTGTTCGTGGGTGTCCTTGTCGATCTCTTCGCCCTTGCGCTGGCGGGAGCGTTCTTCGATCATGGCGAGGACGCCGGTGGCCTGGGAGGCGCCCATGACGGAGCACTTGGCGCCGGGCCAGGCGAGGGCGAGGAACTGGTCGAAGGCGCGGCCGCACATGGCGTAGTTCCCGGCGCCGTAGGAGCCGCCCATGATGACGACGATCTTGGGGACGACGGAGTTGGACATGGCGTTGACCATCTTGGCGCCGGAGCGGATGATGCCGGATTGCTCGGAGTCTCGTCCGACCATGAAGCCGGTGGTGTCGTGGAAGAAGACGAGGGGGATCCTGCGCTGGTTGCAGTCCATGATGAAGCGGGCGGCCTTGTCGGCGGCCTGTTCGTAGATGACGCGGGGCATGTTGGTGGATTTGGAGGGGCCGGCCTTGCCGCCGGGGGTTGATTGCTCGGTGAGCTTGCCCTGGTTGGCGAGGATGCCGACGGGGTGGCCGTTGACGCGGGCGTAGGCGCAGACGATGGAGGCGCCGTAGTCGGGCTTGTACTCGTCGAGGTCGGGGGCGAGGGTTTCGTGGTCGGCGTCGGGGCGGGTGGTTGAGTCGACGACGCAGGCGAGGATGTCCTTGACGTCGTACTGCTCGCCGGGCTTGTCGGTGAAGAGGGTGTAGATGTCTTCGGGGTCGCGGTAGGGGTCGTGCCCGGTAGAGTCGAGGAGGTCGCGGGGGCTGGCGCCCTGGTCGACGGCTTGCTCGGCGTGGTCGAAGAAGGCGCGGAGTTTGGCCTTCTGGCTCTCTGTCATGAGGCTGGAGAGGTCTTCGTCGGGATACTTGGCGGCGAGGCTGCGGACGCGGTTGATGGCCGCGTCGTCGTCGGGTTCCTTGAAGTCGATGGTGCCGGAGATTTCGGCGTGCATGGTGGCGCCGCCGAGTTCTTCGTCGGTGACGTCCTGGCCGATGGCGGCTTTGACGAGTGCGGGTCCGGCGAGGTAGAGGCCGGAGCCTTCGGTCATGATGAGGGTGTCGCAGAGGACGGGGAGGTATCCGCCGCCGGCGACGCAGTAGCCCATGATGGCGGCGATCTGGGGGACGCCCTCGGCGGAGAGGACGGCGTTGAGGAAGAAGATGCGTCCGAAGTCGTCGGTGTCGGGGAAGACGTCCTCCTGCATGGGGAGGAAGACGCCGGCGGAGTCGACGAGGTAGATCAGGGGGAGGCGGGCCATGCGCGCGATGGTCTGGGCGCGGATGATTTTCTTGCAGGTCATGGGGAAGAAGGCGCCGGCCTTCACGGTGGCGTCGTTGGCGATGATCATGTGGGGGCGGGAATGCACATGCCCGATGCCGGTGACGACGCCGGCGGCGGGGGCGCCGCCGTGTTCCTGGTACATGTTGTGTGCGGACCAGAGGCCGAGTTCCTGGAAGGAGGCGCCGGGGTCGATGAGGCGTTGGATGCGTTCGCGGGCGGTGAGGCGGTCTTTGGCGTGCTGGCGTTCGATGGCCTTGGGGCCGCCGCCGAGTCGGATCTGGGCCTCGGTCCGGAGGTATTCGTCGGTGGTGGCGCGGAGGGGGGATTGGGTGGGCTCGGGCATGCGTGGATGGTCCGTTGGTGTGTAGTCTGGGGCGGGCTTGAGGATAGATGCCCGGGGGCGGGCGTGGATGGTGGGCGGAGGGGGCAGGAGGAGTCGGGCGATGGCGAGCTGGGTGATCACGCGACGGATCGGGGCGCCGGTGGAGCGGGCGTTTGCGGCGTTTACGGACTTTGACTTTGCGGCGGAGACGATCGAGGGGATCAAGGGGTTCGAGGTGCTGACCGAGGGGGGGTTCAGGGAGGGGGCGCGGTTCAGGGAGACGCGGGTGATGGGGAAGAAGGAGCGGACGGAGGAGATGTGGGTGTCGGCGTACGAGGCGGGGAGGGGGTACACGATCAGCGCGGCGTCGTGCGGGTGCGAGATGCACTTTGACCACTCGTTCCGGGCGGTGGAGGGGGGGAGCGAGGTGGAGATGGCGGGTCGGATGCGGGCGGTGTCGCTGGGGGCGAAGCTGACGCGTCCGTTGTGGCCGCTGATGAATGTGTGGATGAAGAAGTGTGTGAACAAGGACCTGGACGAGATGATCGGGCGGATCGAGGCGGAGGCTGCGTCTCAGGATCAACTGGGCGTTGAGACCGATTCGCGGTGATGGCGTCGTGGATCGGCGCAAGGATGTGGTCGCGGGGACAGGGTTTGTCCCGCCGGGAGATGACGCGATGAACTTGTTCCCCCCGATGCCGAACTGGGAGGCCGCCCATCCGCTGGTGGTTCATGCGCCGCTTGCGCTGCTGATGCTGGCGTGGGCGCCGATGGTGATCGGGCTGGTGGACTTCAGGCGGCGTTGGGTGTGGATGGTCGGGGCGTTGCTGATGCTGCTGGCGGGGACGGCGTTGGCGTTCGTGGCGGTGATGAGTGGTGAGGCGACGGAAGAGAAGGCGGTGATCACGAGTCAGGTGGTGGAGCGCGCGGTGCACGAGCATGAGGAGATGGGGGAGCTGGCGCGGACGATGTTCGTGGTGGCGACGGGGGTGTTCGTCGTCGTGCTCGGTCTGGGGGCGGGGATGAAGAAGGGGAAGGGGCGGACGGGGGCGGTGGTGGTCGGGGCGTTGGTGTTCCTGGGGGTGTACGGGTACGCGGCGACGCGGTTGGCGTGGGCGGGGCACCTGGGGGCGGAGCTGGTGCACGGCTATGGGGTGCGGGCGCCGATGGCGCCGAGCACGCCGGCGGTGTCGCCGGGGGGCGAGGGCGCGGAGACGGACGACGACTAGCGCCGTGAGATGAGCAGTTGGGTGAGGGCGCCGGCGAGCCAGCGGCGTCGCGTGCGGGAGAGGACGGAGCCGAGCTTGACGGTGGCGTCCTGGGCCTCGATGACGATGTGCCGGTCGGGCTTGCCGTTGGTCGAGGAGTTGGCGGTTTCGATGGTGATGTCGGAGACGCGGGTGGCGTCGAAGGGGCGGCGCCAGCCGAGCGGGCCGAGGCCGGTGAAGGCGTGGGCTTTCTCGGCGGCGATGCGGACCTCGACGCGTCCGAAGAGGGCCATGAGGGCGATGAAGGCGGTGATGAGGCCGACGATGACGAAGGGGATCATGAAGATGAGGGTGAAGAGATCGAAGCCGGTGGAGGAGGCGCCGAGGCCGTTGTAACCGAGGAGGGAGGCGACGGCGTTGAAGAGGAAGACGCCGACGATGGCGTTCCAGAATCCGGCGAAGATGATGAAGAAGAGGGCGGTGGAGGGGGAGCGGCAGGTGGCGCCGACGCGGATGTCGCGGCCGAGGTCGCGGATGTAGGCGCCGGCGGGGGGCTCGTCGGTGGCGGGCGCCTCGACGCGTTCCTGGTCGGCGAGTTCGGAGAGGCGATGGAGGGTGTCGCAGGCGCGGCAGTAGGCGACGTTCTCCGCGACGTTGACCTCGTGGGGGGGGATGTCGGCGGAGCAGTTGGGGCAGATGGTGTCCATCGGGGGGCAGTATCG
>JBITAG010000282.1:0-5935 GCA_044439985.1 Phycisphaerales bacterium JB059 | reverse complement strand
AGCCCGAAGCTGCTCAAGAGCCCGCAGGCCGCGATGGCGTAAGCATTCGATTCCATTTATTCGCTTTGCACGGGTGTGCAACCGCCCGCGGACCAGGCGTCCGCGGGCGGTTGTCCATTTCAGAGGGCGGCGAGGCGGCGTGCAGTTTCCTGCTCGATCAACGCGTCGAACATCGGCTGGAGCTTCGCCTCGTCGATGATCCCCGTCTTCGTGAACTTCTCGGTCAGGCGTTGGTCGCTGACGATGTTGTCCTGGTAGCGGTAGACGCGGATCTTCTCTGAGCGGGCGCCTGAGCCAATCTGGCCCTTCCGCTCCGCGGCGCGTTCCGCCTCGGCCTTCTGACGCTCGATCTCGTAGACGCGGGCTTTGAGCAGACGCCGGGCCTTCTCCCGGTTCTGTGCCTGCGACTTGGTCTCCTGCATGCGGACCTCAACGCCCGTGGGCTTGTGGAGCATGTGCACCGCGGTCGCGACCTTGTTGACGTTCTGCCCGCCGGGGCCCTGGGCGGTCGTCACGTGCTCGTCCACGTCGTTCGCCCAGTCGATCTTCACGTCCACTTCCTCCGGCTCGGGAAGGACGGCGACGGTGCAGGTGCTCGTGTGGATCCGTCCCTGGCTCTCGGTCGCGGGAACGCGCTTGACGGAATGGACCCCCGCCTCAAAGGACAGCTCGCTCCAGACCCCCTCTCCGGTGATCGTCACCGTCGCCTTGCGGACCCCCCCCACCGACGGGTCGGCGTCCAGCTCCATCTCCTCGACCTTCCACCCCTTGCTCGCGGCGTACCGGGTGTAGACCTCGAGCAGGTCCCGAGCCCAGAGCCCGGCCTCGTCCCCCCCCGTGCCGGCGCGGACCTCGAGGATGACCGAGCCGACCTTTCGATCGTCGGCGGTGACGAGCTGGGCCTTGACCTGCTCGATCTGGTCCCGTGCCCGAGACTCGAGGGAAGGGAGTTCATCGCGGGCCAGTTCCACCAGCTCAGGATCGTCGCCCGCCTCGATGGCGGTGCGCATCTCCTCGATCTCGGCCGTGAGGGACCTGAACGCGCGGTACCCGTCCACCACGGGGGCGAGGGCCGCCCGCTTGATGGAAAGGTCGCGGAGCTTGGTGTGGTCGGCGGCGACCTCGGGGCTCTCCAGATCGCGCTCGATCTGCGCAAACTGGGCGTCGAGCTCGTCGAGCTTGGTGAGGACGGATTCCGGGATGGAGCTGGCGACGCCGGACACGCCCACAGGTTATGCGCTGGCCGGGGGCGGCGCGGGACTGGTTCACGGCTCTGGCGTGAGGTTCCGCATGTGCTCGACCCTGAACTTCTCGGGCGCCAGGCGGTCTTTGACGTACGCCCCGCCGGGGAGGGGTTTGAAGAGCTCGATGGAGATCATGCTGAAGGGGATCAGGCTCCCCTTGATCGCGGGCGGGCCGTTGAAGTCGAGGGTGGCCATCACCATGATCGGGCCCTCGTCGTCGGCGACGTGGCGGAGGGGCTCGCGTGCTTCAGGGTCGCCCCCCACCGCACCCATGAAGCCGGCGTGGGTGTCGGAGCGGTACCACCGCTCGACGGCCGCCTTGTTCTCAAACCAGGCGCAGATGGTGTTCTTGCCGGATTGCCACTGGGCGGCGTCCACGCCCAGGCACCCCTCGGTCCCCTTGAGCCCGTCGATCAGACGCTGGCTCATCCGGGCCTGGGGCTGCTCGGACGCTTCGCCGGCGCTGCGGGCGCCCGCCCCCAGCGCGCCCGTCAGGGCGGCGCCCGCGAGCAGGCCCGCTATAAACATCGGTCGTCTCATGGCTCAGCCTCCGCTCGATTCCTCGGTATAGTTGCCCGCCGCGGGGAAGCCCGTGTCGCCGCCCATTGCCTTGGGAATCGACAAACACTGCCTTTGAGGTGCACCATTTGAGCCATGCCATCCGAATGAACAAGGTCCGCAAGACCTTCGGAAAGAAGGTCGCGGTCGAAGGCATCGATCTTGAGTTGCCCGAGGGCTCGCTGTACGGGTTCATCGGACCGCACGGCGCCGGGAAAACGACCTCCATCCGGATGGTGATGTCTATTCTGTTCCCTGACTCGGGCGAGTTGGAGGTGCTGGGGCGCAAGTCCGCGGTGGAGAGCAAGGACCGGATCGGATACCTGCCGGAGGAGCGTGGCGTCTACCGCAAGATGAAGGTCCACGCCTTCCTGGAGCACATGGGGCGCCTGAAGGGCCTGGACGCCGGGGGCGCCCTCAAGGCGAGGGTCGCCGACTGGCTGGAGCGCGTCGAGCTGGGCGAGGTGAGCAAGAAGAAGTGCGAGGAGCTGTCCAAGGTAATGCAGCAGAAGATCCAGTTCATCTCGTGCGTCCTGCACGAGCCGGATCTGCTGATCCTCGACGAGCCGTTCTCCGGCCTCGACCCGGTGAACATGCGGCTGCTGCGCGACCTGATCCGCGAGCAGAACGAGGCGGGGCGGACGGTGATCTTCTCGACGCACGTGATGCAGCAGGCCGAGGAGCTGTGCGACCACATCGTGATGATCCACGAGGGTCGCAAGGTGCTCGACAACACCCTCGGGGAGATCCAGGATCGGTTCGATCCTCGGGCGATCTCTTTCGCGAGCGCCAACGGGGAACTCGATGAATCCGGCGTGCTCGCGATCCCGGGGGTGAAGGACGTGCGGCGACGTGAGCGGGGATACGAGGCGACGGTCGAGGACGGCGCCCAGCCGCTGGAGGTGCTCCGGTCGATCGTCTCGGGGCTGCGGGTGACCCGCGCGGAGCTCCGGCGCCCGACGCTGGAAGATGTGTTCATCAGCATCGTTCGGGGCGAGGGCCTCGACGAGGAGGGCGCCCGCCAGGCGCTGAGCGGGGAGGCTGAGTCATGACGAAGGTGCTGCACGTCGCTCGGCGCGAGTTTGTCTCCACCGCGCTCACCAAGGGGTTCATCGTCGGCGCCCTTGTGCTCCCGGCGGTGTTCGCCGTGATCATGCCGCTCATGGCGATGCTCTTCGAGCAGGCCAAGGCGCCCGCGGACGTCGGGCGTGTTGCGATCATTGACCGCTCGGGCATGCTCGAGGAGCTGCTCGCCGAGCGCCTCACACCCGAATCGCTCGTGGAGGCCCGGCGCGGCGCCCTGGGGGATCTGCGCGCGGACGCCGAATCCGGCGGGGACGAGGGTGATTCCCCCCCCGACCTGGGCCAGGTGGCGCAGATCGCGGACACGCTCCTCGGCGAGACCCCCAAGTTCACGGTCGACATCCTCAGCGTCGAGACGGACCTGGAAGCCGCCCAGGACCGGCTGCGTGAGGAGCCGGAGCGAGAGGACGACCGGACGCTGGCGCTCGTGGATGTGGATGCCGACGCGGTGGTCCGCCCGGAGGGTCAGGCCGAGTTCGGCAGCTACTCGCTCTACACCCGCCCCAAGGTCGACCCTCGGACCACGAACACCATCGAACGAACCGTCGAGCGGGCGATCAAGGACGTCCGGTACGAGCTGGCGGGGATGGACCGCGAGGAGCTGCGTCGCCTCACCAGCGTGCGCGGGCGCGACGTGCAGGAGGTCACGGAGACGGGGACCCGCGAGTCCAACCAAGTGCTGCAGTTCGTGCTGCCGGGCGCTGTGCTGGTGCTGCTCTTCATGGGCGTGATGACGGGCGGGCAGTACCTGCTGACGACGACGGTCGAGGAGAAGGCCAGCCGCGTGGTGGAGGTGCTACTCAGCGCCGTGAGCCCGATGGAGCTGATGTTCGGAAAGATCCTCGGGCAGATGTTCGTGGGGATGTGCCTGCTGCTGGTGTACACGGGCGTGGGCATCTTCGCGATGCTCTGGTTTGCGCTGGCGGACCTGATCGACTGGACCGACCTCATCTACATGTTCATCTTCTTCCTGATCGCGTACACGATCATCGCGTCGCTGATGGCGGCGATCGGCGCCGCGGTCAACGAGATGCGCGAGGCGCAGTCGCTCATGGCGCCCGTGATGATGGCCCTGGTCTTCGCGTTCTATCTCTCGTTCCCGGCGATGATGAGTCCCAGCGCCCCGTGGGCCGTGGCGTTGAGCTTCATCCCCCCCTTCTCGCCGTTCACGATGCTCATCCGCATCGCCTCGACCGAACCCCCGCCCGTCTGGCAGATCTGGCTTTCGATCGCCATCGGCGTGGTGTTCGCGTACGGATGCGTCTGGTTCGCCGCGAAGGTCTTCCGCGTCGGGCTACTGATGTTCGGCAAGCCCCCGAACTTCAAAACGCTGATCAAGTGGGTCCGGATGGCGTAACCGGGACAGGGAGGCCTCCTCGATGAACGATCCGTCACCGCCGCCCGTCAGCCAGGCCCCCCCCACCGCTCCGGATCGGGTGCGGTGCGCGTCCTGCCACTATGACATCACGGACCAGCCGATCGGCGGTCGATGCCCGGAATGCGGCACGCCGATCAACCAGCGCGTCACCGTGACCCAGAGCCAGGGAAAGGCGATCACCGCCCTCGTCCTGGGCATCTGCTCGATCCCGGGCTGCTTCATGTACGGCGTTCCGGGGATCATCTGCGGCGTCCTGGCCATCATCTTTGCCAAGCAGGCGCGCATCGCCATCCAGGAAGGCAGGGCGCCGATCACCAGCGCCGGGATGGCCAAGGGTGGCCAGGTGTGCGGGATCGTCGGGCTGTGCCTCTCGGTCGTGTACTTCCTCTTCATGGCCGCGATGATCGCGCTCACCATCGTCACCTCTCCATGAACGCCCCCCCCGACAAACACGCCCTGTACGAGCTGTGCGTCCAGTCCGTGGATCACCTGGCGCCCCTGATCCGCGCAATCCACGGCGGGCGCCTCAGGGTCCTGGGCGAGGACTTCGCGGGCACGGCGGCGCTCTCGCACCGATGGGTCGAGTCCTCGCCGGAGGCCCAGGCCATCGCGGTTGATCTGGACAAGGAAGCGTTGGCCTATCACGGGTCGCACGAACGGATCGACAAACGCCACGCCGACGTCCGCACCGTCGTCACCCCCTGCGACGCGCTGTTCGTGGGCAACTTCTCCATCGGCTACCTGCACACCCGCGCCGAGCTGGTCGAGTACCTTCGCCACGCCCGGTCCCGCCTGAGCCCGGGCGGCGTCTTCCTCTGCGACACCTACGGCGGCGAGTCCGCCTTCCTCACGGGCGAGGTCCACCGGCCCCACCCCATGCCCTGCAGGGAGGGTGAGCCCGGCGGGCGGGTCTGCCGCTACACCTGGGAGCAGCGCGACGCCGACCCGACGACGGGCATGGTCACCGACGTGATCCACTTCCGCATCGAACGGGCGGGCGTGATCGAGCACGAGCTGTTCGACGCGTTCGTCTACGAGTGGCGCCTGTGGTCCGTGCCCGAGCTGCGCGACGCGATGGTGGATGCCGGCTTCAGCTCAACGCAGGTCTACGCCAAGCTCGCCGACGCGTGGGACGAGGAGGGCAACGCCTACGTCGAGCCCGTCACCGACGGGGGCGAGGAGCTGGACGAGAGCTTCATCGTGCTGGTGGCCGGGCGGGTCTAGAGCCCGCCCTATCGTTGCCCATGCCCACAACCACCATCACCGCTCAGCTTGAGTCGTTCAACCCCGCCACCGGCGAGCTCGTCGGGTCCGTCTCGATCACGCCCGCGGCGGAGATCCCCGCGATCGTCGCCCGCGCCCGCTAGGCGCTCAAGAGCTGGGGCTCGCTGTCTGCGCAGGAGCGGGCCGACATCATCCGCCCGGCGGGGCAGGTCCTGGCCGACCGGGCCGAGGAGCTGGGCGAGCTGCTGACGCGGGAGATGGGCAAGCCGCTGGCCGAGGGCATCGGCGAGTGCCGGGGCACGGGCGAGGGGCTGAGTGATGAGGTGGACGAGATCGCCAAGGCCGTCGCTCCGGAGGTGCTCGACGGCGAGGGCGTGACGACGACGCTCTACCACGACCCGCTGGGCGTGTGCGCGGCGATCACGCCGTGGAACTTCCCGCTGGCGAT
>JBITAG010000281.1:0-7152 GCA_044439985.1 Phycisphaerales bacterium JB059 | reverse complement strand
GGGTCGTCACCACGGGCCAGACCAACCCGGGCTTCCGCCCCCTGGACCCCACCTCCCCCGAGCCGACCACCATCCGCAACGTCATCCCCGGCGTTCGCATCGACGAGTACGCGGGGCACTACCGCTGGACCCGAGGAGGGCTCCGGGGGGTGGACGTGGGCGGCTCGGAGATCAACACCGGGCAACCACGCTCCAACGCCCCTTGATCGGAAACCGGGTCTCCCCGGGGTGCGCCCCGGGGGATCCAGCGGTCTTACAATCCGGCTCGCCACCACGCGGACGGGAGGATCGCCTTGCGGGTACTGATCGCCGACAAGTTTGAAGCCGACGGAATCGCGGGCCTCGAGGCCCTCGGGTGCAAGGTCTTCAGTGAGCCCGAACTGGGCCCAGAGACGCTCCCCGAGGCGCTCAAGCGCACCGAGGCGGAGGTCCTGGTCGTGCGATCGACGAAGGTGCCCGCGGAGGTGATCGCGAGCGCATCGACCCTCAAGGGGATCATCCGGGCGGGGGCGGGGTACGACAACATCGACTTCGAGGCCGCCAAGTCCAGGGGCGTCCCGGTGAGCAACTGCCCCGGGATGAACGCGGTCGCGGTCGCGGAGCTGACCATCGGGCACCTGATCGCGCTGGACCGACGGATCTGCGAGCAGAACAGCTCGCTGCGTGAGGGCAAGTGGGACAAGGCGGGGTTCGCCAAGGCCCGCGGGCTCAAGGGGCGGACGCTCCTGGTCGTGGGCACGGGCGCCATCGGGACCGAGGTCATCAAACGCGCCAAGGCGTTCGAGATGAAGATCATGGCCCAGTCGCGATCGCTGGGCGATGACACGGCCCGGGCCCTGGGCATCGAGCCGATCCCCTACACCCGTGAGGCGCTCGTCAAGGCCCTCGGGAAGGCCGACGCGGTGAGCATCCACGTCGCCTCCACCCCCGACACCAAGAGCCTCTGCGGCCCCGGTTTCTTCGGCGCGATGAAGCCCGGCGCGTATTTCATCAACACCAGCCGGGGCGACATCGTGGACGAGACGGCCCTGCAGCAGGCGATCGAATCCAAGGGCATCCGAGCCGCGCTCGATGTCTACCAGAATCAGCCCTCCGCCAAGACCGCCGACTGGAGCACGCCCGTGGCGAAGGCCTCCGGCGTGGTTCACTTCACGCACCACTGCGGCGCCTCGACCGACCAGGCCCAGCTCGCCGTCGCCGAGGAGACCGTCCGCATCGTCAAGACCGCCATGGAGACGGGCCGGTTCATCCACTGCGTCAACGGCCTGGGCGACTGAGCACACACACGATCACCCGGGCGCGACCGCCCGCAACGGAGCAGGATCATGTCTGACGACCGCATCTTCAACTTCTCCGCCGGCCCCGCCGCTCTTCCGGAGCCGGTCATCCGCCAGGCGCAGAAGGACATCTGGAACATCGAGAGTTCCGGCATCGGCATCCTCGAGCACTCGCACCGGGGCAAGGTCTTCGACAAGATCACGGAGGAGACCGAGGCGGACTGCCGGGCCGTCGGCGGGATCAGCGACGAGTACAGCGTCTTCTGGATGCAGGGGGGCGCCACGAGCCAGTGCTACTTCGTCCCCGCCAACTTCCTCTTCAGCGATCGCACCGCGGACTATTTCGAGACGGGCAAGTGGGCGCAGGACTCGATCAAGGACTGTCCGCACTACGGCGGCTGCCACGTCTGCGCCTCCTCCAAGGACAGCAACTTCAGCTACATCCCCTCCCCCGAGCAGACCAGCTACTCGGACAACCCCGTCTACGTGCACTTCACCTCCAACAACACGATCATGGGCACCGAGTTCCACGCCGAGCCCATGCCCCCGAAGGGCGCCTTCCTCGTCAGCGACATGTCCAGCAACATCTTCTCCCGCCCGATGGACGTCTCGAAGTACGGCCTGATCTATGCGGGCGCGCAGAAGAATCTCGGTCCCTCCGGCATCACGCTGCTGATCGGGCGCAGGGAGCTGGTCGAGAACCCGGTCCGCGACCTGCCTCAGATGATGCGCTTTGACAACCACGCCAAGAAGCAGGGGCGGTTCAACACGCCCAACACCTTCGGCGTCTACCTCATGGGTCAGGTCTTCAAGTGGATCCTCGCCGAGGGGGGGCTCAAGGCCATGCAGGAGCGCAACGAGGAGGTCGCCGGCGTGGTCTACGCCTTCCTGGACAGCCAGGACTTCTACATCCCTCACGCACGCCCCGACAGCCGCTCCAACATGAACATCACCTTCAAGTGCCCCACGCCGGAGCTGGACAAGGCCTTCATCGAGGGCGCCACCAAGCGCGGCCTCGACGGGCTCAAGGGCCACCGCTCGATCGGCGGCATGCGCGCCAGCATGTACAACGCCTTCCCCAAGGCGGGCGCCGAGGCCCTCGTGGACTTCATGAAGAGCTTTGCCCACGAGCACGCCGCCGCGGCCAAGGCCTGATCCGCACGCCGGGACCGGCGGACAAACCCTCCGCCGGTCTCATTCCGGGCCGAGGCGCCGGACGCAGGCCCCGAGCACCTCGTCCACGCCGATGCGCTCCATGAGCGACCCGTTGGCGTCGATCTTGTGGTTCATCGGGTCGCCGGGCGAGACGTGCTGGATGACGTCCGCGTCTCGACGGTACGGCCCGACCAGGTCCACACGGGTTGGGCCGTAGAGGGCGACAAGCTCACGCTCGAACCCGACCCCCATGTGCAGGGCGGCCGAGTCGTTGGCGACGAGCAGGTCGCACCGCTCGATAAGGGCCATGAGCGCGTCGATGCCGGTGGCGCCGATCAGGTTGAGCACGCGCGGATCTCGCTCGCCCAGCGCGCCCAGCGTCGGGCATTGCGCCGCCTCCCCCGGCCCGCCGACCAGCACGACCCGCGCCACGGAGCGTTCGAGCAGCGCGCCGCACAGCTCCGCGAACCGCGCGTCGGGCCACTGCTTGGCCACCCATCGGCTGGTCGGCGCCAGCACGACGTATCCCCCCTCGTTCAGTTCCGGGTGGTGGCGGGTCACCCACGCACGACCAGACTCCGGGGTGAACAGGCGCAACTGGCGGACCGGCTCGATCCCCGCCCGCTCGAGCAACGCGAGCATCCGGTCCACGCTGTGCATCGACCGATCGACGCGGTGTCGCTCGTTGCAGAACACCCAGCCCAGCTCCCGGGCGTTGCGGTACCCGATGCGTCGTTCGGCGCCCGTCGCCCCCGCGAAGAACCCGGAGCGGAACAGCCCCTGGGCATCGACGACCAGGTGATACCCCGCCCGGCGCAGGCTCCCGGCCAGACGCCACATCGGGCCGAGGTTGCCGCGTCTCGACGCCCTCCCCATCCCGCGCCGATCGAAGGGGACCACGCTGTGCAGGTCGGGGTGGGCGCTGACCGCGTCGCGGAACGAGTCCTGCACGAGCCAGTCGACCTGCGCCTCGGGAAAGGCCCGCTTGAGCGAGACGAGCACGGGGACCGACCGGCAGACGTCTCCCAGGGCGCTCGGGCGGATGATCAGGATCTTCTCAGGGGGGCGCACAGGCGTGGACGATACCGCGTCCGACGGGCCCTGTCAGTCCACCCGCCTCAGACCACGAGCGCCCGCATGACCTCGTCCAGCGTGGTCAGTCCGGCGCGGACCTTGTCGTACCCGTCCTCGCGCAGGCGGGTCAGGTCGCCGTCCCGGACGGCCCGCGCCGCGATCTCCGGGGCGCTGGCTCGGGCCATGATCATCTCCCGCGTCGCGTCGGAGAGGCGGAACATCTCGTAGACGCCCACCCGGCCCCGGTACCCCGTGTTCCGGTTCGCCCGCGAGGGCCCGCCCCGGGTCAGCTGCTCCCCGGGCTTGAGCGGGAAGTCGGGGGGCAGGTCCGCGGGGTCGGGCGTGTACCGCTCCTGGCTCTCGGGGCAGATGCGCCGCACGAGCCGCTGGGCGAGCACGCCCTCCACCGAGGAGGAGACGAGGAAGGGCTCGACCCCCATGTCCAGCAGACGCGTCGTCGCCCCCGGCGCGTCGTTGGTGTGCAGCGTCGAGAAGACCAGATGCCCCGTCAGCGAGGCCTGCACCGCCGTCTCGGCGGTCTCCTTGTCACGGATCTCACCGATCATCACCACGTCCGGGTCGTGACGCAGGATCGAGCGCAGCCCCGCGGCGAACGTCAGCCCCGTCTTCGCGTTCACCTGGATCTGGTTCACGCCCGGCACGTTGTACTCCACCGGGTCCTCGACCGTGATAGCCTTGATCTCGTCCGTCACGATCCGCGCCAGCGAGGCGTAGAGCGTCGTGGACTTGCCCGACCCCGTCGGGCCCGTGACGAGCAGGATCCCGTGCGGGCGCGCGATCAACGCGTCCCACCGCGTTCGCATCGACTCGCTCATCCCCAGATCATCCAGGGACATCAGCACCGCGGTCTTGCTCAGCACACGGAGCACCACCCCCTCCCCGAACATCATCGGAATGACGCTCACGCGCAGGTCGAACTCCTGCGCCGGCTTGCCCCGCTCACGCTTCACGAACGTGATCCGCCCGTCCTGCGGACGCCGCTTCTCGGCGATGTTCAGGTTCGCCATGATCTTGAGACGCGAGACGATCGCGGCGCCGAACCGATTGATGGTGGGGGGGACGCTCGCTCGCTGCAGCACGCCGTCGATCCGGTACCGGACGTTCAGCTCGTGCTCGTATGGCTCGATGTGAACATCCGTCGCCCGCTCGCTCACCGCTTCGGCGAGGATGTCGTTGACCAGCTTGATGACCGAGGCTTCCTGCGCCTGCTCGATCTCCTGGTCGGCGCCCGCCTGCACCGACTCCTCGGCGCTCGCGTCCATCTCGGCGAGCGTGTCCCCACCCACGCCGTAGTGCCTCCGGATGAACCGGTGCAGCTCCTCCTCGTCGGCGAGCACCAGCTCGATCGAGCACCCGGTCAGGAGCCGCAGCTCGTCGAGGGCGGAAAGCTCGAACGGGTCGCTCGTCGCGAAGGAGAGAGTGCCGTTCTCACGCCGGACTGGGACGCAGTTCTGGCGGTAGACGAGGGAGGCGGGGAGGGACTCGAGCGTTTCGGGATCGATCTCCAGCTCGTTCAGGTCCACGACGGGCATCTGGAACTGCTCGCCGAGCGCGAAGACAATGTCCTCACGGCGCGAGTGCCCCAGCCGCAGCAGCACCTTGTCGAGGCGTTCGCCCGAGCGTCGCTGCTCGCTGATCGCTTCGTCGAGTTGGTCGCGAGAGATCAACCCCCGCTCGATCAGGATCATCCCGATGCCCAAGATCCCATCCTAGCCGGTCGGTTGGGTGGGCCAAAGCCGCCGCCGAGAACCCGGGACCCGGTACACTCTCCCGAGTGATCACGAATCAGGCAGGAGAATTGCCATGCGGATGTGCTGTTGTTCCAAGGGGTCGAACTCCGCGGCGTTGATCGTCATCCTGGGGGGCGCGATGGTCACGGCCCTTTCCGCGGGGCGCCACGCCCCGACCACAACGTCCGAAAACCAAACCGAGCCCACCCCCCCGCCGGCTCTTCCGGCCCCGGCCACCGACCCGGCGTACGTCCTGAACCACAAAGCGCCCCTCATCAACGGCACGCCCCAGGACCTCAACGCGTACGAGGGCAAGGTCGTGCTCATCGTCAACACGGCCAGCAAGTGCGGGCTCACCCCGCAGTACGAGGCCCTCGAGAAGCTCTACCGCATGCATAAAGAGGATGGCCTGGTCATCCTCGGGTTCCCGGCCAACGACTTCGGCAATCAGGAGCCCGGGAGCAACGAGCAGATCCTCGAGTTCTGCTCCTCCCGCTTCGAGGTCTCCTTCCCCATGTTCGAGAAGATCTCCGTCGTCGGGGACGACGCCCACCCGCTCTACAAGCAGCTCCGCGCCTTCAAGCTCGAGGAGGTCGGGGGCAAGCCCGGCAAACTCGGCGGCGACCCGGCCTGGAACTTCACCAAGTTCCTCGTCGATCGCGCCGGGCGCATCGATTCGAGGTACGCCCCGCGGGTCACCCCCGACGATCCGCGCCTCACGGATCGGATCAAAGAGCTGCTCGCGACCGACGGCTGAGCGAGAGGGACCGCGCGGATGCCGACCTTCGAGTACACCGCGTTGGACCCGGCGGGCGTCCGGGTCACCGGGGCCCTTGGGGGCGCCAACGAGAGCGCCGTGCTCGCCGAGTTGGAGACACGCCAGCTGACCCCAATCAGGGTGCGCGAGAAACGGGAGCGGTCCACGCTCCGGCGCGGTGTCCCCGCCCGCGCCCTCGCCGCCAGTTACATCCAGCTCGGCGACCTGCTCGTCTCCGGCGTCCCCGTCATGCGCTCGCTCGCCCTCCTGAGCCGGCAGAAAAGCTCTCCCCGACTCGCCGCGGTCTACCGCTCCATCGGCGAGGCGGTTTCGGACGGCGGCGACCTGGCCGAGGCGATGGGCCAGCACCCGGATATCTTCCCACGCACGCACGTCGCGATGATCAGCGCCGGCGAGAAGGGGGGCTTTCTGGAGCAGGTCTTCCAGCGTCTCGGCGCCTTCGTGCAGGGGCAGGCCGAGCTGCGCGCCAAGCTGATGGGGGGGCTGATCTACCCCGCCGTGCTCGTCGTCTTCGGGGTCGCCATCCTGAGCGTCATCTTCGGGATCTTCATCCCCAAGTTCGAGCCGCTCTTCTCCCGCCTAGATGAGTTGCCCGCGATCACGACCTTCGTGCTCGGCCTCTCGAAGCTGATCTCGGGGTACGCCTGGCTCGCGGCCTTGGTGCTCATCGCCCTCGCGGTCGGATTCGTCATGATCCGACGGTCGCCCACGGGCGCCCACCGGTTCGCGGAACTCGTCAATCGCCTCCCCTTCGTCGGTCCCCTGACGCGCGACATCGCCGCGGCGAGGTTCTGCCGGATGCTCGGCACCATGGAGTCCAACGGCGTGCCCCTCATCCAGGCGATGAACATCGCCCGCGACGCGGCGGGGCACGCCCTGCTCGAGGAGGCGATCGAGAAAGCGATCGAGTCGGTGCGCGCCGGCGAGGCGCTCGCCCCCCCGCTGGGCGCCTCCGGGCTGTTCAGTGAGGACACGATCGAGATGATCTCGGTCGGCGAGGCCGCCGGCAATGTGGATCAGGTGCTGCTGAATATCGCGGGGGCGATCGAACGCCGCGGGGACAAGACGTTCAGCGTCGGCGTTCGGCTCATCGAGCCCCTGCTGCTGGCGGGGATCG
>JBITAG010000280.1:0-11136 GCA_044439985.1 Phycisphaerales bacterium JB059 | reverse complement strand
TGTGCTCTTCCGATCCCGCTCGCGCCTCGCCCTGAGCTTCGGGACCGAGCACTCGTTCTACGACTTCTCCCCGATGGGGGTGCTCGTCCCCGGGGGCGCCGATCCCTTCGACACCATCCACGACTACTCGATGGGCGCCCGGTTCACCACCCGCATCAACGAGACCTGGTCGGCCCTGCTCGGCGCCGGCGTGCAGTCCTCGGGTGAGTCCTCCGCGGACTTTGAGGACACGCTGACGTACAACGGTCTCGTCGGCGCCTCGTACAAGGTCAACGAGAAGCTCACCATCGGGGCGGCCCTGGCCATCTCGTCGCGTCTCGAGGATGACGTGGTTGTCATCCCCGTCCCGACGATCACCTGGAACATCGACGACCGCTGGCGCCTGGAGAGCAAGGGCGCCGGGCTGCTCCTCTCCTACAAGGCCAGCGACGAGCTGCGCGTCGGCCTGCAGGGCGCCTTCAAACGCCGGGAGTTCCGACTCGACGACATGGGCCCGCTCCCCTCCGGCGTGATCCGCGAGCGGCGCGTCCCCGTCGGGCTCTGGACCCAGTGGACCCCGGCGCCCAACATCACGCTTGAGGGCACGCTCGGCGCTGACGTGTACGTCGAGTTCGAGTCCCTCAACAGCTCCGGCGTCAAGTTCGCTGACGACGAAACCGACCCCGCGGTCTACGCCGGGCTGGCGCTCAGCATCCGCTTCTGACCCCCGCTAGCGGTCCACGCGCGGCGCCTCCGGTCTGGAGACGCGATCCGGCTCCTGCCCCAGAGGGGGGGCGTCCACGACCCGCGCCCGAAGAATCAGGGGTGGGTCCACGGGTCGATCGTTCTCCCCCACTTCCACCCGGGCGATCCGTTCGATGACGTCGGCGCCCGAGATCGCCTCGCCGAACGCGGTGTACCGACCGTCGAGATGGGCGGTCCCTTCTCGGCTGAGGCAGACGAAGAACTGCGAGCCGTTCGAGTTGGGGTCATCCGAGCGGGCCATCGAGAGCACGCCGAAGTCGTGTCGCAGGGTCGTGGGCTCCAGATCCAGGAAGTACCCCGGCCCCCCGAACCCCCCGCCGGAGGGATCGCCCGACTGGATGACGAAGGGAGCGCCGTTGGGGAGCGCCGCGACGACGCGGTGAAAGATGACGTCGGTGTAGAGCCCGCCCTCGGCCAGGTGCAGGAAGTTAAAGGCGGTGTTGGGCGCGGCGTCGGGGCGCATCCGGAACCGGATCTCCCCCTCGCTCGTCTCGAGGATGACGTGTCGATCGACGTACGCGCGGATGCCCGAGTAGACCACCTCCCGCTCACGCTGATCGGAGAGACCGCTCTGATGGCGGAGGGCGACGCGCTCGTCCTCGAACATGACACGCCCCTTCCCGATGACGGGGAGCATCGGGTTCTGCTCGGACATGTTCATCGCGTAGTTGGGCGTGAGCATCGGCTGGAGCACCAGCGCGGGACCGACGGGGGCGCCATCGAGCACGAGCTGGGCGTACAGCGTCTCGGGCGTCTCGGCCCGCCAGAGGCCGGGGAAGAGGGCCGCCAGGTCCACCCGCCCGGCCGCGGCGGCCGCGGTCTCGACCGCCCGCGCCTCGCCGCGCCGGCGAAGCTCGATGGTGATCTCGCCCGCGAACCGCTTCGGGGTCTCGACGACCACGGGCATGCGCCGGTCCCGCCCGTAGTAGAGGCGCTCGGGCGTGAGCTGTGCGCCGGCCGATGACGCTCCGAACGCGAGCAGGGCGACGAGCAACGCGACGGGTCGAAACAGGCTCGGAATGGATGGACGGGGGCACGTTGGGCGGGTCATGCGGGAACTGTACCGCACCGGTAACCCCTGCAATCAACCGAAGGTGGTCGGTGCAGAGCGACGGTGCGCGTGGCTCACGGTCCGCCGGTGGTCATGCCATCGAACCGGTCCCAGGTCTCGCCCACGAGGGTGTCGTTGGTCGCAGTCGCCGTCTCGGCGAGCCGTCCGGCGAGCAGCCCGCCGGTGTCCTCGAACCAACGCACCGATCCGTCCACCACCAGCACGTTGAACCCGCCGAGGTGGTTGAAGAACTCTTCCCCGGCGAGGGCGTCGGCCACGAGCGCCACGCCGCTGTCGAGACGGTCAAGCCGGGTCTGCCCGTTGGGACCGATCCCGCGGTACTGGTAGTTCGAGACGATCTCGGATGCGCCCTGCTGGTTGAAACGCGGGGCGTACACCTCGTGCGGGTGAATGCCCCGATGGGAGGGGCAGTAGAAGACGGCGGAGGCGGGGAGGAACTCGCTGGCAAAGAGCTTGCCGATGCCGTCCCACTGACCACCCACGCTGCGTCCCTGACCCATATGAGGCACGTACGGGAATCGGAGCAGGACCATGCGGCGCTGCTGCGCCGCCACGGACCGTCCCCCACTCCCGGCGACGCTTGTGGGGTCGAGGAACTGGCTCATGGGCAGGCGGCCCTGGTTGTCGTCGGCGAACATCCGAAGACCGAGCCCGACCTGCCGGGCGTTGGAGGCACAGACGGTCTGGCGTGCGATCTCCCGCACCCGGCCCAGGGCGGGGAGCAGGATGCCCATCAGCAGGGCAACGATCGCCAGCGACACGAGCATGTCGATGAGACTGAATCCGCGTGCCGCAACGACCCCACGCCCGGACTGGGCGTGAGCCCGACGCACCGCGTTCGACCTGAGACCCCCAGATCTGCGCACTCGACCCTCCTTCGCGTCCTCCATCCAACCGATGGCGACGCGATCTTCTTTCATGAAAGCCTATCGGCTGGGAATCTGAGGCACAAGGCTGGGGTCCGCCGAGCAGGTTCCCAAATGAGGGGTCGAATGCCCCAATTTGGCGCAAACAACCTATCACAACACGAACATCTAAGGGGCTTACGGGGTGGGCGAAGGGGCCGGGGAGATCCTCAGAAATTCCGGCGGGGTGAGGCATCCCGGGGGCGAGGATCGCGTATGTCCTTGTAGGGAACCGGGTCTCGGTTCCCGGCGGGAGGATTCCCGTCGATTGACCGTGGGTGAAGACATGGGCGAGTCAGACCGGAACCCAGGCGACCAAGGCGCCGGGAACCGGCGGGGCTCGAGGACCGCGAGTGGGTCGAGCACGGGCTCGTCCCGACCCAAGGCAGACGACGCGCGCCGTCGTCAGGACAAGATTGATCTGGACCTCATGCAGCGAGTCGCCGCCAACCAGGAATCCGCCGTCGCGGAGCTGTACGACCGGTTCGGGTCGTTGGTCTTCCGGATGGCGTTCCAGTCCCTGCCCTCCCGGGCGGAGGCGGAGGACGCGGTGCAGGAGATTTTCGTCCGCCTGTGGCGAACCGCCGGGCGGTACGACCCCTCGCGGGCGGCGCTCGTGACCTGGGTGATGCTGATCTCGCGGCGTCACCTGGTGGACAAGCTCCGGCGGAAGCGCGCCCGGATCAAGGCCTCCAGCCTGGACGAGTTCGATCCGGGGTCCGCGTCGGGTGTCGCCTCGGGCACGGCGCCGGCGGTCCAGGGCTCGCGGATGGAACGGAACGAAAACTACGAGGCGTTGCTGAGCAAGATCGACGCGCTGCCGGAGCTGCAGCGGACGGTCGTCACCCGCGCCTACCTGGGAGGTCAGACGCTCCGCCAGATCGGCGAGGAGCTGGACACCCCGCTCGGAACCATCAAATCGGCGCTCAGTCGGGCGCTTGTCCGCTTGCGTGAACGCGCCATTGAGGAATCGACGTCATGAACACGCGTGAACTTCTTGAGATGACCGTTCTGGACTCGATGGGGCTGCTTGAGCCCCACGAGCAAGAGTCGTTCGAACGCGCGTTCGCGTCGGCTCCCGTCTCCGTTCGTGAGCACGTCCGCTTCGAGCAGGCCCGCCTCGCGGACCTGACCGACCTGCTCCCCGACGTCAGCCCTCGCCCCGAGGTCCGGGGCCTGGTCCTCGACGCGGTGCGACAGGCGATGGCGGAGCGCGAAGCCGTCGGCGCCACCGAGGCCCGGCGTTCGAGCCACGCCCCCGGTCGCTCCGTCCCACGGCTCAGCCGGGGACCGCGGGTGAGCTGGGTCTGGCGGGCCTCGACGATCGGTCTGGCGGTCGCGGTCGAGGTACTCGGCGTCGCGCTGACCCAGTACCAGATGGACTTCAACCGGCTCGAAAACAACATCCGCATGGCCCAGCTCGAGGAGTTGATCGGGGTGGAGCACTTCGACGACGTCATCTTCGACAAGCGCACGAAGCGCGCCATCCTCGACCCGGTCGACCCGGCTTCCCCCGCGATCGCCGCGGTCGTGCACAACCCCGACCGCTCCACCGCGCGGTTCTACCACAAGAACGTGGGCGCCGATCTCGGCTCGGGCGCCTTCCGCCTCGTCGTCCTCGACGAGAACGACAACATCGTCCGCGAGGTCGCGACCTTCACCTCCGAGGGTCGGCGCGACGGGATCGACGTGCAGCTCGATCTGCTCAACGAGAGCCGGCTCGGCCTGATGCAGGTCTCGCAGGGTGAGGCCGACCGCCTCCTGCTCCGCAGCCAGGGCCTCTTCACCGGCTGATCGCCCGGTCGCAAAGCGCTCATTCTCTCCCGGGGGTCGGCTTCACCGCCGACCCCTGTTCGTTTGGGTTGGCCCCGTCCTCATCCGCAGCGCCCCCCGGCCCGGACGCGGCGTGACCGGGTGTCGGCTGAAGGCATCGGTGGCGGGCGCCCTCGACAGGTCCGCCGGAGCCGGACGAGCCCCGCGCGGATCGCAGCGCGGACGCCTCAGGACTTGGAGACGAGGCTCTGCTCGGGCGTGCCCCAGGCGGCTTCGTCGTCGAGCACGTCGACACGGTGGTCACGCTCGAACTTTGCCTTGACGCTTGCGAGGCGCCGGTAGGCCAGAAGCCCGAAGACCATCGAGAGGAGCACGCCCCCGCCGAGGATGCCCCCGGCGTAGATCAGGCGGGTCTGGTCGAGCGGGTCGGGGTAGACCTCCGCCTCGATCTCGACGCGTGTGCTGGCGCCGTCCGCACGCCGGATCCGGTTCGCGTTGGCGACGCTGGCGAGCGCCACGACGTACGTGTCGAGCACGCGCTGGGTGTGCGTGGCGCCCAGGTCACGGAACTCGAACTCCAGACGCCCGGCGTGGGGCGATTGGGTCTCCAGGCCGGCCTCGAGCACCCGCGTCAGCTCGCCGGGCGTGCCCAGCTCCGTCAGCCCGCGACGCTCAAGGCGGTCGGCGACCGTCTCGATCAGGCGGGGGTCGGTCGCGAGTTCCTCGTGGTAGACCTGCCAAGCGTCGAGGTTGTCCGCGGTGAGGGTCCGCGATCCCCCGTCCGCGACGACGACGGCGCGGGCGGCGTACATCCCGGGGGCGACGCGACCGGCGATGAGCCAGCTCACCCCCGCGAGAATGCCGAGCAGGGTCGCCATGCCGAGCACGAGCCAGAGGGCGCCCGAGCGGGCGTGCTGGTGCACCAGCTTGGCCTCCTTCTCGGCGATCGCCTGGTGCGCCTCGGCGAGCTTGGCCCGCTTCTGCAGGATCTGCTCGCACTGCTGGAACCGATCGCGCAGGGCCTCGCTGGCCCGACGAACCTTGATCGACTGCGCCCGCGCCAGCTGACGCTGACGCTTGAGACGCTGGCGACGCAGCTCGACCCGCGGGTCCAGGCCCTCGCCCGCGGCCTCGCGCGTCTGGCGCAACTCCTCCCGCAGGGCGCCGATCACACCTTCCAGCTCGCCAATCTTCGCTCGCGCCGCTTCGAGCGCCTCGGCCTGATCGCCCTCGGCCCCCGCCTCGTCGAGCCGGGCGCGAGCCTCGTTCAGTTCCGTCTCGAGCGTCTCGATCCGAGCCTTCGATTCCTTGAGCGCGGCGCCGAGCTTCTCGACCTGCTCCTTGCTCGCCCCCCCGTTCTTCGACAGCAGCCGGGCGCGCAGCTCCGCGTTCTCCTCGCGCAGCGTCGCGATCTCCTGGTTGCGCTTGCCCTTGCCGGGGGCGGGGGCGTTCTTGAGCTTCTCGTCGGCCTCCTCACGGGCCTTGCGCTGTTCCTCCAGCTCCCGGCGCGCCTCGCTGAGTTCCCGCTCGAACTCGCTGAGCTTGAACCGGAGCTTGGCGCTCTCGTCGGTCGCGCCCGTCGCCTCGCCCTGCGCCTTGCGGAGCTGGCGCTCCAGCTCGATGCGCTGGTCCTCCATCGCGCTCTTCGCGGCCTCTGCCCGCTGCTCGGCGAGCTGCGCCCGCTTGTCCACCTGGACAAGCTCGTCGCGGTGCTTCTGGTGTTCCTCGGCCGCCTGCCCCTGGTGTTCGCCGTGGCTCTGCGACTCCTCGCGCAGCCGCTCCAGCTCGCCCTTGAGCGCGACGACCGTGCTCTCGTGCTTGGAGGCGGTCGACCGGGCCGCCTCGAGCGCCGCCGTCAGCTCATCGACCCGCGCCTGCACCTGGGCCAGCTGCTCGCTCTGCCCGGCCTGACCCGAACCGAGCTGCGCCTCGAGGGCGTTGATCTGATCGCGACGCTCGCGTGAGATGCGCCGGACCTCTTCGAGTTCTTCCCGCAGCGCGGCGCTCCGGGCCGCCTCCTGCTCCAACTCATGGATGCGCCGGTTGGCGGTCTCCTCGTACTCGCTGACGCGCTCGGCGGCGGCCTCGATCCGGGCCTCGCGCTTGGCCAGCTCGACCTCACGCTGGCGCAGCGCCTCTTCCTGCGAGCGGATCTTCTCGTGCCCGAGATTCACCTCACCCAGGGCGCGCTCGATCTCGGCCCGTTTCTTGTCCAGATCCCCGCGCTGGCTCTCGAGTTCCTGACGCTGGGCTGCCAGGGCCGCCAGAGCCTTCTGACGCTCGGCGTGGGCCTTGCGCAGCGACTCAAGCTGGGACTGCACGCCAGAGATGACCTCGAGGATCTCCTCCTCGTTGGCGCGTTTCGCGCCGTTGGGCGCGGCGGAGGCGGGCCTTGGCTGTGCTTCGCCCTTGCTCGGGTCCATCCAAACATCTCCCGATCAACCATCACGCGGCGCAGGCCGCGGGCCGCGGCGATCCCAGCCCCTATCGGCAGAGCGCCCCGCCCACTGAATGCGGAGGGTCCGAGTTGTCACTTCCTTGGACGCAATCCTCGAATCAGACGGGCCGAGAGCCCGGAAGGGTGGAATAATCCCTTGTGACGCGGGGATTTCGCTTCGGCGGAGCTTCCCCCCCCGTCTGGGTGCGCTGGATGTGGAGCGTCCCCGAGCAAGGCACGATAAAAGAACTCGGTCCCGGGCATTCTGGGCGAAAGGTGGTTCCGATGAGCGTTTCTCAGGGTGTGGTGACGGGTGTGATCGGTCTTCTCGTCGCGGGCGCGGGCGCCGTGGGCGTGTACAACTTCACGACCACCGGGTGTTTCATGGGCTCCTGTTCCTCGGAGGCGGGCGAGCAGACGGCCGCCACGGTGGAGACCGCCGCCCTGGTGGAGGGGGAGACCCCCGAGGGCGACTCCTGCTGCCCCCTGAAGGAGGCCAACGCCCCCGAGGCGGAGACGACCCTGGTCGCGCTCGAGTCCGAGGCGGACGGGTGCTGCGCCGAGAAGGACGCCGAGGCCTGCGCCGACGCCGAGGCCTGCGACAAGGACGCCGAGGCGTGCGCTGAAGGCGAGACTTGCGACAAGGACGCGGCGAAGGACGAGTGCGGCGCCGAGGGCGACGGGTGCTGCAAGGGCGAGGCGATCACCGCCGACGACTGATCCGCCGATCGGCGACATCCAGCATCGATTGACGACGCCGCGGGCCCCGAACGGGGCCCGCTGTCGTGCGCGCGCTCCCCGCGGCCCGTACCATCGGGCGATGCCCCCGTTCACGATCGAGAGCGTCCCGCTGCGCGCCACCATCGACCCGGACCTTGGCGCTTCGCTCATGGACCTGGCGATGCTCACCCCCCGGGGGGACTGGCGCCCGATCATGCGCCGCGCCCCGAGCGATTCGGGCCGGGCGGGTGACGCGTCGATGTTCCTCATGGCCCCCTGGTGCAACCGCGTCGCCGACGCCCGCTTCACCTTCCAGGGACAACGCCACGCCCTGACGCCGAACTTCCCCGACGGCACGGCGATCCACGGCGACGCCTGGACCCGCCCCTGGCGCATCACGGATCGAACGCCCGTCTCCGCGACGCTCCTGCTCGACTCGCGCGAGCACGATCGGGTGAACTTCCCCTGGGCGTTCGGCGTGCGCGTGCGCTACGAGGTCACGCCCGAGGCGCTGACGGTGGATCTGGACGTGACGAACCTCGACCGCGAGCCCTTTCCCGCCGGCGCCGGGCTGCACCCGTTCTTCAACCGGCGCCTCTGGGCCGACGATGACGAGGTGCGCGTGTGCGCGCCCGTCGGGGGCCGCTACCCCTGCGAGGGGCGGATCCCGACCGGGCCGGCGACGGGGGACGCGGTGAGCGAGACGCTGCGAGAACTCGCGGCGCTGGGCAATCCTGGGCTCGATGATGTCTTCAGCGCCTTCTCGGGCGAGGCGGTCATCGAGTGGCCCGCCAGCGGCGTACGCCTGACGATGACCTGCTCCAACGCGCTGGATCACCTGGTCGTCTTCACGCCGCGCGACGACGCGGGGGGGGCGCTCTCGTGGTTCTGCATCGAGCCCACGAGCATGGTCAACGACGGGTTCAACCTGATGGATCGCGGTCAGGGCGGCACGGGTGTGCGCGTGCTCCAGCCCGGTGAGACCCTGGAGACCCGGACCACCATGCGCATCGGATCGATCCCCGGAGAACAGGCGTGACCACCTACCTGCTCAAGACCGAGCCGGACGACTACTCGTACGACGACCTGGTGCGCGACAAGCGCGAGCCCTGGGACGGGGTGCGCAACCCGACAGCGCAGATGCACATGCGCCGCGTCAAGAAGGGGGACGAGACGTTCATCTATCACACGGGCAGGGAGCGGGCGATCGTCGGCCTCGCGAAGATCCTCACCGACGCGTACGAAGACCCGGACGAGCCCGGGCTCAACGGGAAGGGAGAGATGAAAGCGCCCCTGTTCGACGTCGCGCCCCTGAAGCGCGCCAAGACGCCTGTCACACTCGCCATGATCAAGGCGGACGATCGATTCAAGGACTTCGACCTGGTCCGCCTCGGGCGCCTGAGCGTGATGCCGGTCCCCAAGAAGCTCGACACGATCCTGCGGAAGCTGGCCGGGCTGTAGCTCAGCCGATGGTGCGCCGCTTGGCGAGCCGGTCGATCTGGGCCATCTGGGCCTCGTGGAAGGCCGGGACGGTCGCCTCGTCGTTGAAGTAGTGCAGGATGTGATCGAGCTTCCCCGTACGGAAAAGCTCGGTGAAGACCGCGGAGGCCTCGGGCGCGTAGCGTGTGCCCGCCCCCGCCTCGATCTCCTCGAGCGCCCGCGCCGCGGCGTCATCCCCGAGTTCCCGCCGGTACGGGCGGATCGACGTCATCGCGTCGAAGGCGTCGATGACCGCGAAGAACCTCGCCCCCATCGGGATGCTCTCCCCCTTCAGGTTGAAGGGGTAGCCCAGCCCGTCCCAACGCTCGTGGTGGTAGCGAACCAGATCCAGAATCGGCTCCTCGTCCACGTTCATCTCGATCATCCGGGCGTACCCCGAGACGGGGTGGACCTTGATGACCTCGAACTCGTCGGGTGTCAGCCGGTCGGGCTTCTGAAGGATCTCGTCGGGCACGTCCAGCTTGCCCAGATCGTGCATCGCCGCCCCCTGGGTCACCAACGCGATCGTCTCGTGGTCCACGCCGAACGCCTCGCAGAGCGCCCGGGCGTAGAGGACCACCCGCCACGTGTGGGCGGCGGTCGAAAGATCCTTGCGCTCGATCTCGGCGAGCAGTTCGCTGACGCGTTGCGGGGACATCCAGCCTGATCGTACCGCTGGGGAGGCCCCACGCCGCAAGTCTTGTGACGGGTTGGCGCATTGGGCGCATCAGAGCGCCCGGTGGGGCGTCAGGCGGGCCGTTTGCGGACCTTGATCGCCCTGCTCAGAGGAGGTCCGACGATGAGAACCCCGAGAGCCCTCGCGACCGCCCTGGGCGTGGCGTTGCTGATCGGCGTGGGCGCCACCGCCGCGGCGATCACCTCCCCCTTCCTCGGGTCGGACGTGGAGACGATGATCCGCGATCTGGCCCGGGGCGTCCGCGACAACTACGTCTTCCCGGAGAAGGGGGAGCAAGCCGCGGAGATGCTCGAAGCCAACCTCGAACAGGGACGCTACGACGGGCTCGACGAGACGCAGCTGGCCCAGCGTCTGACCCTGGACCTGCAGGAGGTGACGAAGGACCGGCACTTCGGTGTCCGCCCCGCGCCCCGGGAGGACGCCGGGGTCGACGTCCTCGTCCGCCGAGGAGCGCCGCGCACCGGGACGCACGGCGTGGAGTGCGTCGAGCGACTGGAGGGCAACATCGGGTACCTGGACCTCCGCCGCTTCGAGGGGCTGGAGAAATCCGGGCCGACGCTGCACGCCGCGATGCGTCTGCTGCAGGGTAGCGACGCGCTCATCTTCGACATGCGGCGCAACGGGGGCGGACACCCGGACGCGGTCCGGGCGATCTGCACCTATCTGTTCGATCCGAGCGAGCCGGTGCACCTCAACAGCCTGTACTTCCGCCCCTCCGACGAAACGACCGAGTTCTGGACGGCGCCCGAGATCCTCGAGTCAGACGCCATGCCGGAGACCCCGGTCTGGGTGCTCACCAGCAGCTTCACTTTCTCGGGCGCCGAGGAGTTCACCTACAACCTCCAGACCCGCGGTCGCGCAACGGTCGTCGGCGAAACGACCGGGGGCGGGGCCCACCCGGTGGACGGCTTCGCCATCGGCGATGGCGCCCTCATGGCGATGATCCCCGTGGGACGCGCGATCAACCCGATCACGGGGACCAACTGGGAGGGGACCGGGGTCACGCCCGACGTGGAAACGTCCGCCGAAGAGGCCCTGGATGTCGCGATCGACCTGGCCCTCGAATCGATGGTGAACTCGGGCGACCCCGCCAAGGCCGAGAACGCCTCCTGGGCCTTGATCGCCAAACGCGCCGAGGCCGGCGGGCGACCGATCAGCGAGGCGGTCATGCTCGAGATCGCCGGCGACTACGGCGAACGCCAGGTCGAACACCGCGACGGCGCCCTGTGGTACACCCGCACCGGTGTGAGCAACGCCCCCCGCAGGCTGACCTGTGTCGGCGATGACTCCTTCGTCGTTCAGGGCGTGC
>JBITAG010000279.1:0-4334 GCA_044439985.1 Phycisphaerales bacterium JB059 | reverse complement strand
ACCCGCCGTCGTCGCTGAACCGACGCCCCAACCTGTCTCATCCGGCCCGCCCCGTCCCGGGGCGGGCCTTCTTTTTGCCCCTCAATCACGTCAACACACCCCTCACCCCCCAGACGTGGGGGCCGCCCCCTCGGCGCTGTAACTTCAACGCCGTTCAACACTTCCGCTCCCCTGCCAAACGCCGTCCGGGGCCCGGGCGCCGGAAGCGCGCCCAACCCCTTGAGTCTGGCCCCAGTGCATGCCATTATCGGATGTTCGCTACAGACGCAGCGCCTCCCCGGCGGGGGCCCGACCAGGCGAACGAGTATCGAGAAACGCTGAGAGAAGGGGAGTTCAAACCATGCGCAAGACCACGTTCAGCCTCTGCGCGATCGGCGCCATGACCGCCGCCGCCGGCGCCCAGACCATCGATTTCAACACGCTGGTGCACGGGGAAATCGTGACCAACCAGTTCGCGCCGCTGGCCACCATCAGCGCCATCAACCCGAACCGTCCGTTCGACATCGCCGCCGCCTTCGACACCACGCTCATGGGCACCTCCGACCCGGACCTGGAGGGTCCCCCGTGGTCCGGCGGCAACCTCGCCATCAGCGACACCAAGGTCCACCTCGGCATGGCCCTGATCATCGCGGAGAACAGCACGGGCGCCGGCGACGGCATCCTCGACAACCCCGACGACGAGGCCAGCCGTCCCGCCGGCCAACTCATCTTCGACTTCTCCAGCGTCTACAACACCTTTGGCTTCGACGTCATCGACATCGAGGGCGTCGTCGAGGAAAGCTCCAGCCTCGAGTTCTACCTCGCCGGCGGGCTCGTCGAGACCATCGACTTCACCGAGTTCACCACCCTCGCCTCACCCCACTACGACGCGACCATCGTCTTCGGCAACAACCACGCCAACCGCGTCTCCCCCATCGACATCGTCGACGGGTTCGACCGCGTGGTCATCAACGTCGGCGGTTCCGCGGCCTTCGACAACATCGTCGTTCCCGCGCCCTCCGGGGTCGCCATGCTCGGCCTCGGCGCCCTGCTCGCCAACCGACGCCGACGCTAAGCCCCCCCGGGCCACAACCCGATTCCCCGAAAGCCCCCGCCCTCGCGGGGGCTTTCTCGTGCGCCCTACTCGATCAGGTGCGCCGGGGGCGGCGTCTCCTCACCGATCTTCTCGCTCTTCGGCTCCCCCTCCGGCGTCTGGAGCGAGAGCAGACGCATCTCCTCGTTCACCCGCGCCTGCAGGTGCACCGGACGCCCCCAGATCGCCCGCAACGCCCGGAGCGTCTCGACGGCCATCGAAGCATCCACCTCCAGCCCGCTGAACTCATGGGCCAGGTACAGCTCACCACGGTTCAGATAGTTGCCGTCCACCACGTAAATGAACGGCTGGCCCATGTTCGTCAGCTGGTAGAGCAGCGTCTGCTTGATCCGATCAAAGTCGCGCGTCACAACACGCACCTCGCCCGTCTGCGGGTCGCGTCGGAACTGGTACATCTGGTGTTTCTCGACGAACTCGGGCGTGAGGAACTCGTCGATGAAGTTCACGTCGTTGTAGATCCGGCGCACCTCGAAGATCTTCTCGCGCCCCTTCATCGACCGGTCGTCGTGCCGGCGCTTGGCGCCCAGGCTATCCAGCCGCTCCCACTCGGGCCCGTGCTGACCCTTGTCCCAACGCTCCTCGATCTCCTTGAACAGCTCCACGCCGATCTTGTACGGGTTGAACCCCCCCGCGGGCATGTGCACGACGCCCGAGTGCTGGTCCGCGTAGTGGATGATCTCCTTCGCCTCGAGGAAGTGCTGCGTCATCAGCTTCGAGTGCCAGTACGTCGCCCACCCCTCGTTCATCACCTTCGTCATCGCCTGGGGCGCGAAGTAGTACGCCTCGTCCCGGATGATCGAGAGCACGTCCACCTGCCAGTCCTCGAGCGGGGCGTGACGCATCAGGAAGAGCAGCACGTCCCGCGTCGGACGCCGGGGGAACGCGGCCTTCTGCGCCCGCAGGCTCTCCTCGTGCGCCGCCCGCTGACGCTCCAGCTCGCTCGCGGGGTTGATGAACGGGTCCATGTACCCCTTCGCCGGCAGCTTCTCGACGCGGAACGCCTCCTCCCCCTCCGCCTCGCCCTCCCGCTTGACGAAGACCGAGTGCGGGTCAATCAGACGCTCGAGGCGCAGACACCAGTCGATGAACCGCTCGACCCGGTCCCCCCCCTGACGCTCGATGTGCCGGCGCACGCGCGTCGCGTGGTTCGCCATCTCGTCCATCATCTTCCGGTTGGTCTGGCTGAACCACGCGTTGCACTTGAAGAAGTCCGAGTGCCCGTAGACGTGCGCCATCACCAGCTTCTGGTCGGTGACGGAGTTGGACTCCTGCAGGTAGGCGTAGCTGGGGTCGTTGTTGATGACCATCTCGTAGATGCGACCCATCCCGTACGCGTCGCGCTTCGAGAGCTTCTCGTACTCCATCCCCCACTTCCAGTGCGGGTAGCGCACCGGGAACCCCCCGCACGCCGCGATCTGGTTCATCGTCCGGAAGTCCAGCCGCTCGAAAATGACCTCGAAGAAGTCCAACCCGTACTCGAGCGCCTTGGCCTTGATGGCCCGCATGTGCTCGATGAGTTCGGGGGTCAGGTCGGTGGAGGGGAGGGAGGGCATGGGTCATTCAATCGGCAAATTCTCCGATCCCAACGCAATTCGCGCTTTGTCTTCCCTGTCCCGCCGGTAGGCTCTCCCGAAACCACCTGAAGGGGGAAGACATGCGTTCCAACTCATCCCTTGCCACACTTGCGATCGCACTCACCGGTACGCCGGGGCTCGCTCAAGAGTTCAGTCAATCGTACAAGCTCTCACCCCCCGATGAATCCCCATTCGCGCAGTTCGGCGCGGCCGTGGCCGTCGGCGACGGCATCGTCGCGGTCGGATCCCGCTTCGACGAAACCATGGGAACCGACGCCGGGGCGGTCTTCCTCTACGAAGCCGAGACCGGCGCCCCGCTCGGCCAGCTCTACCCCGACGACGGCTTCGATGACGCCGAGTTCGGAGTCTCCGTCGCGATCGGATCGGGCTACATCGCCGTGGGCGCCTGGTTGGATGATGAAATGGGCTTGGCCACTGGGGCTGTGTATGTCTTTGATGTGCTCACCAAGGAGAAGCTCTACAAGATCTTTCCAGATGACTCTTCGCTTGCCCAGTTTGGACATTCTGTCGCGATTGACAACGGCATACTCGCTGTCGGAGCTCCCCTCGACGGCGCCGCCATATTGGGCCCTGGCACAGCGTTCTCGTTCCAACTCTCCACTGGTGCGATGATCAGAAAGCTCACCACCCCTGACGTCTCTACCGGCGCCGCCTTTGGAAGAGTTGTCGATATTGATAACGGCGTCGTTGCGGTCGGCGCATTCGCGGACAATACGGCAGGCCTATTTTCGGGATCCGCCTTCCTGTTTGACGCCTTGACCGGCAACCAGCTCTACAAGCTCGTGCCAGACGATATCGAGCGCGGCGACAGGTTTGGCTCATCCATCGCAATTGAGAACGGCCTGCTTGCCGTCGGCGCCGTTGAAGACGACGTCAACGACAGCTCCGGATCGGTCTATCTCTTTGAGGTCGCCACCGGCGACCAGGGGCTCAACCTCAACCCGAGCGATGGCGCCTTCGGCGACTTCTTCGGCGCCTCGGTCGCCGTCGAGGGTGACACCGTCATTGTGGGGTCCGCCATGGACAACTACTTCGGGGGTGACTCCGGCTCGGCGTATCTCTTCTCCGCGTCAACAGGGGCCCAGGTCGGCAGAGTCCTCCCGGAGGACGGTCTCTCCGACGCCTTCTTCGGCTCCTCCGTCGCCGTGTCCAATGGAGTGGCCGTCATCGGCGCCCCCAACGATTCGCAGAGCGGTCTCGGCTCGGGCTCCGCCTACGTCTTCGGCGTCGCGATGGGGTGTTCCGTGGCGGACCTTGCCCCCCCGATAGGCGCCCTCAACTTCGACGACATCCTCGCCTTCCTCTCCGCCTTCACCGACATGGACCCCGCCGCCGACCTCGCCGAGCCCTTCGGCGCCCTCAACTTCGACGACGTCCTCGCCTTCCTCAACGCCTTCGCCGCCGGCTGCCCCTGACCCCTCCCCCACTTCCCGGACCTCCCCATCCAGACTTCCCGCCCCCCGCGCGCCGATTCCCCTT
Source organism: Phycisphaerales bacterium JB059 (assembly GCA_044439985.1). Taxonomy (GTDB): domain Bacteria; phylum Planctomycetota; class Phycisphaerae; order Phycisphaerales; family UBA1924; genus JAJRXR01. Next base: position 167 of record JBITAG010000279.1, on the reverse strand, counting down.
GGCCCCCCGCCCGGGTGGGGGTACGTTCAACGCGGCGAACCGCCCCTCGCCCCGAAGGACCCCCCCCCCCGGGGCCCCCCACGCCCCCAACACCAGGTTCCCCAGGCCCCCCGCCCCCCCCCCCCCGCCCCCCCCAACCCCCCCCCCCCCCCCCCACCCCCCCCCCC
>JBITAG010000278.1:0-5395 GCA_044439985.1 Phycisphaerales bacterium JB059 | reverse complement strand
GTATCGCGCAATAATCTCATCGTTAGATATTTCCTTTTCGCTATCGGATTTTTTGGCTAAAACGTTTTCCAATTGCTGCTCGAACTCTTTTACGGCATCTTTTTTGTATTCGTAATTATCGATTAGTAGGCGAGAGCGTATAAGTTGAAAGTCTAAGGAGTCGACTTTTAATGACGCGGTGTCGATTCCTTTGCCAGCATATTGTCGGCTTCGACTTTCGGCTCCCTCTCCCCCCCGGGGAGGGGGCCGCGCCGCCGGGTCTCCGTCCTCTCCCACCCCATTGCCCACTGCCCATTGCCCATTGTCCAACCCCGACCACCTCTTCGCCGACCTCCTCGACGCCGAACTCGGCCTGGCCACACTCGCCCAGCTCCACAACCTCACCCTCCAGCAACTCGCCGACTGGCTCGAGTCCGACGACTGCGCCCACCGCATCGCCGCCCTCGAACGCGCCGCCCGAATCCGTGAGCGCATCCTCGCCGCCCAGGCCCGATGCGCGGCCATCACCTCCCTCACCCACATCGCCATGCGTCCCGCCGCCGATCCCGACGCGCCGACCACCGCCGCCGAACGCGACACCGCGCGCAAGGCCGCCAACACCCTCCTCGCCCTGGCCGCCAACCCCATCCCCCCCGACGACCACCCCGCCCCGGGGGCCCGCCGAGCGCCAGGGCGCGCATGCCCGGGCCTCCACCAGTCGTTGGGCGCCCACGCCGGGCGGAGCGCGCGCCAGGCCCGCGCCACACCCGCACCGGCCCGGGGGCCAAAAACGAAGACGGCGAGGACCCTCGGAAGGGTCCCCGCCGGAGAGGAGAGGGCCGGTTTAGCGCGCCCGCGTCAGGACGTCGTCTCCTGCCACTCGCAGAGGAAGGCCGAGTCGTTCGGGCAGACCGATCCGCTGTTGCACTTCTCGATGTCGCACCCCAGCGACACGTCGTCCGAGCAGTCGCACTCCCGCGTCACGCTCACCCACGGGTCCACGCCCGTCGGGTTGGAGATGTCGTACGAGAGCGGCTTGCTGTTCGGCACCGAGAGGTACAGCGTGTACTCGTCCGAGGACACGCCCTCCACCACGTGCCCGTACACCGTCGGTTCCCCGCCGGTCGTGAACTTCCCCTCGAACGCGTGGTACCCCTCCGGGGTGAGCCCCGTCACCAGGTCGTTGACCTCGTTGCCCCCGACCAGCACGGTGAACTCCGCCGTCGTGCTGTCCCAAAACACCGAGATCCCGCCGTAGTCATGGACCAGCGGCGCCAGCTCCTCCGTCCCGGAGGTCAGCAGCATCTCCCCGGCGCTCCCCGGCTCGTACAGGCTCGGGTCGGAACTCAGCGGCACGGAATGGGCGAGCGCGGCGCACACGATGGGTGTCAGAAACATGGGTTTCCTTTCAAACGAGAGGTGAGTTTGAGACGAGACGGTCGGTCAGTCGTCGGTTGAAACAAACGCGCCCTGATCGGGCGATCGGGTGATCAGCTCATCCACGTCGGCGATGAACGAGTCCGTCCGATCGAGCAGCTCGGAAGGCACGGCGTTCAGGAACGTGTACTCGAACGTTCGGATCCCCGTGATCTGGGTCGGGCGCCGACCCCCGGCGCTCTGGTCGGTCAGCACGATCGTCCGCCACTGGCTCACCTCCGGACGACCCAACGCGTCGCGCGAGAGCAGCGCAAAGTCGTTGCGCCGGTACAGCCGGTCCGGATCGCTCCGCCCGTCACGCACCAGATCCTCCCGCAGGATGTCCAGCCAGATCCCGGGCGCGTCCGGGTCCGGCGGCACGATCGCCAGGTTCGGGTGCAGCGTCAGGCCCATGATCTGCACGCTCCGCGACCGCGAGGCCAGATCCTCACCCCCGGCGAGCCAGGAGCACATCACCGTCGCGAAAATGCACCCGTTGCAGTCCGCCACATTCGCGTCCACCGGCCCGTACGGGTTCGCCTCCTCGTACCGACGCACGCGGTACGCCCCGTACTGCGGGAACCAGTACCGCTCCCGGATCACCCCGGTCTTCCGGTCCCAGAGCACCTGCGTGTACGGCGTGGTGGTGTCCGCCTCCCCGTCCTTGTACGCGAAAACCACCATCCAGAGCAGGTCGGGCGTCATCCACGCGTGCGTCCGGAACCGCTCCCGACGCGCCACCGCCGGACGCCCCGACTCGTCCAGCTCCCCCATCCGCTCCCAGATCTGGTCCGTGTCGCTGACCACCTTCACGCACGGCGCCCGCTCCAGACGCGATCGCCAGTCCGCGATGTCCCGCCCGATCGCCTCGGGCAGATGGGCCAGGTCCCCGTGCCGATCCGGGCCGGGCGTGGGGCCGAGCCCGGTGAGGGGCGCGGCGAGTGCGGACGAGACGATCAGGGCCAGCATGGCGGGTCGGGGGCGCATCTCGGCTCCTTCCTGAATGAGACTTGGTGAGGCAGAGTATCAAAGAAAAGGTGGTCCGATATACAAAGTCAATGGAGATCGAATATAAAACCCGCAATTTCGCGCCCCGGGCGAAGGCTCGGAAGTCGTGGTGGGGCCGAGAGATGGAGCGACAGGCGGGCGCCGGGCCCGCCCGGGCGGGGCGCAGGCCCTGGGGTAATTTCCCTTCCTCCCTCATGAGAACGCGTGCATTCGCTTTCGTTCGTCCGCGGGGGGCGGGGCGCGTTCAGCTTCGCTCAGGCCGGGCGATCGGCTGTGCCGGATCGCTCAAGCGCACGCGGCCAATCATCTCTCGTGCTCGAATGGATGCGCGATCGTCCGGTGCTGGTGACGGTGCTCACGGGGGTTTCCCTGGCTGGGTTCGTGATCAGCCTCGTGCTCGCGCCCATCATCGCGGCGAGCATTCCCCCCGCCTACTTCGCCCACGACCGGCGTCCGTCCTCCCGCTTCGCGGGGCGTCGCCCGGTCGTTCGGTGGGGGCTGCGCATCGGGAAGAACCTGCTCGGGGGCGTCCTGATGCTGGGCGGGGTGGCCATGCTGGTCCTCCCGGGGCAGGGGCTGCTCACCATGCTCGTCGGGGGCATGCTCATCGACTTCCCCGGCAAGTACCGCTTCGAGAAGTGGCTCATGGCCCGGTCCTGGGTCCGGCGCCCGATCAACTGGCTCCGGCGTCGGCGGGGGCGGGCCGAGCTTGTTCTGACGCCCGCATCCGGTCCGGGAAGGGGGGCGAACCCATCCGGCCCAGCATGAGGTGGAGCGTGATGCGTCGGAGAACCAGGAATCTTGTGTTGGGCGCGGGGCTGGGGGTCGCGGCGGGGGTGGTCGCCTTTCTGGCGGGGTGCGTGCATCGCTCCGGAGGGGAGTGGATGGTGCGATCCGCCTCGCTCCCCGAGGGGTGGCCCGAGATCACGCCGGTCGGGGAGGTGCGGGTGCGGGACTACCCCGCGGTCCGTGCGGCGAGCGTCACGGACGCCCGGGTGGGCGACGACGGCATGCGCCCGATGTTCATGGCGTTGTTCGGGCACATCAAGCGGAACGAGATCGCGATGACCGCGCCCGTGGCGATGGCCTACGAGCGGCGCGGGGAGGGTGAGCCGGAGCTGGCGTCCATGGCGTTCCTGTACCGCTCGACGGCGCTGGGCGAGGCGGGGGAGGACGGCGCGGTTCGGGTTGAGGATCTGCCGCCGAGGACCTTCGCGAGCGTGGGCGTGCGCGGGGGGTACCACGCGAGGAACTACGAGCGGGGTCTGGCGGCGTTGGAGGCGTGGGAGAGGGAGCAGGAGGCGTGGCGGGTGGTGGGGGCGCCGCGGTACCTGGGGTACAACAGCCCGTTCGTGCCGCGGTTCGCGCGGTACGGCGAGGTGCAGGCGCCGGTGGAGCGGACGGGGGCGGGTCCGTCGTCGCCCTGAGGCGAATATCATCCGGGGCATGAACGTCCTTCAGAAAGTCAGACAGCTCACCGACCAGATCCGGACCGGCACGAACGGGCTGGAGGTGGTGGACGCGTGGGCGCTCGCCGAGCGGCTGATCGGGCGGATGCCGGTGGACGCGGCGGAGGCGCAGCGGGTCTTCAAGGAGAAGGACGCCGAGGGGCTCGACGCCCTGGTTCGGGCGCTCGAGAGCCCGAGCGTGGCGAAGGCGGAGCCGGCGGTGGAGGTCTCCGAGCGTGAGATGAACGACGCGCTGCGGATGTTCCGCAAGCGGATCAAGCTCGCCCGGCTCAACGACGAGTCGAAGCTGGGTGGGCACGGGATGACCTCGGGGAAGAAGTCGGGGATCGCCTCGATGGAGGCGCCCCGGGAGGTCCCGCGGCACGTGTGGAAGGCGCTGGCGCGCGCGGGCAAGCTCATCGACGAGGGGCACGGCTTCTACTCGCTCCCGCCCGAGCGCCCCGCGGACTAGCGGGGCCGGGCAACCGGTCCGGGGCGTGGTGGTACGCGTGGCATGCCGACACGAGAGGCGATCATCGAGGCGTTGCGGGCGGGGCTTGAGGGGCGAGCGCCCTTCCGCGCCGCGTACCTGGGCGGGTCGGACGCGACGGGGCGCGTGGACGCGCTGAGTGACATCGACCTGGTCTGCCTTGTGTCCGAGGGGGACGCCGAGGCGGGGTTTGCGCGGATCGAGGAGGCGCTCGGGTCGGTGGCGCCGATCGAGCGGCGGTGGCGTGTGCCGTCGCCGACGTGGCACGGGGGGGAGCAGGCGTTCTATCAGCTCGAGGGGTGCGAGGGGTTTGGGCTTGTGGATGTGGTGCTGATCGCCTTTGCGCCCGGGTTCGAGTTCTTCGTGCGTGAGCGGCACGGCGAGCCGCGGGTGCTGTTCGACCCGGAGGGGTTGATCGGGCGGGTCCCGCTGGACCGGGCGAGCCACGAGGCGCGCCGGCGGGCGCGGCTGGAGAACGCCGCGGGCAAGTTCGCGCTGCTTGCGCACCTGGGCGTGAAGGAGGCGCGTCGGGGTCGGGTGATCGACGCGATGCATTTCTACCAGAGCCTGGCGTTGCAGCCGCTCGTGGACGTGCTGCGCGCGGTTCACTGCCCGGATCGGTTCGACTTCGGGATGCGGTACCTGCGTGAGGATCTGCCCGCGGGGGTGGTGGAGGAGATCGAGCGACTGGCGTACCCGGGGTCGGTGGAGGAGATCCCGGCGTTGGTGGAGCGGGCGAGGGCGTTGATGGAGGGGGCGTTGAAGGAGGGGGCGGAGGGGGCGGGGGCGGGCTGAGTGGGCGCGCACCGATCGCGCGTGGGGGGCCGGGGGCGTTGGCGGGCGTGCGGGATCTAGGCGTTGGGGTCGCCGAAGAGGAACGCCATCAGGACGAAGAGGGCGGCGCAGATCAGCACGCCGATGCTGAGCATGAGGCAGCCCTTGGCGGTTTCGTACTCGTTGGGGTCGTGGTTCCGGGGAAACGCTTGGTCATCGTGGGTGGTGGTTACATTGGCCTTGAAGTGGCATCCAGCGCTACCAAAAAAGGCGTTGATGT
>JBITAG010000277.1:0-30028 GCA_044439985.1 Phycisphaerales bacterium JB059 | reverse complement strand
CCCCCCCGGTATCTTTGCCCCGGGGGGGGGGGGGGGGGCCCCGGTGCGGGGGTCACCGGTATCCCCCCCGTCCCCCACAACCACCCCCCCCCCGGGGCGGGGGGGGCGGGGGGGCCCCCCGGGCGGTTTGGGCCGCGAACGCGCGTGCCCGGTTTGAAAGGAGTTTGCCATGTCGGAAGCCACCCCGATGCAAGTGAACGAGAGCGGGCTGGAGGCGTTGCTGCGTGAGAGCGACGGGCCGGTGCTGCTCGATCTGTGGGCGCCCTGGTGCGCCCCGTGCCGGGCGGTCGCCCCGGCGCTTGACGCCATCGCCCAGCAGTACGCGGGGCGCGCCACGGTCGCGAAGGTCAACATCGACGAGTCGCCCGAGGTGGCGCGCCGCCTCGGCGTGTCGAGCATCCCCACGCTGATCGTGTTCGACCGCGGGGCCGAGGCCTCTCGGATGGTCGGCGTGCAGTCGGTGTCGGCGCTCGCCAGGGCGATCGACGCGGCGCTGGACGCGTCGGCGGCGTAAGGGCGCTCGGCGCCCGCGCCCGAGAGGGCGTGGGCGCCTTTCTCTTCCGGATTCAGGAACCCGACACACGATGCGAGGAGTTTGATGATGAAGCGCAGTGTTTCGACCGTGATCGCCGGCATGGCGATCGGGATCGGGAGTCTCTCCCTCGGGGGGGAGGAGCCGGTGGCGGGCGGGTCGCCCTGCGCCGGGTCGGTCCACCCGGCCCGGGTGAGCTACCGGACCGTCGAGATCCAGGGCATGGATATCTTCTACCGCGAGGCCGGACCGGAGGACGCCCCCGTCCTGCTCCTGCTCCACGGCTTCCCGAGCAGCGGTCACCAGTACCGCGAGCTGATCGATCGCCTCAGCGACACCTACCGCGTCATCGCCCCCGACTACCCGGGCTTCGGCATGAGCGCCGCGCCCGACGTGGGGGAGTTCGACTACACCTTCGACCGGCTCAGCGAGATCGTCGTGGCCTTCATCGATCGGCTCGGGATCGAGACGTACTCGCTCTACGTCTTCGACTACGGCGCCCCGGTCGGGTTCCGTGTCGCCTCGGGCGCGCCCGAGCGGGTAGACGCCCTGATCGTGCAGAACGGCAACGCGTACGAGGAGGGGCTGGGCGCGTTCTGGGAGCCGATCCGGGCGTTCTGGGCCGACCCGAACCCGGTCAACGCGAGCGCGATGCGCGGTCTGCTCACCCCGGACGCGACGCGCTGGCAGTACACGAACGGGGTGGGGGACCCCGCCTCCGTGGCGCCCGAGTCCTGGATCGTGGACCAGGCGCTGCTCGACCGCCCCGGCAACAGCGAGATTCAGCTCGCGATGTTCTACGACTACCGCACCAACGTGGCGCTCTACCCCGAGTGGCAGTCCTACTTCCGCGAGCACCAGCCCCCCACGCTGATCGTCTGGGGAGAGAACGACGCCATTTTCCCGAGCGAGGGCGCGACCCCCTACCTGCGCGATCTGCCCGAGGCGGAGCTGCACATGCTCCCCACGGGCCACTTTGTCCTCGAGGAGTACGCAGAGGAGACGGCGACGCTCATCCGTTCGTTCATGGACCGGCGCGTGGAACGCACGCGATAAAGGAGCCACCCTTGGCAAAGCCCACCGACATCCGCCCCCCGTTCACGCGGGAGAAGGCGCTGGCGAAGGTGCAGGCCGCGGAGGACGCGTGGAACTCACGCGATCCCGAGCGGGTCAGCCTGGCGTACTCGCCCGAGAGCGAGTGGCGCAACCGGGACGAGTTCTTCACGGGGCGCGAGGCGATCCGGGCGTTCCTCGAGCGCAAGTGGTCGAAGGAACTCGACTACCGGCTGATGAAGGAACTCTGGTCGTACACCGACAACCGCATCAGCGTCCGGTTCGAGTACGAGTGGCGCGACGAGCACGGACAGTGGTACCGGACGCACGGCAACGAGCACTGGGAGTTCGACGACGACGGCCTGATGCGCCGGCGGGACATGAGCGCCAACGACGTCCGGATCCGGGCGGAGGACCGGCGCCTGACGGGTCTCAGCCCTCGGTGAACGCGGTCAGGAACGCCAGCACATCGTCGAAGTTGAAGGTTCCCAGCGGCGGGGCGCTGTCGGCGATGGGGTCCATCGCGCCGAAGGCGACGAGGAACGCGAGCACGTCGTCGAAGTTGAACACGCCGAAGGGTGGCGCGAGATCGCCGGGGTTGTAGTCGGGCCAGTAGATCGCCAGCCCGCTGAGTTGGCTGTTGGTCGCGGCGATCTGGGCGGGAATGTCCGCGACGACGGCCAGGGCGCCGGTCGCCGGGTCGAGTTCGAGGAGTCTGCCGGCGCCAAAAAGCTCGGTGAAGGCGACGCGGCCGCCGGGCGTGTTGAGCAGGCCCATGGGCGCCTGGAGACGTCCGAAATCGGGGTCGTTGCTGGGGGGGACGATGAGGTGTTGCCCGGTGTTCTGATCGATGGCGTCACCCAGGAGGAGGGTGCGGTCGCCCGTCTCGGGGTCGATCTCGAGGATGGCGCCGGCGAAGAAGGAGCCGAACTCGCTGGCGGCGCCGACGAGGATGCGCCCGTCGGGGGTCACGCAGACGGCGCGGGTCTGGCGGTTGACCTGCGGGCCGGCGCCGCCCTCGTCGTCGCCGATGGTGACCGGACACGTGTCGGCGCCGTTGACGATCATGCGTCGCTCTCGGGCGCCGCGGGTGATCCAGCTGAGGAGGGTGCGGTCGCCGGAGACGAGGTCGATCTTGAAGAGGCCGGCGCCGACGCCGGTGGGGATGTTGACCTCGAGGACCAGCAGTGTGGAGGCGTCGAGGCGGGCGAGTGCGCGTGGTGAGATCATGCCGAGCCCGTCGCCTCGCGCATCGCCGGAAATGAGGGTTGAGGCGTGGGTGTTCAGGTCGAAGTGGATCACGCGACCACGATCGTCGGGAGAGGTTTCGTAGTCCCCGGAGGCGGTTGCATAAATGGTGTCCGTGTCGTTGAAGATGATGTCGCCGCACTCGTCCCAGAGCGTGCTCTCGCTGCCGGGCAGGCGTGTCCGGTCGCCGTTGAACGCGTCGACGTCGAACAGGCCCCAGGTCTTGGCGGGGTTCAGACAGGTTCTGGCCAGGATGGCGCCCCCGGTCGCGGAGTCGATCGAGAGGCGGAACGACGGCCCGAGATCCGGGCCGGCGCCGATCAGCGCCGGAGGGTCGGCGGGGTCGAACGCGTCGGGGCCGGTCAGCACGGTCCCGGCGATGCCCGTCCGCGGATCGACGCTGATGATCCACCCGTGCGTCCGCGAGGCGACCAGGTAGTCACCCGGGCGTGGCGGGGCGGCGTTCGCGCTTGACGAGAGAAGCAACGCGGACGAGATGGCCGTGCTCAGGCCCAGGCGCACGATGTTCATCACGACTCCCCCCCAGATCGAGGACGGGCGGGCGTGCGCACGAACGCGGCCCACCTCTCGGGTGCTGGGCGAACATATCCAGTTCGCCTCGGGAGCGGAAGGCGCGGGCGCCGACGTCGTTGGGTCGCGTTGCCGTTCGGGGGGCGTCGAGCGGAAAAAGCGCAAGGCCCCGGACGGTGTCCGGGGCCCTGTCAGTGGAGACGAGGGGGATCGAACCCCTGACCTCTTCCATGCCATGGAAGCGCTCTACCAGGCTGAGCTACGTCCCCAGGTTGTGAATCCATCGGACGCTCCGGGCTCGGGGTGGAGCCGGGGGGCGAGGATGGGCCCGGCGAGGCGGGCAGGGGCAATCGTAGGGTGTTGTTGAGGCCCGTCAAGGGGGATGGGTCGGGCGGGTCGTTCCGGGTCTGCCGCCTGTGCGGGCTGGGTTGGGGATGGGGATCGGTCAGGTCCTTCGGGGAGTTACTTCGCGGGGGGGATCGTCCGGCCTGATCGCGCCAGAAGGCGGATCCGATACGGGCGGTGCGATCGGCACAGCGGTCTGGGCCGGCGCGGAGGCGAGTCGATGTCCAGTGCTGTAACGCCATACCGGACCATGCCCGACGTTGGGGGTGAGCGCTGGCGGGTCCGGCGCGACCAGGGGGAGGCCCGGGGATGGGTGGACCGTCCCGCGGGGGTCGGGCGGATCGAGCGGGCAGCGGGCCTGGACGAGGTCGCCCTGCTCGGCGAACTCGGACGCCGTTATCCGGGCGTCCGCTGGTTCCGCGACCGGCTCGCGTGAGGCCGGGCTCATGCCAGTAAGGAATCCACCGCTTCGGTGACGCGCTGGGTCGTGATGCGATCCACGCTGCAGCGCTGCGGGTGGTCGTTGGCGGACTCATCGATGGGCAGTTGTGGGTCTGCGGCGACGACGACCTCGGAGGGGCGTCCATCGGCGAGCGGGCGCACCGGGATGGTGGTCCAGCGCGGGTCGGTGGGGCCGAAGAGGGAGACGAGGGGGGCGCCCATCGCGGCGGCGATGTGGCGGGGGCCGGTGTCGTTGGTGACCATGACCGAGGCCCGGGCGCAGAGGGGGAGAAGGGCGCCGAGCGTGGAGGCGTGGTCCGCGAGGGGGACCGGATCGGTCCGGGCGTTCTCGGTGATGGCGCGGGCGATCTCGATCTCGGTCGGGGCGGTGTTCACGAGCACGCGCAGGCCGTGCGTTCGGCGCAGGTGGTCGGCGACGAGCGCGAAGCGATCGGGTGGCCAGCGTTTGGCCGGGTTGTTTCCGCCCGGGTTGAGGATCGCGAAGGGCTGGTCGGGTCCGATCCGGGCGCTCTCGAGGACGCGAGCGGCGTCGGCCTGCTGAGCGGGGGTCGGTGTCAGCTCGAGCCGCGCCTCGGGGGGGAGGATCAGGGGGGCGTGCGTGCTCGTCAGGGGCTGGTCGGGGCGTGGGGGGGCGGGCGCATCGGCGCAGATCGACGAGGCGAGTGACCAGTAGGCGTTGACGGCGGGGACGATGGCGAAGCGTCCGCGTGGCGTTCGTTCGGGGGGGAGCGGGTCGGTGAGCAGGAGGCGACGCGCGTCCCGGTTGTAGCCGACGCGCCTCGGGATCCCCGCGACCCGGGCGATGAGGGCGGTGGAGAAGGAGTTGGTGAGGAGCAACGCGGTGTCGTAGCGCCGGGGGCGGAGCTTGGCGGCGACGAACTTCGGCCCGAGCACGCCCGAGGCTCGTTCCACGTGCACCTCATCGAACAGGTCCGAGCCGGCGAGGAGCTGGTCGACACCCGGGCGTGCCAGCGCCCCGATGAAGGCCCCGGGGAGGGCGGAGCGCACCCGGCGGAGAGCGGGGGTGGCCATCACCGCATCGCCCACCCAGGAGGGGAGGACGATCAAGAGTCGGTGGGGCTTGAGGGCGGGGCGGGGCATGGGCGATCAGGCTTCATCGGGCCAGAGGTCCGCGCCCGAGCGGGCGCGCGACCAGGCGTTGGTGAGGCGTCGGAGTTCGGTCAGGAAGCCGAGGGCCCCGAGCCGGTGGGTCGCCAGGGAGACCGTGACACTCTCGTCGGTCGTCGAGGTTTCGAGCAGACGGACGCCGGTCCGTTCGGCGATGGCCCGGGCGGTGGCGATGACCGTTTCGCGGGCGCGCGAGTCGGCGAGGGGCGATCCCGTGCGCGCGCGCAGCGTGACCCGCGAGGTCTGCGCCGGGTCGATCGCCTCGGCGAGGATTCGGTCGGCGGCGGCGCTCAGGTCGGGCAGCTCGGCGTTCGGACCGATCAGGAGGGTGCGGGCGGGGGAGACACCGGCGCCGGTGGCGGCGTCGAGGTCACGCTGCTTGTCGCCCACCATCCAGGAGCGGGCCAGATCCAGTCCGAGTTCTTCGGCGGCGGCCTCGATCATCCCCGGCCCGGGCTTGCGCCACGGGTGCTCCACGTCGAAGGGGGGCACGTCCCCGGTCGGGTGGTGGGGGGCGGAGTAGGATGCAGCGATGACCGAGGCGCGGAAGGGTTCGGGGATCGTCTCGGGCTCGGGGGAGTCGGTGGGGGTCAGGCGGGCGCGCAGGGCGGTGTTGCAGGCGTCGATGTCACGGGTCGAGCCCCCGCCGCGCGCGACGCCCCCCTGGTTGGTGATGACGACAAGGACGTACCCGGCGTCGGCGAGCCGGCGGCAGGCCTCGAGGGCGCCGGGGATGAGCTGCACGAAGCAGGGATCGAGCAGGTCCCCTTCCTTGGTGCGCGCCCAGGCCTCGGGAGGAAGGTCGGCGTTGACGTTGAGGGTGTCGTCGCGATCGAGGAAGACCGCGGGTCGGAGTGGGCGCATGGGCGCAGGGTAGGGGGGAATGGGGCGTGATGTGGGCTTTACGCGTGGGGCGGGTTGGCGAGGCGGGACTGGCGGGCGATGCGCCGGATCTCCTCCCGGTCCACGCGGGTCAGGCCCGCCTCGATCGCGAGGGCGGCCAGCTCGGTGCGGGTGAGCTGGCCGATCTTGTTGCGGATCGAGAGCAGGTGCCCGTCCACGGTCTTGACCGAGCGGGAGAGTTCCTCGGCGGTCTGGTTGGTGTTGAGCCCGAGGCCGACGAGGTGGAGGATCTCAAGTTCGCGGGCGGTGAGCTTGGCGAGCTTGCCGAGTTCGTCGCGGGTGGTTCGGCGGGTGAGGCGCCCGGGGGTGGTGGAGTGGAACTGGCTGGGGGGCGGGGAACTCATCAGGACGCAGCGCTGCCCCTCGTAGGTGACCGGGCGGAAGGTGAGGCGTCGCCAGGCGCCCTTGATCATGCCGACGAGATCGACGGGGGCACGCTCTTCACAGGCGAGGGAGGCGGCCTCGGCGTACTCGCGCGCGACGGCGCCCGGGAAGAGGTCGTACAGGGGAAGGCCGATCGAATCGGTGGCGGGGGCGTCGTGCCCGCGCTCCTTGAGGCACCCCTGCGCGTGCGCGTTGGCGAAGAGGAGGCGCAGGTCGGCGTCGATCAGGAGAAAGGCGACACCGGCGTCGTCGGCGAGGGCGGCGGCGAGTCCCTCCGGATGGAAGGTGTCGAGGGGAATCGCGGTCTTGGTCGTGCGGTCGGGCATGTGCTTTCCCTGCTCGGAGCGGCGTCTCGGGCGTGGAACCTGAGGGCGCGGGGTGGGGGCCAGGACAGGGGGTGAACACCCCGGATGATCGGGTTGTTCCCACCCGGGCAAGATCACTCGCACATGGAGAGCGAAGGGGCTTTCGTCCGCGTCGGGCGGCCCGGTCGGATTGTGTAGATTGCGTTGATGGCGTGGAGTATCGCGGGTTGGTTGGTGTTCGCGGGCGGGATCGGGCTGGGGGGATGGGCGCTCCTGTGGGACCGGTCGCGCGGGCGGCGGCGGTGTCCGAAGTGCTGGTACGACCTGGGGGGCGTCGAGCCGGATGTGGAGGGGCGGTGGATCTGCTCCGAGTGCGGGAAGGTGGTCGAGCGGGCGCGGTCGCTGCGACGGACCCGGCGGCGATGGCGCTGGGTGGGCGTGGCGATGGTCCTGCTCGTGGCGTCGCACGGGTTGCGGGCGGTCCCGGCGGTGCAGCGGAACGGGTGGATCGAGGCGGTCCCGGACGTGGTGCTGGTGGCCTCGTTCCCGTTCCTGTCGGAGGAGCAGGGGACCGGGTTGTTGTCCCCGTTCGTGACGCGCCCGAGAGGGGGGGCGTACCCGGAGAAGGCGCTCGAGCGCGTCGCGCGGGGCGGGTGGGTCGCGCGGGGCAACGAGACGCGCTACAGCTGGCTGAGCCGGCGCGTCGCGTTCCTGCTGGGGCGGTTCGAGTCCCGGCGGGTGATCACCGATGGGACGACGGCGAAGGGACTGGCGTACAAGAGCGCGCTGACGGAGATGATCCGTTCGGGCGGGGCGTACGGGTTCGAGTCGCGCTGGGCGCACTCGGTGGCGTGGGTTGAGTTTCAGGCGCCCGAGCGGGTTGGTCCGGAGGAGCTGGTGTACGCCCCGCTCCGGATCCGTCGGCTTCTGCTGGGGCGGTACCGGATCCGCGGGGGCTGGGGCGTCGCGGACTTTGACGCGGCGACGCCGAGTTCGCTTTGGCTCAACGGGCCGATGCCGACGGGGTCGGCTGAGGAGGTGTTGGCGCAGTGGGTCGAGCGGTTTCAGTGGGACCATGTTCGCCCGGTCGAGGGGTCGGGCCCGTGGTGGAACGCGCCGGGGGTGATCCCGACGGGGGTGGTGTCGCCGCGCCGGGAGGGGACGTTCGGATCGCCGGCGAAGCTGTACCTCGCGGAGAATGGGGCGCTGCGGGGCGAGACCGATCGTTGGGAGCGCGTGGGGACGGTCCGGGGCAACGTGTCGAGCGTGGTGGACGCGACGCTCGAGCCGAAGATCGATTCGAGCGCCGAGGTGCAGAGGGCGCTTCAGGATCGGATCGTGGCCCGGCTTGTCCCGCGCGCCGATCCTGAGCGGCGGGCCTGGACGCTGGCGGTTGAGCTGCGGCTGCGTCGATACGACGAGGGGCCCCCGGTCGGGGAGGCGCTGGTCTTTGGCGGTCGCCTCCTCATCGAGGTTGTCAATGAACAGGAGGGGCGGGCCGCTCGGTCCCAATGCCTGTTCGGGTCGGCGTCGTGGTGGCGGTGGGGGACCCGTCCCGCCGATTGGGCCGGGCCGGGAGAGGAGGCGATCGAGGCTGAACTCGTGGGGCGGGGCGGGACGGCGTGGGATCTTCCCGGCGGGCTGGAGCAGATCGGCAACCTGCCCCGGCGATCGCTCGACGGCGGGGTGGTTTATGCGGTGATCAGGGCGGATCCGTCGCCCGCCTTCCACGACTTCCTGAGCCTGCGGGGGGACACGGTTTATCAGGGTGAGCTTCGGTTCCGATTGCGCTGGAGCGTCGAGGAGCTTCGGCGGTTCATGCTCAGCGGGGAGGTTCCGGAGCATGCGCTGCCGTGAGTGCCGGCGTGATGGAGCGGGTCGGCCCGGTCGAGCATTGGGGGTTGGGTTGGAGGCCCGGTTCAGAATAAGCTGGCGGCATGGGGAGTGGGCGCGGAAGCCGTGCGGGGGCGAGGGGGGATGGCGATCCTGGCGCGGGGGAGGCGGCGGGCGCGCGGATCGGACCGTACCGCCTACTGGAGCAGATCGGGGAGGGCGGGTTCGGGGTGGTGTATGCCGCCGAGCAGGTGGAGCCGGTGCGCCGGCGGGTGGCGCTGAAGGTCATCAAGGCGGGGATGGACTCGGAGCAGGTGGTGGCGCGGTTCGAGGCCGAGCGTCAGGCGCTGGCGGTGATGGACCACCCGTGCATCGCAAAGGTGTTCGACGGCGGGGTCACGCCGCCCGAGATGGGGGCGCGCCCGTACTTCGTGATGGAGCTGGTCAAGGGCGAGCCCATTACGGATTTCTGCGATCAGAACCGCCTGAGCGTGCGCGAGCGCTGCGAGCTGATGATCCGGGTGTGCAACGCGGTGCAGCACGCGCACACCAAGGGCGTGGTGCACCGGGACCTCAAGCCCAGCAACATCCTGGTTTCGTACGACGCGGACGGCGGCGCGACGCCCAAGGTGATCGACTTCGGCATCGCCAAGGCGCTCAACCAGCGCCTGAGCGAGAAGACGATCTTCACGGAGCGAGGGAAGATCATCGGCACGCCCGAGTACATGTCGCCCGAGCAGGCGGAGATGTCGGGGCTGGATATCGACACGCGGAGTGATGTGTACAGCCTGGGGGTGCTGCTGTACGCGCTGCTGACGGGGTCGCTGCCGTTCACGAGCGAGAAGCTGCGCGACGCGGCGTACGCGGAGCTGGTGCGGATTATCAAGGAGGAGGAGCCGGAGAAGCCGAGCACGCGGGTACTTTCGCTGATGGGCTCAGCGGCTGACGTGAGCGAGGGATCGCGTGTGGCGAAGGCGCGTCACACGGACGCGAGATCGCTGACGAGCACCTTGCGCCGGGACCTGGACTGGGTGGTGATGACGTGCCTGGAGAAGGACCGGGCTCGCCGGTACGAGACGGCGAGCGCGTTGGGGGAGGAGCTGCGGCGGTATCTGGATGATGAGCCGGTGGTGGCGGGGCCGCCGAGTGTGACCTACCGCGTTGAGAAGTTCGTGAGTCGACACAGAGCGGGGGTTGTTGTGGCCTTGGCCGGCGTGTTGGTCCTCTTCGTCTCGTCGGTTTTGTTCAGCGCTCTGGCGTACTACGCGTTCGATCAGAAGTTCCAGGCGGAAGAGGCGAAGGAAGCCGCCTGGCTCTCGGCGCAGAGCGAGAAGAAGGCCAAGGAGGACGCGCTGCTGGCCGCTCAGAGTGAGAGGGAGGCGGCAGAGAATACTCGAGAGGTCCTGCTCTACTTCAGGGGTGCGTTTGAAAGCGTCAATCCGCCTTGGCGTGGTTGGCCGGGCGGAGCAAGGGCCGTTGGGCCCTCAAGTGAAACTCTGTTGACCGATGTCTTCGACGAAGGCGCGGCGTCAGATTCATCTGCGTTTATCGCGCGTCCACGGTTGCGCGCTGAGATTGACGTATTTGTAGGCACGGCGTTGTATGTGCTGGGTCGCGTGGGCGCCGGGCGTGAGCGGCTGCGCGGTGCGATTAATGAGCTGGACGCACACGGTATCGAGTCTCCATTGCGCGCCGAGGCGTCGCTGGCACTGGCCGAGTCGCTTGTCGTTTCGCCACGCAGTGGAGTTGGCGAATGGGGCGAGGCGGTCGAACTGCTCGATGTCGTCATTGCGGAGTACACCCGGGATCGGGGCCAGAACGACCCTGAAACGGTGAGGGCCGAGTTGCTCCATGTGTTCGCGAGTGCGCTGAAAGCAACGGCGACACGGGACGGCGAGAAGATGCAGGAGAGCTTCGATCGCGCCGAGGTCATACGCGATCGCGCTGAACGCGTGCTGGGCAAGGATCATCCTCTCGCGATGCTCGGTGAGGTTCGCGAGTTTGCAGTTGCCGCTGCGATGCCCTTTGCCCCTGACCCGAGCGGGCGGATCGAGTCGTACATCGAGCGAGCGAGGCGGTCACTCGGGCCAGACAGCTACCTCGAGTACGTGGCGCTCACGCAGCTCGTGATGGCCCAAACAACTCGACGCAAGACGCAGGAAGAGATCGAGGCCTCGGATCGGCTCGTCGGAGTCGTGCTGCGACTTCTCGGAGCGAATCACGAAGAGTCGCTGAGATACCTTCAGGGCCATGTTGCCATGCTCGCTCACCACAAGCGGCATGAGCACCTGGAGCGGTTCCTTCGTGAGTACCCGGAGGCACTGTCGGCGCTCGAGTCCTCGGGGGCCTCGGGGGGCGCAGTTCGGAGCGGATGGCTGCGCAGTCTGATGGCGAGAGGGTGCGACGCCAGGGGTGATCGAGCGCAACTTGAGGTTGAGTGCCGACTGGCGATGGACGCGTGGCGAGAGGCAGACCCGGAGCATCAGTTATCCCGCAACCCGCGCATGCTCTGCTCGGTTCTGTGGGTCTTGAAGACACTCAAGGGTCTTGGACTCGAGGCGGACTACAGCACCGACGCTGAGTTCTGGAAGAGAATTGCGGCGGATGTGGGTGTTGATTGTGATGAGTCGTGATACCTGGTGGTGGTGTCACGCCACCGTGATCGACTCGTCGAGGTACACGTCCTGAATCGCGTGGAGGAGGGCAGCGCCCTCGTTCATGGGGCGTTGGAAGGCCTTGCGTCCGGAGATCAGGCCCATGCCGCCGGCGCGCTTGTTGATGACGGCGGTGGTGACGGCTTCCTTTAGGTCGCCCGCGCCGGAGGAGGCGCCGCCGGAGTTGATGAGCGGGGCGCGCCCCATGTAGTTGTTGAGGATCTGGTAGCGGCAGAGGTCGATGGGGTGCCCGCCCTTGCCGTTCTCGTCGGAGCCGGCGAGTTCGGTGTAGACGCGCTTGTCGAACTTGCCGTACGACGAATCGCCGGAGTTGAGGGCGGCGTAGCCCCCGTTGTTGGTGGGGAGCTTCTGCTTGATGATGTCGGCCTCGATGGTAACGCCGAGGTGGTTGGCCTGTCCGGTGAGGTCGGCGGAGGCGTGGTAGTCGGTCCCGTCCACCTTGAAGGCGGAGTTGCGGATGTAGCACCAGAGGACGGTGACCATGCCCAGCTCGTGGGCGTGGTGGAACATCTCGGAGACGTACTGGATCTGCTGTTCGGACTCGTCGGAGCCGAAGTAGATGGTGGCGCCAACGGCGACGGCGCCCATCTCGTAGGCCTGGGTGATGGAGCCGAAGGGGATCTGGTTGTAGGTGTTGGGGAAGGTCATCAGTTCGTTGTGGTTGAACTTGACGAGGAAGGGGATCTTGTGGGCGTACTTGCGGGAAACCGCGCCGAGGACGCCGAAGGTGGAGGCGACGGCGTTGCACCCGCCCTCGATGGCGAGCTTGACGATGTTCTCGGGGTCGAAGTAGGCGGGGTTGGGGGCGAAGGAGGCGCCGGCGGAGTGCTCGATGCCCTGGTCCACCGGGAGGATGGAGGTGTACCCGGTCCCGGCGAGGCGTCCGGTGTTGAGGATGAGCTGGAAGTTCCGCATCACGCTGGGTGAGCGGTCGGAGGGCGCCAGAACCCGGTCCACGAAGTCCGGCCCGGGGAGGTGGAGGGCGGACTTGGAGACGGTCTTGGACTCGTAGGCGAGGAGGCTCTCGGCCTCGTCGCCGAGGACCTCGCGGACGTTGATCGTGGTGGCGGGCATGACGGTTGGGACTCCGCTGAGAACAGGTGCGTGCGGGCGCGTACGAACGCGGGCCAGGGAGAGGCGAAACAGGGCAAGTCTATGCGTCGGCCCGGGTCCGGTTCCGCGTTGGCGCCGGGGTTCCGGGGCGGGATCGGTCCGGACGGGTGGGCGCCCGGCGGGGTACGGGTCATGTCAGGCGAGGCTGGGGACGGGTTCGGGGGGCATGCGACCCGAGTCGGTGGTGTAGAGGAGTGAGCGGGCGCGGAGGAGGAGTTCGGGCTCGTCCTTGCGGACCATGAGGCGGTTGAAGGAGATCCAGCCGGCGTCGGCGTAGCCGCGGGCGACGAGGGCCATCCGGTTGGGGCTGTGGTCGCCGCCGACGTGGTCTTCGATGAGGATGGCGCGGGGGCGGAAGCGGTCGAGGTCGAATCCGTCGAGGAGGTCGATCTCGCCGCCCTCGACGTCGATGACGGCGAGGTCAACGGGGGCCTGGTCGCGTCCCAGCTCGTCGAGGAGAGCGTCCATGGTGGTGAGGGGGACCTGGATGGACTGGGCGTGCTCGCCCGAGGGGCGGGGGGCGTCGCCGCCGATGTCGGCGATGTAGGAGGAGAGTTCGTCGGTGCCCTCGGGGTCGGCGAAGCGGGTGAGGGTGGTTGTGCCGGAGGAGCCGCGCTTGCCGAGGGCGGCGTGGACAACGTGGCTTGCCGGGCGGCAGCGGCGGGCCTGCTCGGCGCGTTCGGGGAGGGCCTCGACGAGGAGTCCGGACCAGCCGATGGATTCGAGGAGGTAGGTGGTGGCGTGGGAGAACCCGTCGTAGGCGCCCACTTCGATGAAGAACCCCTCCCGTGCGCCCTCGAAAAGCTCGTAGAGGAGGATGTCCTCCGCGTGCTGGGCGCGGCAGTGGACGGGGAGACGGGGCCTGACACCGTCGCGATCCAGGTCACGGCGAACGCGGTCTTCCCACGCGGGGCGGAGGAGGGCTTCGAGGAAGCCGACGCGCGCAGTGAGGCGGCGCTGGCGCCGGCGGAGGGAGGCGGAGCGTTTCCGCTCGCTCAACGCGAGCGCGAGCGCCCCGACGGCTAGGAGGGTCGCGAGGAGCGCAAGCAGGAGGGCGGGATCGGGCACGGGGAGCAGGGTAGCGGATCGTCAGGGGCGCGCGTGCAGGGACGCGTCGTTGCGATGGGCGTTGGGGGGGGTGACCGCCGCGATCCACTCGACGAGCCGGAGGGGGCCGAGCGCCGCCTCGCGGGCGGCGCGGATGGCGTCGAGGCGGTCGCGCCGGAGGTTCGGGTCCGCGAGCGCTTCGCGGATGGCGTCGACGCCGGCGTCGGCGAGGTCCGGGACGCGGACGAACGAGCCCTCGGGCGCGACGCGGTCGGCGGCGCGCGGGCCGACGTAGAGGGGGAGGGACCAGCAGATCAGCGGATCCCAGAGCTTCTCGGTGACGTAGCGGTCCCCCTCGTCGGTGTTCTCGATCGCGAGCGTGAGCCGGGCGGCGCGGAGGACCGAGGCCTTGCTCTGGAGGGGGCCGCGGGGCTTCAGGTCGGCGGGGAGGGAGCGTCCGTAGAGATCAAAGGGGACGCCCGCGGCGCGGAGTCGGCGGAGGAAGGCGAGCCGGGCGTCGTGTCCCTTCCAGAGGGACTTGCCGCTGGTGACGCAGACGAGGGGGAGGGGGCGATCGTCGTCCGATTCGTTCGGGACGGGCTCGGCGCGCAGGGCGGGGGCTCGTTCCGGGAAGGACCAGGTGCGGGGGAGGACGAAGGGGTGGGTGGCGCGCTCGTCCGGGGCGTAGACCGCGCGGCATCGCTCGCGGGCGACCTCGAACCAGGCGTCGCTGAACGCCGGCGACGGCTCGTAGACGAGCATCGTCATGTCGTCGCGGTCGCGTCCGATCGCGTCGATGGCGTGGCTGAGTCGTTCCGCGTCGTAGCGACCGCGGAGCTTGGCGAGGCGTTTGCGCACGGGGGGGAGGCGGGGTTCGCCCGAGGCATTGACGGGGCTGGCGGAGATCAGGATGTGGTCCGCGTCGCGGTCCCACGGGCGGAGGACGATGTCGCGGTGCCGGCCCGCGGGTCCGTCGCACTGGTTGAACCAGAGGTCGGCGTCGTCATGGCGCCACCAATGCAGCCCGACGGTTCGCGGCATGGGGGTGCTCCGGCGTGCTTGGCCCGGCCACGGGCGCCGGTCGAGGGGAGGTCCCGGGACGGCCTCTGGGCCGCCCGACTCGGGCGACAGACTAGGCGACATCCGGGCGGAGGGGGGCGTGGCGTGGGAGGCGGTTTCTCTCGGACGGTGCGCGTCCGGGCGGGAAGGGGTGTAACGCGGGGGGGCGGAGGACGTAGAAGAGGGGGTCGGTGACACCAGAGGGCCGAGCGCGGCCGGGAAGTTGAGGGATGATGATGCGTACGGAGCTGATGCGGCGCGGGGTGGTGCTGGGCGCGATGGCGGGCGTGGTCTCGGGGTCGCTCGCGGGACCGCCGCGGCTGGACCTGGTGGACCGGGACGCGGTCTGGGTGATGCACATCGATTTCGAGGAGGCGGTGGGCTCGCGTCTGGGGGCGTGGTGTCTGGAGCAGATCGATCGGGAGATCGACGACGACGACTTTGCGCGGGATCTGCGGGGGGATCTGTCGTGGAGTGAGGATCTGCGCGGGCTGACGCTCTACGGGTGGGAGGGTGAAGACTCGGTCGTCGCGGTGCTGCAGGGGAGCGGGCGCCTCGGGGCGCTCGAGGAGCGTCTGTGGCACGGGCACAAGTTCCTGCACGGTGAGGAGACTTTCGAGGTGGAGGGGCGTGAGATCATCTCGCTCTCCGAGCCGGGGGAGGACGACGAGGCGATCAACATCGCTTCGGTGCGCGGCGAGCACGGGGGGCGGACCCTGATCGCCTCGCCGAGCACGGCGTGGCTGGGGCGGGCGCTGCGCGTCGCGGAGGGCCGGGATGAGGGGCTGCCGGGGAACGCGCGGGTGCTGGAGGCGGCCTCCCCGGCGGAGCACGCGATGATCGTCGTGATGGCGAGCGAGCTGTCCGGCATCGACGGCTTCCATCCCGTGAGCGAGCTGGCTCGCGACGCGGGGAGCGTCTGGGCGGCGGTGAGCGAGCGGGATGGGCGGATGCACGTTCGTGCGGCGGCGACCGCGAACGATGAAGAGGAGGCGCAGCGCGTCGCGCAGGTGCTGCAGGGCGTTGTGGCGCTCGGGCAGCTCATCGCCGGGGACACGGACGATGAGGACTTCCAGGAGCTGCTTCGTCTGGCGCGCGGGCTTCGGTTCGATGTCGAGGGTCGGACGATCCGGGCCTCGATCGATGTGGACGCGGACCGGGTCGCGGACATGATGCAGATTCATGTCGGTGGCGAGGACGATGACCGGTAGCATGACCGTGACCATGGACGAACGCACGACCGAGCGGGTCGCGTCGGGCGGCGTGAGCGATGAGGCGCTCGCGTCGCGGGCGCGCGCCGGGGATCGCGCGTGCTTCGGGATGCTGGTGGATCGGTTCGAGGGGCGGATCTACCGGCTTGCCCTCTCGCGTCTGCGCGACCGGCACGACGCGGAGGAGGTGACGCAGGAGGCGTTCCTTCGGGCGTGGCGGTCGATCAAGACCTACCGGGAGGGGGAGCCCGTGGCGCCCTGGGTGCTCACGATCGCGAGGCGGGAGGTCATCAACGTGGTGCGCCGTCGTCAGAAGGCGGCGCGGGACAAGGACCGGGAGCGGCCCGAGAGCGCGCCGGTGAATGACCGATCGGAGGGTGAATCGGTCTGGACGCTGGCGCGTGAGGCGCTGAGCCCGGAGGTGTACGAGGCGCTCTGGCTCCGCTACCGCGAGGACCTGGACCCGGGGCAGATCGCGCGGGTGATGGGCAAGACGAGGGTGGGTGTTCGGGTGATGCTGCACCGAGCGCGAAAGACCCTCAGTGAGATCATCTCGTCGCGCGCCGGAGAAGCGCGCGAGACGGGGGTCGGGGAGGTGGCGTATGAGCGGGCGTGAGCGATTCAATCTTGATCTCGAGGCCCGGCTGCGGGCCGAGGCCCCGAGCGGGGGCGGGCTGAGCGAGGAGGCGCGCGGGCGTCTCAACGAGCGGCTGGCCCGGACGGCGCCGGAGCCGGGGGCCTCGGTCCCGACCGGCGGGCGCGGCGTGGTGATCGGGGGCGTGGCGCTCCTGGGCCTCGTCGTCGGGGTGGTGGTGTGGTGGGGGGGGACGCCGCGGCGGGCGGCTGAACCGACGCCCGTGGTCGAGCGGGGCGCGTTCGACCCGGCGTTCGGCGCGGGGCTCTCTGAGCGGGTCCGCCGGTTCGCGGGGGAGGTCGGCGGGGAGAGCCCGCTGCTCGAGGAGGCCCGGCGGATCGCGGTGGACCTCAACGCGTTGCGGGGGATGTTGGTCGACCGGGCCTCGGTGCTGGATCTTCGGGGCAGGTCGTCGGACGGATGAGGGGGCGGGGGCCCTAGGCTCGGGGATGGGAACGACCGGAGCGGGATCGAGCGTGTTGGTCGTGGGGGGCGGGCCGATCGGACTGGAGGTTCACGCGGCGCTCAAGGGGGCGGGGTGCGCGGTGCGCCAGGTGGAGGCCGGGACGCTCGGGTGGACGATGGGGTGGTGGGCGCCCGGAACGAAGTACTTCTCGAGCCCGGAGCGGATCGAGATCGCGGGCGTGCCCCTCGTCACGAGGGACCAGGAGAAGGCGACGCGGGAGGAGTACCGGGCGTACCTCCGCCAGGTCGCGGGGGCGTTGGGTCTTGAGGTGGAGATCGGGTGGCGCGTCGAGGGGATTCAGCGGGCCGGGGATGCGTTCGAGGTGGAGATGCGTCGGAGCGTGCGGGGCGTCGGGGGGGAGACGCCGACGCGCTGGGGGGAGGGGGAGGCGCGCCGGGCGTCGGCGGACCGCGTGGTGCTCGCCATCGGGAACATGCATCGCGCGCGGACGCTCGGGGTTCCGGGGGAAACGCTCGGGCACGTCAGCCACTACCTGGCCGATCCGCACGAGTACTACGGGCAGCGGGTTCTGATCGTCGGGGGAAAGAACTCGGCGGTGGAGGCGGCGATCCGGCTGTACCGCGTCGGGGCGCACGTGACGGTGAGCTACCGCGGGGAGCGGTTCGACCCGGAGCGGATCAAGTACTGGCTGCTGCCGGAGATCGAGTGGCTCATCCGGAAGGAGCGGATCGGGTTCCTGCCCGGCTCGCGGGTCGAGTCGATCGGGGAGGGGGAGGTCCGGCTGCGTCAGGGAGAGCGGGAGATCGTCCGGGGCGCGGACCGGGTGGTGCTGCTGACCGGGTACGAGCAGGACGCGACGCTCTTTGAGCGCTGCGGGGTGGAGCTGGTCGGGGAGGAGCGTTGCCCGGCGTTCAACCCGAAGACGATGGAGACCAACGTGCCGGGGTTGTACGTCGCGGGGACGGCGACGGCGGGGACGCAGCGCCGGACGAAGGTCTTCATCGAGACGAGCCACGTGCACGCGTCGCGCATCGCGCGGTCGATCACGGGGCGCGGGCCGGTGGGCGAGGCGGAGGTCTACGGGGAGTTGGAGGAGAGCTAGGTGGAGCGAGCGCGCCGGGTGGTCAGGCGCATGAGGGTCTCGAACGTTCCGAGCGCCTGGGGGGATTCCGGGTCGGCGTCCGGCGAGGGGCGCAGCTGGGTGTAGGTCCCGTCGGGGCGCAGGACCCACGCGTTGCGCTCGTCCGAGAGCAGGATGTTGAGAAGCTCCCAGAGGCGTTCACGCGCGGCGGGGTCGTCCACGGGGCAGGCGGCCTCGACGCGGTTGTTGAGGTTGCGGTACATCCAGTCGGCGGAGCTGATGTAGTACGAGCCCTTTCCGGGGTCCGACTCCCCCGAGGCGAAGTAGAAGATGCGCGAGTGCTCGAGGAAGCGTCCGATGATGGAGCGGACGCGGATGTTCTCGGAGAGCCCGGGGATGCCCGGGCGGAGCGAGCAGAAGCCGCGGATGATGAGGTCGATCTGGACGCCCGCCTGCGAGGCCTCGTAGAGGCGTTCGGTGATCTTGCGGTCTTCGAGGGCGTTCATCTTGGCGATGATGCGTGCGGGGCGCCCGGCGCGGGCGTGCTCGATCTCCCGGCGGATGAGGCGGTCGAAGCGGGAACGCATGTGCTCGGGCGCCACGAGGAGGCGAGCGTACTCGTGCTTGGCGGCGTGCCCGGTGAGGGTGTTGAAGAGCTTGATGACGTCGGCGGTGATGTCCGGGTCGCACGTGAGCACGCCGAGGTCGGTGTAGAGCTGCGCGGTGTGGGGGTGGTAGTTCCCGGTGCCGACGTGGGCGTAGGAGCGGAGGCCCCAGGAGCCGTCGTCGAGCTGCTCGCGTCGGACGACGAGCGAGCATTTGCAGTGGGTCTTGAGGCCGACGACGCCGTAGGCGACGTGCACGCCCGCCTTCTCCAGCTTGCGGGCGAAGGCGACGTTTTTCTCTTCGTCGAAGCGGGCGCGGAGTTCGACGAGGCAGGCGACCATCTTGCCGTCCTCGGCGGCCTCGATGAGCGTGTTGACGAAGGGGGAGTCGCTCGAGGAGCGGTAGAGGGTCTGCTTGATCGCGAGGACGTTGGGGTCGGCGGCGGCCTCGTCGATGAAGCGTTCGACGGAGAGCTGGAAGGACTCGTACGGGTGGTGGAGGAGGATGTCCCCCTCGCGGATGCGGGCGAAGATGTCGGGCGCCGGCTCGTCGAGGGGCGCCGCCAGAGCGGGGGGGGTGACGGGCGTCCAGGCCCGGTCCTTGTGCTCTTCGAGGGGGATGGCGGAGAAGGCGAAGAGGTCGGCGAAGGCAAGGAGCCCGGGGCGGGCGTAGACGTCGTTCTCGTCGAGTTCGAGTTCCTGAAGGACGAAACGCAGGATCTCGGGGTTGGGGTTCGGCTCGACCTGGATGCGCACGGCGCTGGCGAAGCGGCGCATGCGAAGCTCGGCCTCGACCTGTTCGAGAAGGTCGTCGGCCTCGTCGTCGTCCTCGTCGAGTTCGGGCGCCGCGGACCGGGTCAGGCGGAAGGGCTGGACGGCGACGATCTCAAGGCCGGGGAAGAGGTCGTCGAGGTTGTGCCGGACGAGGTCGTCGAGGGCGATGATCCGCATGGGGGGCTCATCGGCGAGCGACTTGGCGGGATCGTCGGCGCGGACGAACTGGGTGAGCACGTCGGGGATCTTGACGCGGGCGAACTTGTGCTCGCGCGAGCCGGGGGTGCGCAGGAGGACGCCGAGGTTCTCGGAGAGGTTCGAGATGAACGGGAAGCGGTGCCCGGGGTCCACGGCGAGGGGGGTGAGGGTGGGGAAGACGTTGGCCATGAACCAGTCGTCCACGCGGGCGCGTTCGTGCTCGGTGAGGTCGTCGTAGCTGAGGGCGTGGACGCCCGCCTTGGCGAGCGCGGGGCGGATGTCGCGCCGCCAGCAGTCGGCCTGCTGCTGGACCATATCGATGATCATCTCGCGGCAGGCGGCGAGGACCTGGCGGGGGGGCAGCTCGCCCGGCGCCCGGGCGCCGCGCCCGGACTCGATCCGGTGCTTGAGCAGCCCGATGCGCTTCATGAAGAACTCGTCGAGGTTCGACGCGAAGATGGCGAGGAACTTGACGCGTTCGAGCAGCGGGGTGCGGTCATCGACGGCGAGGGCGAGGACGCGCCGGTTGAACTCGAGCCAGGAGGTGTCGCGGTTGAAGTAGCGGGCCTCGGGGGAGCCCTCGGGGGACGACGGGGATCCGTTGGGGGGGACTTCCCTCGACTGGCGCCGGTCCTTCTTCGGTTTCTTGTCCTTCTGGGAACTCACGCGCGATTCTCCGGGGGGCGATAGGTCGCCTGGCACCCGGGGGCTTCGGTGACGCTGACGCTCGCGACGCGGGCGTGCGGGGCGAGCGCTGGGGCCAGGCGATCGATCAACTCGTCGGCGATGTGGCGGGCGAGACGTTCGGCGCTGGGGTTGGCGCCCTCGCTGAACGGGGGGGCGTCGTTGAGCGTCTGGTTGTGGAAGGGCTTGCAGACGTCGCGGAGCGTGTCCTCGACGGTGTGGAAATCGCAGAGCAGGGCGTCGTCGTCGAGGGCGGGGCCGTCGAGGGTGACGCGCACGCGCCAGTCGTGTCCGTGGAGGGGCTCGCGAGCCGAGCCGATGGTGAGGGCGTGGGCCGCGGAGAAGGTGTGCTCGACGCGGATCTCGTACATGGGTGGCAGAGTGTAGGGGTGGGTAGAGTGGGGGAGGAGTAGAGACGAACAGACCGAGAGAGAAGAGTCCGAGAGACAAGCGACGAAGGGGCAGTGATGGGTGAGGCGCCGTTGATTCTGGGGGTGAGTGGGTTGCGGGGGATCGTGGGGGAGAGCCTGACGCCGGAGGTGGCGAGGCGGTACGCGGGGGTGGTGGGGGAGTGGTTTCGTGGATTCGAGGGTGAGGCAAAGGTGGGCGTCGGCGCGGACGGTCGCGCGGGGTACGAGCCGATCTACGAGGCGGTGCTGGCGGGGCTCTCGGCGGCGGGCTGTGCGGTCACGCCGCTGGGCGTGCAGATGACGCCGACCGTCGGCTGGTTTGTGGACCGGGAGGGGCTCACGGGCGGGGTGGTGGTGACCGCGAGCCACAACCCGGCGCAGTGGAACGGGATCAAGGTGCTGCTCAGGTCCGGCGCGGACGGGAGGACGGCGGCGCCGACCGCGGCGCAGGCCGCGTCGATCGTGGAACGCTTCCGGGGCGCCCAGCCCTCGTTGGGCGAGGCCACGCGTGGGGGGTGCGTCGAACCGGAGGGGACCGCGACGGCGCACGCCGCCTGGGTGGCCGACCGCGCGATGCGCATCGGAAACCCCTCGGGCCGATCGGTGGCGCTCGACTCGGTCAACGCGTCGGGGAGCGCCGGCGCGGAGGCTTTGTGCCGGTCGATGGGCGCCCGCCCGATCCAGCTCTTCGGGGATCGCGGCGGCGTCTTCCCCCACACGCCCGAACCGACTCGCGAGAACCTTTCCGGCGAGGGCGGGCTGTGCGACGCCGTGCCGGGGAACAACGCGGATGTCGGATTCGCGCAGGACCCGGACGCGGACCGGCTCGCGATCGTCGATGAGATGGGCGAGTACATCGGGGAGGAGTACACGCTCGTGCTCGCGGCGTTGAGCCTGCTCGAGGCGAGGAAGGAAAGCGGAGAAGACGGAGCCCCTCACCCCGGCCCTCTCCCCGGGGGGGAGAACGATGAAGAGGCAAAGAAGCAGGCGGTGATTGTGACGAACCTGTCCACATCGCGGATGATCGATGACGTCGCGGCCCGCTACGGGGCGAGGGTGGAGCGGACCGCGGTGGGCGAGGCGAACGTGGTGGAGCGCATGAAGGCGCTCACAGCCTCGGGCGAGGACGTGGTCCTGGGCGGCGAGGGCAACGGGGGGGTGATCTGGCCCGAGGTGGTGTACGTGCGCGACTCGCTTGGCGCGATGGCGCTGACGCTGGCGCTCATGGCGCGCAAGGGGATGAAGGTCTCTGAGCTGGTGTCGTGGATCGACTCGATGGCGGGGCAGCGCGGTGACGGGTACGTGATCCTCAAACGCAAGGTGGACATCCCGAGCAAGGAGGCGGCGGCGCCGGCGGTCGAGGCCGTTCGACGCGGGTGTGAGGGAGAGAACGGGGCCGAGATCGATCTGCAGGACGGGGTGCGCGTGGACTGGCCCGGGGAGCGGGCGTGGGTGCACGTGCGGGCGAGCAACACCGAGCCGATCATGCGCCTGATCTGCGAGGCGCCCAGCGCGGGAGCGGCCGAGGCGTTGCTGGCGCGGATCGAGGGGATGATCGGCGGGGGGTGAGACGCTAGCGCGGGGGGCGGGGGGCGCTGACGTGGAGCGTCTGGTTGGGCGCCAGGTCCGGGAAGCGGGCCAGGGTGCCGTCGTGCCACTCGACCTCGATGGTGACGGAGGGGGCGTCGGCGAGGCCGAAGTGGGCGGAGATCTCGGAGGAGGCGAGGTAGCGCGAGGCGGCGTCGAGGGAGCGGTGCTGGTCCGCGGTCGGGGTGATGGCCCGGACACGCGCGCCGATGCCGTGGGGCGCCAGGTCGGCGCGGGCGTCCGTGTCGACGAAGACGCGGATCCAGTTGGCGTCTCCGGTTGACGTGGGGAGATCGTTGCGCAGGAGGGTGAGGGGGCCGTCGAAGGCGAGCAGAAGGATGTCCTGATCGCCGTCGTTGTCGAAGTCGAGGCGGGCGAGGCCGCGCCCCTGGTGGGTGTGGAGGAAGTTGGTGTGCAGGGCGGCCTCGGTGAAGCGTTCGCCCGTGCCGTCGTTGAGGAAGAGCTTGGCGGGCTCCCCGACGAACTCGGGGAAGTATGGCCACCCGTTGGTTTCGACGATGTCGAGGTCCTGGTCATGATCGAGATCGAGGATCTCGGTCCCCCAGCCCCATCCGCCGTCGTCTACGCCGGCGTCCTGCGCGCGCTCGACGAAGGTGTGGTCCCCGAGGTTGAGGTAGAGCGTGTTGCCGGAGTACCCGATCGGGTCCATGTCCATGAGGACGGAGGAGACGTACCAGTCTTCGAGTCCGTCGTTGTTGAGGTCCCCGTGCGCATTGCCCATGCCGTTCTGGTCGTGCCCGACGTTGGCGGGCAGGGTCTGATCGGTGAAGGTGGCGTCGGCGTTGTTGACGAGGTATCGGGAGGTCTGGAAGTCGGAGACCCAGAGCAGCTCGGGGTACCAGTCGTTGTCCATGTCGACGAAGGCGGGGGAGAAGCCCCGAGAGGAGGACAGGTCGATATCGATGGCGCTCTGGGTGACGTCGGTGAAGATCGGCACGCCGTCCGGGGTGACCCCGTCGTTGCGGAAGAGGCGGTTGCCGGGGGCGACGGAGGGGGTGAGGAGCCACCCCGCGACGGCGAGGTCGAGGTCCCCGTCGAGGTCGTAGTCGCCCGCGGCGCACCCGAACCCGTCGCCCGCCTCGGAGATGGAGTGGACGCCGGCGAGCTGGGCGACCTCGCGGAAGGTGAACTGCCCGGACTCGTCGGGGCCGTTGTTGAGGTAGAGCAGGTTCCGGTCCGGGACGAGGCTGGAGCCGCTCGGGCCGTGGCTGGTGGCGTAGAGATCGATGAACCCGTCGTCGTTGAAGTCGGCGGCGACCGCGCCGAAGCCCAGGTGCCGGTTGGCGACGCCCCAGGCCATCGCCTCGTCAGAGAACGTCCCGTCCCCGTTGTTGATGAACAGGCGGTCGGGGGCGCCGCCGCCGGTGAGGACGAAGATGTCCTGCCACCCGTCGTTGTTGAAGTCGGCGACGGCGGCGCCGGCGCTCATGGCGCTCAGCGGGGGGGGGCCGGGAGGGAGGGTGTGGAGGGCGTCGAGCCCGGCCTGTGCGGTGACATCGGTGAACGTCAGCCGCGTGGCCGGGGTGTCCGGTCGATCATTGACGCTGGGCTGGCCGCAGAGGAGCGCGGCGCACACCGAGGGGCAGAGCGTCGGCCAGGCTTGCAACATCGCGGGCACTCCCGGTTGATCGCGGGGCGGCTTCCCCCCGACCCCACGCCCAACCGGGCTCCAGCGTACCGCTGGGAGGAACGGGCCACAATCGTTTTTGCCTCCCCTCGCCCCCGGGCGGGGGGGACTTTGGCGAGCTAGAGTGGGGGCATGAGGACGTCTGTCGAGCTTGGGAAGGGTGTTCGGGTGCGGATCACGCAGCAGGTGCCGCGTCAGAGCGGCGCCATGACCACGAGCGTGGAGGGCGTGATCCTGCGGGTCGGTCAGCAGAAAACCGGGTCGTGGTACGCCCACAGCAAGGACAAGAAGCTCTGGATCGACCGGGTCGAGCTGCGCAAGGACGACGGGGAGATCACGTACGTCAATCTCGACCAGCACTCGCACGTCGAGATCCTGAGCGACTGAGGCGTCGGGCCGAGGATGAACGAGGCACGCCCCCGGGATGACCCGGGGGTTGTTCGTTTTTCGGAGTGACCGTGTTTGCGCGCGCGCCGCGGCGCGCGGGGCGGGGCGTTGAAGAAGAAATCAGAAGTTTTTTTACGCCCGATGGGGCAGGGGTTTGTGCGCCCGCGGCGTTTCGGAGTGACCCCCTGCGCGCGCACAGATCGGGACCGGGGGGGGGAGGGGTAGAGGCGTCGTCATCGGGGCGGCGTCAGACGGGCAAGTTGGTGGCGTCGGGACCACACCAGGACCGGCGCGGGGAAGAGGAGGGGTGGCCCATGTCCTACCGGCTCGAGGGGTTCTCCGGAGTTGGCCTCGACGAGGCAAGGCTGCGACTCGCGCTGCGCGAGCACCGGACGCGGGAGGTGGCGCGTCTGGAACGGCTTTGGAGTTACTACCGGAACCCGCTCGAGCCGGTGGGCGCGGGCCGGTCCTGCCGCGGGTGGTACCGCCAGGCCCAGGAGGTGGGGCTCCCCGAGCGGGTGACGGGTGTCCGGCGGGACCCGACGCTCGACGACCGGGCTTCGGGGCGGCGCGAGGTGGTGATCGAGAACGACATCGCGTGGCGCGTGCAGCTGATGGTGGACTTCCTCTTCGGCAAGCCCATCCGGATCCTGAGCACGAGCGCCGACGAGGGGACGCGGACGCGGGTGGAGGACGCGCTCGAGGCGGTCTGGGAAGCCTCGGGGGGGATCGCGCTGCTGCAGGACGTGGCGACGCTGGGGCACGTCTACGGGCACGTGGATCTGGTCGTGCGCATCGATGAGGATCGCCTGCTGCGGGCACGCGCGGGGGACGTGGGGGCGATCGCGGCGGCGGTGCGCATCGAGCCGGTGGACGCGACGCGCGGGATCGGGCTCGTCAGCCGGGACGACTACCGGGAGCTGGACGCGTACGCGGTCTGCGTCGAGCGTGAGGCGTCGGCGGGCGAGGTGGAGGGCGCCCGTCGGGGGCGCCGGCGCGGGGGGCGACGGGCGACGGCGCCCGCGACGGGGGGGCGGGCGTTGAGCCTGGAGCTGCTCGGCCCGGGCGTGCGCCAGGTCTACGAGGACGAGACGCTGGTGGAGGAGACGCGCAGCGTGCTGCTGCCCCAGACGCTCCCGGTGGCCCACATCCAGAACGTGAGCCAGCCGCTGCGCTACTCGGGGCTGAGTGAGGTGGAGGCGCTGATCCCGCTGCAGGACGAGCTGAACACGCGACTGAGCGACCGGGCGAGCCGGGTGACGATGCAGAGTTTCCAGATGTACCTGGCCAAGGGGATCGAGGGGTTCGACCGGGCGCCGGTGGGGCCGGGGACGCTCTGGCAGACGGACAACATGGAGGCCTCGGTGGAGGCGTTCGGGGGGGACACGTCGAGCCCGAGCGAGAGCGCGCACATCGAGCAGATCCGGGAGGCGATGGACAAGGTGAGCGCCGCGCCCCCGCTGGCGGGGGGCGTGCTGCGGGGTCGCGTGGGGAACCTGTCGAGCGCGACGGCGCTGCGGGTGACGCTGATCGGGCTGCTGGCCAAGACGGAGCGCAAGCGGGTGACCTACGGGCGCGGGATCGCGCAGGCGAGCCGGATCGTGCTCGAGGCGCTCGACGCCGCCGGGGTGGTGCGCACAGGCGTCGCGGACCGGGGCGTGCGTGTGCAGTGGTCGAACCCGCTCCCGAGCGAGGAGCGCGAGGACGTGGCGGCGGCGCGGGCGAAGGTGGAGCTTGGCGTGAGCGAGGAGCGCGTGCTGAGCGATCTGGGGTACGAGGCGACGGACCCGGCGATCCGGTGATCGGCGGGCGCATCGAAGGAGGCGACAGCGATGAAGGGCGGGCAGAACAACGAGCCGATCGGTGGGGGCTCCGGGGAGACGCCGGGTGAGGAGACGGGCGCTCCGGTGAGCGAGGAGGTGCTGCTGCGGGCGCGGGCGGAGGAGGCCGAGGGGCGGTGCCGGGCGCAGGAGGAGCGGATCGCGGCGCTCGAGGCGGAGCTGGAGGCGGCGCGCGAGGCGTTGGAGGCGAGCGAGCGTCGGCGACAGATCGACCTGGCGTTGAGCGACTCGGACACGGTGGACCTGGAGGTGGCGCGCTTGCTGACGGAAGCGGCGGTGTCGCAGATGGACGAGCCGGACGTGGCGCTCGCGGTCGAGGAACTGCGGGCGCGCAAGCCCTTCCTCTTCCGGAGCGCGCCGGGGGGCGCGGGAAGACCGGGACCGGGGATGCGACCGGCCGAGGAGGGGAGCCCCGCGGGCGGGCTCGAAGGGCTGGCGGAGGAGGCGCGCCGGTCCGGGGATCGGGGGCGCTGCTGCGTTACCTGCGTCAGCGCCGGAGTGTGTGAGGCGTCCGGGTTCGGGCGCGGGTGAACGGGTTGGAACCGGAAGGGAGGAGACGCGATGGCATTCACGGGCAAGGCGACGTACGGGGCGGGGGCGGACCTGCCGGAACTGGTGGAGGACGTGTCGGACGTGATCGGGATCGTCAGCCCGCACGAGACGGCGCTGCTGGATCATCTGGGTGATCCGAAGCGGGCGGCGAGCAGCACGGTGCACGAGTGGATCGAGGACGCCCTGCTGCCCAACTCGGGGACGATCGATCAGGCGACGTTCACCCCGAGCCCGGAGTCGGCCTCGGTCCTCACGCTCGACGACGCCTCGATGTTCCGGGAGGGTGACCTGGTCCGCCCCGGGGAGTCGGACGAGGTGATGCTCGTGACGACGGTGGACGCGGGAACGGACGCGATCGTCGTGACACGCGGGTACGGGGGGACGCCGGCGGCCGCCCTGACCGACGACATGACGCTCACGATCCTGGGCAACGCGGCGCTCGAGGGGGACGGGGCGCCGGACGCCCGCTTCACCCAGCGCGTGCGTAAGAGCAACTACACCCAGATCTTCACCGCGAGCGTGGACGTGTCGGGCTCGATGCAGGCGGCCCGGGCGTACGGGATCGACGACGAGGTGGACTACCAGAAGCAGGAGCGCATGCGCGAGCTGCTGCGCGACCTGGAGAACTGTGTGATCAACGGGGTGGCGCCCGCGAGCGCCCCGCAGGGATCGGGCTCGGTTCGTCGATCGCTCAACGGGATCATCCACTCGATCGCGACCAACCGGTTCGAGCCGGGGACGGGGGGGATCCCGGACGGCGGCGGCGCCGGGAACGACGAGCTGACCGAGGGCGTGCTCAACGCGGCGTTGAAGATGATCTGGGAGCAGTCCTCGGGGAGCGTGGACACGATCGTCGTGGGCGGGGCGCAGAAGCGGCGCATCAACGCCTTCGCGACGGGGAGCCGGGCGTACCTGCCGGAGGACACGGCGTACCGGGACCTGGTGAGCGTGTAAGAGAGCGACTTCGGGGTGTGCAAGGTGGTGATGAGCCGGTGGATGCCGAGCGACTCGGTGCTCCTGCTCGACTCGTCGCGGGTTCAGGTGATGCCGCTGCAGGGACGCAGCTTCCACTACAAGCCCCTGGCCTCGGACGGTGACTCGATCCGGGGGCAGGTGATCGGGGAGTACACGCTGGAGTTCAAGAACGAGAACGCCCACGGGCTGATCAGCGGTCTGGGGGTGTAGGGCGCCGGTCCGCCCGTTGGGGGGGCGGGCGCGGAGCGAAGGCGTGGGGTTCGGGGGGACCATGCGCGCCTGCGTCGTCGGGAGACCGGCGGCGCGGGTTTGACGGGACCGGAGGGTCCGCTGGAGCGAGTGCGAGGGGGGCGAGATGTTTGCGCGTGATCGGGATCTGCTGGTCCTGGAGCCGGGGGTGTTCCGCGAGGTGGCGTGGCTCGGGCAGCGTCTGGTGCGCGGCGTGGGATCGGTCAGCGGCACGGCGATGACGATGACCAGCCAGGACACAGGCTTCGACGAGGCGGAGGTGGGGGAGGGGCACGTCGTCGTGATCGAGGGCGTGGCGCTCGAGGTGCTCTCACGCACGTCGGGGAGCGAGCTTCAGGTCTCGCGCCTGCGGGCGAGCGATTCGGGGGCGGCGCTGGGGGTGGGGACGATCGTGGATGGGGTGGTGGAGGTTTCCACGTTCGCCCCGCAGCTGGCGATCGTGCATGAGCAGGTGGCGCGGATGCTCGGTCTCGGGTCGCCGGGAGGCGCGGCGCCGACGGAGGCGGATGTGGTGAACCCGGAGGATCTGCGCCTGGTCGAGGCGCTCGGGGCGCTTCACCTGGTCTACGCCGCGGCGAGCGCGGCGGGCGCGGAGGGGATGGCGTCGAAGGCGGCGATGTATCGCGAACGCTTCAGCGCCGAGCGTCAGCGGGTGGTGGCCCGCGTGGATCTGGACGGGGACGGGGCGCCCGACGCGGTGCGCCGGATGAATGTGGTGGCGCTGACCAGGGGGTGAAGGATGTTGGTGCTGAATCCGAGGCGGGTGGAGTTTGGATCGAGCACGTGGACCAACGTGACAAGCGTCTCGGTGGGACGCTCAGCGCGCCACGTGCTCACGGAATGGGGGGACGGCGGGGCGCACGTCGTCTTCGCGGATGTGCCCGAGCAGCTCGTGACGGTGCGCGTGGTGCAGGAGATGCTGGGGGACGACATGGACCGGGTGCGTCCGGGGGAGCGGGGGACGCTCTCGTTCGTGACGGGACAGAACTCCTCGGACGCCGGGACGCGGGAGGTGACGATCGACGCGGTGGTGCGGACGGTGAGCTACGAGACGTCGGTGTCGCGCGGGTCGCGTCGGTACGTGGAGCTGGTGGCGATCTCGCCCGACGGGGTGAGCGACCCGGTGGGCGTGGACGACGCCTGATTGGGAGGGGGGGCGATGGGGAGTTCGTTCAAGGGGCTGGACCTTTTCGGATCCGGGCCGCACCGGTTCGTGATGGGTCGCCAGGGGTTGTATGCGGTCCCGCTCTCGGTGGTGTCGGGGGACCCGGCGCAGGCGGGGTCGAGCTGGTTCGGGGACCTGGAGCTGGAGGTTCACGTGCTCGGACGCCTGGTGGGGGAGAGCGAAGGGGCGCTCTGGGCGCTGCGCGACGCGATCACGGCGCAGGCGGAGAGCTCGAACACCCCGGTGGCGGGGACCTTGGTGGACGGGCACGGGCGGGCGTGGGACTCGATGTCGCTCTATCGGTACGAGGAGACTGGGCCGACGGACCGGGGGCGGGTCTGGTCCGTGGGGTACGTGGCGCGGTTCAGGCGGTTCATCGGAACGTGAGGAGGGGGTGATGGAGGCGGAGGTCGCGGCGGTGGTCTCGCAGTTCGGCGTGGCGGGGCTGATCGGGTGGATGTGGATGACCGAGCGTCGGGCGTCGGCGGCGAGGGAGAAGCAGATCGGTGAGCTGCACGATCGGATCCTGCGAGAGCGCACGGAGCTGGATGTGCTGGTGACGGCGCTCAAGGAGAACACGAGGGCGCTTTCCGCCCTGGAGGCGGGGCAGCGGGGGCTGGTGGCGTTGCTCGGGCGGGTGCTGCCCGGGCGCCGGGAGGGCGCGGAGGGTTAGACTCCGGGCATGAGACTGATGACGCGGACGGTGCTGGTCGGTTCGGTGGTGGCGTGCGGGGCGTTGGGCGGGTGTGCGCGTCCCGGTTCGCTCCCGCGCGAGTCGATGCCCGCGACGGGGCAGCTCACGGGGGGACCGTTCGCGCCCGCGAGCATGCGGGTCTACCCGCTGACGCAGATCGAGCGGACGGGTGAGGGGGAGGCCCGCCTCGTGCTGCACCTGGAGCTGCGCGACGCGTGGGGGGACACGGTCAAGGGGATCGGGAACCTGCAGGTGCAGCTGCTGCGCGGTGGCGCCGGGGGGGGGCGT
>JBITAG010000276.1:0-20668 GCA_044439985.1 Phycisphaerales bacterium JB059 | reverse complement strand
GGCTTGCAGCACGCCTTCGATCCGGCGCAGGTCGGAGGTCAGCCGCTCGAGCGTCGCGATCACCTCCCCGCGTTGCTCCTCGATCTTGAGCTGGGGGGTGAGGCGGAGCACCCGATCGGCCACGTCCCGCCGGGCGCCGTGCGCCTCGGGCGGGTCATCCGACCCCGGGGAGGGATGGTCGAGCAGGGCGGAAAGCTCCACGAGCGTGCGTCCCAGGCGCCCGGGCGTCTCGACGCGGGCAAGCATGCTGAGCGTCGCGGGATCGGTCAGGGGGGAGGGGGCGTCGAGCATCGCGCCCACGCGGGGGACGATCGATCGCGCTCCGACCGCCGCCTCCCGCTGCGCCCAGCGCCAGGCGGGGCGCAGCTGACGGACCAGCTCGTCCTCGTCAAGGGTGAGGATCGGATCGATCAAGGCCGCGTCCAGGGCGCGCCGCGCCGCCTCCGCGTTCTCCACCCCCGGCGGGGAGGCGAGGCGTCCTGCGACCGTCGCGCGAAGCGCCCTGACGTCGTTGCTCGCCTCGAGGCGATCGCACCGATCGATCAGCCCCGCCATCCCCGCGTACCGATCGAGCAGGTCGAGCCCGACCCGGCGCGTGGAGGGCTCGAGCAGCTGGGCGCACGCCGAGACGATGCCCGCGGCGCCCTCCGCCCGCGACGGCTCGTCCACCCATTCGGGCGGGCTCTCGAGCCACGCGCACGCAAGGCCCAGCCGGACCTCCAATCGCGCCCCCGCGGGGGCGTAGACCGCGCGGGACTGCGCCGACCGGCCCAGCTGCGCCACCCGCTCGGCGGGTTCGATCCCCCCCGGCTCGAGGTGACCGGCAAGGATCGCCAGCGATTGCGCCACCGAAGGAGGCGGCGAGGGGGGCGTCGTTCCCCCACCCGGCGCCGGGGCCGTCCAGGCGCTTCCCGGCGCGTCGATCGTCGCCACGTCCCCGAGGCGAGCAAGGGCCTCCCGCAGGCTCCGGTCCAGCCGCTCGGTCGAGACGGGGATGTTCCCGCGCGTGCGCCGGAGATCGCCGATGAGCAGCGAGCGGTCGATCTCATCGAGGCGTGGATCCGCCGCGAGACGCTCCAGCTCCCCCATCCCCCCCGCCAAGGTGCGCCCCAGCAGCACGGGGATCGGTCGCCCGGTGTCGAGCAGGGCGACCGCGAGCAGGCGCAGCTCGGCCCGCAGCTCCGCGTTGGGCGCGCCCGCTCGCTGGATCTGTTCGGCCTGGGCGCGGAGCAGCTCGCTCAGGGCCGACGCGCCCGTGCGCTCGCCGGGAGCGTCCATCGCCGGGGCGTCAAGGTCGAGCAGCTGGGCGGGCGCCGGCGTCCCCGCCATCGAGAGGGCGACCAGCGCGAGCCAGCGCCGAGCGGTAGACCTCATCGAGCGCGCGCACCATGCCCGGGGCGGAGAAGGCCGCCGCGCATTGCTTGAGCCCCTGTTGCGCCATGCGCGCGCGCTCATCGGGTCGCTCCCACAGCTCTCGGATCGCATCCCCGAGCGCGCCGGTGTCGCCCGGGGGGATCAGGCGCCCCGTGCGCCCGTCGATGCACGCCTCGCGCGTGCCGTCCACATCGTACGCGACGGGGCAAACGCCACAAAGCAGCGCCTGCGGCACGGTCCGGGGCAGGCCCTCGCGGGCGCTCGGGTGCGCCAGCACGTCCATCGCCCGCATCATCGCCGGCACCCGCTCCGGGGGAACCAGCCCGGTGCAGATCACCCGCTCCTCAAGCCCCATCGCCCGCACCCGGGCCAGCAGCCGCTCACGCCACCACCCATCCCCCACCCAGAGCAGCTTCCAGTCCGCATGGGCGCGCAGGTCATCCCCGATCGCGTCGAGCACGTCGTCGTGCCCCTGGTGCTGCGCCAGGCGGGCGACGGTCCCCACCACGAAGTCCCCCGCGCCGATGCCCAGCTCCGCGCGAACGCGCTCGCGCGACTCCCCCTCCCGGGGGATCAGAAAGGCCTCCGTCTCCATCCCGGACCGAACCGTGATGTACTGCTCCGGCGCCCCGATCCCCCGGGCGAGGAACTGCTCGGTCATCGCGTCGGCGACGCTCACGATCGTGTGGCACCGGCGCGCCGCGAACCGCTCGGCGAAGGTGTAGACGCGGTTCTTGAGGCGGACCCGCATCCGGGCGAAGCCGCCCCCCTCCACCGGCATGAAGGGCGGGCCGTGGATGGTGTGGACCACCGCGGGCCGGGGCCTCGCGCTCCAGGCGGCCCATCGCCCCAGGATCCCCGCCTTGGAGGAATGCGTGTGGACCACGTCGGGGCGGACCGAACGCATCAGCCGCTTGAGGTCGTGGTGGAAGCAGAAATGGTCCTTCACCGGACTGATCTGGCGGACCATGTGCGGCAACTCGTGGAGCGTGATCGGCGTCCACCCCTCCTCGGACGCCCGCGCGTTGAAGCGTTCCAGGCGCGGGAGCATCGAGCCCTCGGGGCCGTAGATCGGGCCGTACGCCAGATGGACCTCGTGCCCCTCGCGCGCCTGCCCCTCGCAGGAGAGCACGGTGTTCTCCTGCGATCCGCCCAGAATCAGGCGCGTCGAGATGTGCAGGATCCGGAGGCGCACGTCACCGAGCATACGGCGGTGTCGGCGCGCCGGCGTCGGCACGCCAGGGTCCCCGCGACCCCCATCATCCCGACCACGCCGGGCGCCGGCGTCAGGATGAAGTGAACGCCCCGGAAGGAGGCGACCGCGCTGGAGGACTCGAAGGCGTCGGGGAGGGGAGCGCTGTGCGCGTCGGCCAGCAGTTCCAGCACCCAGGTTCCCTCCTCCAGCACGCCCGACGAGTCGAACCCGCCCGCCGCGGTGCGCTCGAACCAGGGCGAGACCCCACTCCCCGCACGGAGCGTGACGCGCACCTCGGACGCCACGCCCCCGATGGCGAACATCGTCAGCTCGCCCGCGAGCGTGTAGGGCGTGTCCTCGCTCAGCTCAAAGACCAGGCGCACGCTGACCAGCGATTCCGCCTGCCCCGTTGCTTCCGGATCGAGCAGGTCCACCTGCGCCTCCGCGGCGCCGTCGGCCTCGAAGTGGACGCCCGGCCCGGCGTGGAACCGGCTGAACTGGACCCCGCCGGAGATCGCGCTGGCCCCGAACGCCGGCGAGTTGGCCACGACGGCGCGCTGCTCCGCGAAGAACGCGCCCGGAGCGCTGGGCGAGATGATGACCGGGCCGATCGGGGGGCCCTCCCCGGAAGGGTCGCTCGCCTGGGCGAAGACGGAGATCTCGCGGGCGTCTTCGAGGAGCACGGGCGACGCAATCGCCGGGGCGACGGGGCGGAGCATCGCCCCGACGAGCACAGGACCCGTGATGAATCGGCGCATGCGGGCCCTCCGTGAATGGCCGAGTCTCCCCGAAAGGGCGTGTCCATGCCAGCGGCGAATCCGAGAAGCGGCTTGAGGGCCCCGGGGGGCGATCGTCCGCACGCCGTGGCGCGGTCGAGCGGAATCCATCGACGTGGCGCGCCGACGCCGGCGTTCCGACGCGCGCCCGTTCGTCGCGAGGCGTCGCCCGGCGGGCGCGGTCAGTCGTAGCGGATCCACTCGAGGCGCAGCCCCTCGGGCGGGAGGGTGGGGCCCGCCTTCCTCCGGTCCTTCGAGCGGAGGATCGCGGGGATCTCGCCCGGCTCGATCCTGCCGCGCCCGACCTCCTGCAGCGTGCCCGCGAGGATGCGGACCATGTTGTACAGGAAGCCGTTGCCCGAGACGTCGATGCGCAGGCGCCGGGCGGGGAAAGCACCCTCGGCGAGCTGGGACGCCACCTCCCCGGTCGGATCGGTGGAGGAGATGTCCGTCACGGCACACCCGAAGATCGTGCGCACGGTGGTCTGGCGCCCGTGGTTCGCCGCCGCCAGGGCCGCGAAATCGTGCTCTCCCACGAGAAGGTCCGCGGCCTCTTGCATGCGTTCCAGGTTCAGCTCGTGCCAGGTGTGGAAGACGTGGCGTCGATCCCAGAGCGGGCGTTGGGGTGAGATGTGCAGCGTGTAGCTGTATCCCTTGCTCACGCAGTCCCCGATCGGGTTGAAGTCATCCCCCACCACCTCGGCCGCCCGGACGAGCAGGTCCTCGGGCAGACGCGCGTTGAGCGCGCGCACGAGGGAGGCGCACCCGCGGCTCTCGGGCCAGCCCACGCCCCTGTCCGGATCGGGCGTGGAGGTGAAGGCGGCGACCTGCCCCATCGCGTGCACCCCCGAATCCGTGCGCGAGGCGCCGGTGAGGGTGATCGGCTCCCGGATGGTCTCGCGGACGGCCTGTTCCAGGACGTGCTGCACGGTGCGCAGCGCGACGCGTCCCGGGCGGCTCTCGAGCGATTCGTGCGCATCGGGGAGGCGCGGCGCGCGAGCGTCGGCGGGATCGGGGGCCAGCGGCTCCTGCTTCTGCCACCCGTGGAAGTCCGTCCCGTCGTAGGCGACCGTGAGCTTGTATCGGGGCACGGGTCAGCTCGCGCGCGGTTCGTCGTCGTCGAAGCCGTGGATCACCCGGGGCGCCTCGGCGCGGGTCTGGTTGGATCGGGGGCCGAACTTCTTGTGCTCGGCGTCGGCCCACTGATCGCCGACCTTCCACCAGATGAGCGTCCCGAACCCGGCGCCGAGGGCGAGGATCACCGACAGGATCAGCCAGAAAACCCAGTTCATCGTTCGCCCTCCGGGAAGCTGATGACGCGGGGGGCGAAGTCGAGCTTCATCGCCTGCTTGGCCCGCTCGAGCGTCTCCTCCGCCGGGGGGGTCGCCTTCCGGATCCCCTCGCGGATGACGTCGATCACCAGATCATCCCCGCCCGGCCCCTCGTACCGGGCGCGACGCTCCTGGATGGGGGCGAGCAGCTCGCTGATCGCCCCGGCGACCTCGGCCTTGATGTGCCCGTCGCCGATGTTGGCGCCCGTGCTGTACGCCTCCTCCAGCTCCCTGACGCGCTGCTCATCCTAGATGAACGCGCGGACGAACTGGAAGAGGGAGTTGTTGATGTCCCCCGGCTCGTCCATGGACTGACGCCCGGTGTAGAGCTGGCCGAGCTTCTTCTTCACCTGCTTGGGCGTGTCGGTGAGGAAGATGGCGTTGTTGAGGCTCTTGGACATCTTGTGCTTGCCGTCGGTCCCGGCGAGGCGGGCGATGCGCCCGACCTTGGCCGCGGGGATCGGGAAGAGCCCGCCCTCCCGGACGTAGTCCGCGTCCTCGGTCTGCGGGTCCACGCCGCAGTAGACCTGGTTGAACCTGCGGGCGACCTCGCGCGTCATCTCGATGTGCGCGACCTGGTCCTCACCCACCGGGACCAGCTCGGGGCGGAAGGCGAGGATGTCGGCGCACTGCCCGACGGCGTAGAGGGGGAAGCCGAAGCTGTAGTGATCGCCCAATCCCTTCGCGTCGATCTCGGTCTTCAGCGTCGGGTTGCGCATCACCCGGTTGAAGGGGATGAGCATCGCGAAGTACCACGAAAGCTCGACGATCGCGGGGATCTCCGACTGGAGGACGATGGCCGATCGCTCCGGGTCGATCCCGCAGGCGAGCCAGTCCTTGACGATCTCGAGCGTGGATTCCCGGATCTCCCCCGGCTTGTCGGCGCGGGTGGTGAACGCGTGCATGTTCGCGATCAGGAAGAAGCAGTCGTAGTCGTCCTGGAGGGCGACGCGGTTCTCGACCGAGCCGACCCAGTGCCCGAGGTGGAGGCGTCCGGTGGGCGTGTCGCCGGTCAGAATTCGTGGCTTTGGGGGCGTCATGGGGCGAATGCTAGGGCCCGGCCCCCTCCCCGATCGGATCAGGGAACCCGTTCCATGTACTTCGGGTCCGGCTCCTCGGCGTCGGGGCGGGGCTCGGGGATCCGCTCGCTCTGGCGGGCGCCCACGCGCTCCGGCGCCGACACGGTCGTGCGGGGCTCTCCCGAGCCGAGGATCGTCAGCGTCACCCTCAGCGCGTTGAAGCACATGTGCATCGCGATGGGCACGCCGACGCGCCGGGAGCGCTCGTACGCCACGCCCATCGTGATCCCCAGCGCCAGCAGGGGGATCAGCGCGTGCCACGGGACGGGGACGCCATCCTTCGAGACGGCGCGGTGCATCATGGTGAAGATCAGGCTCGTCGCGATGATCGAGACCCAGGGGCTCTTGAGCATCTTGAGCAGCGCCGACTGGATGAAAACGCGGTAGACCAGCTCCTCCACGATCGGGGCCCCGATCACCGCCGCCGCGATCGTCAGCCACGTCCACACGTCCTGCGTGTTGGTCGCGAACTGCTCGTGGATGCGCTGGAGGACGTCGTGGGCGATCGGGTCGGGGGTCTGCCCGTCCTGGAAGGACTGGTAGATCGCGACGGCGCCGATGGCGGCGAGCTGCACGAGCGGGTACGCGAGCACGAAGCACCCCAGCCCGAGCGGCAGATCGACCGGGGAGACCCGCAGCCCCCCCTCCGGGGCGGACTTGTGGAGGATGTAGAGCATCCCGAAGCCCGCGATGGCGCCGAAGGTGAACCCCGCGAGGCGGATCACGATGGAGGTCTGCTCGGCGCTGAGGCCCTGCTCTCCCCCGAACTTGTCGAGCAGCCCGGTGCTCACGAGGATGCTCTGGGCCGAGGACTGGGCGAGGAGGACGATCAGGGCCGCGAAGAGCCAGACGGGCCAGGCCAATGGCCCGATATCCCGCAGCCCCGCCTTCTCGAACCCCCCGGGACGGAGCAGCCCCCCCGCGACGAGGATCGCCAGGACCAGCAGCGTCCCGATCGCCAGCAGCGGGATCTTCCACTTGTCGATGTCGTCCATGACCTCGCCGACGGTCCGCTCGGTCGCGTCGCCCTGGGCGAGGACCTCCGGGGCGAATGTCATCAGGACGAGCGCAACAATGAGCCCTATGCCCCAGGACCCCGAGAGCCAGCCCCCCCGCCCGAGCATGCCCGAGACGCTCGCGGCGATCGTGGAACACAAGCGCGAGGAGGTGGAGCGGGCCAAGGCGGAGGTCTCGATGAAAGAGCTGGAGGCCCGGGTGGCCCAGGCCGACCCGCCGCGCAACTTCTTCGGCGCCCTGCGACGGATGAGCGAAGCCGGGCTCACGGCGGTGATCGCCGAGATCAAGCGGCGCAGCCCCTCCGCCGGCTGGATCCGCCCCGAGTACGAGTCCGATGATTTCTCGCCTGAAGTCATTGCGCGGGCCTACCTCAACGGCGGGGCATCGGCCATCTCTTGCCTCACGGACGAAAGATTCTTCGGCGGGCGGCTCGAGTTCATCCAGCGGATCAAGGACGTGGTGCCCCTGCCGGTCCTGCGCAAGGACTTCATCATCGACCCCTGGCAGCTCTGGGAGGCCCGCGCCGCGGGCGCCGACGCGGTCCTGCTCATCGCCGAGTGCCTCACCGAGAGCCAGATCGTGGACCTGCTGATTCTCTCCCAGCAGCTCCAGATGACCGCCCTGCTCGAGGTCCACTCCATGGAGAACCTCCTGCGTGTCCGCCCCCACGTCGGCTTCCCCCACCCCGGCTACGGGCTCCTGGGCATCAACAACCGCGATCTGCACACCATGACCACCGACCTGAGCCACACCGTTCGCCTCGTGGACATGGTCGAGGACACCTCCGTGCTCGTCTCCGAATCCGGCATCCGGACCCCCGAGGACCTGACCCGCCTGCGCCGCGCCGGCGTCCGGATCGTCCTCGTCGGCGAGCACCTGATGCGTGCCGAACACCCGGGCGAGGCATTGGAGCGGCTCCTCGGGCGTTCGGCCTGACGGAGCGGAACAATGCCCGGGGCGTCGGCGTACGCCCCGTGCCCGCTCAGCCCCTTCCCGGAGAA
Organism: Phycisphaerales bacterium JB059; assembly: GCA_044439985.1. GTDB lineage: Bacteria > Planctomycetota > Phycisphaerae > Phycisphaerales > UBA1924 > JAJRXR01. Next base: position 12,895 of record JBITAG010000276.1, on the reverse strand, counting down.
CCACCCGTGCCGACCCGACGAGTTGCTCGCTTCGCCCGCCTGGTCCCCGCCCTCTTCGCCCTCTGCCTGGCGGCGCCGCTCGCCTCGGCCCAGGGGACCGACGGGCAGGCCCTCATGCGCCAGGCCGCCGAGGCGATCAGGAACGTGGACGCGCTGAGCGTGCGGATGACCCTCGAAGGGGGGGGGAGCAAGAGCTTCCTCCAGTTCATGCCCTCGGGCGAGGGCGTCTTCCGCGCCAAGCGCGTCGAGAACGACGAGGGGGAGCTGGTCTGGGCCACCCGAATCCAGGGCGCGGGGAAGGACAAGGGCGACGGCGAGGAGTACACCTTCGACGTCGCCACCCGCGGCGACTCGATCACCTGGGTCGAGCACCGCTCCAAGAGCGTGAACACGAACACCATCGCGCGGGCGCGCGGCGTCGGGCTCTCCATGCGCCAGCACATGAACCTCGACGAGCTGCTCTCCCCCGAGCCGCTGGCGCGTGAACTCAACGCGACCGAGTACGAGGTGCTCGACCGGGCGACCATCGGGGGCGTCGAGTGCGACGTCGTCCGCCTTGTCTACCCGCAGGGAGACACCCCCACCCCCTCGCGCGGCAAGGCCCTCCCCAACAAGGCCACCTGGTTCCTGGGCGCCGAGGACCACCTCCCCCGTCGCATCGAGCGCACCACCGACGCGGACATCATCGCCATCAGCCTCATCCTCACCATGGAGGACCTGACGCTCGAACCGGAGATCTCCGACGACCAGCTCAAGGTCGCGGTCCCGGACGGGTACCGCGAGATCGAGCCCCGGACCAGCCCGGTCGTCAACCGGGTCGCCCGCCCCACCAACGTCACCCGCACCGAGAACGCCGAGGTCGCCAAGCCCACGCCAAAGCGGACCAAGGCGCCCTCGTTCAGCGTCAAGGACGCGAGCGGCGCCGAGGTTTCCAACCAGACGCAGGAGGGGCGGGTCAGCGTGATCTACTTCTGGGGGACCTGGTGCGTGCCCTGCCGGAACTACTCGCCCCTGATCTCCGGCCTGGCCGAGACGTTCGCGGAGGAGCCGGTGGACATCCTTGCGCCGGCCGTCCGCTCCGATCCGGGCAAGGCCCGCCAGGCCATCCGGGAGAAGGGGTACCGCCAGCGCCTGCTCGTTGAGGCCGACGAGATGGCCCGGGCCTTCCGCGTGCGGATCTACCCCACGGTCTTCGTCATCGACGCCGAGGGCGGCATCGTCGCCACCGAAGCCCCCACCCGCGGCGAGACGCCCGAGGAGATGGTCAAGCGCATCGAGCAGCTCGTCCGCGACGAGCTGGCCCGGATGGGTGACGGATAACGCCCCGCGTTCCCCTCACCCGTCGCCCGCGGGGGTCGGCTCGACCTTCTCGAAGGTCAGGCGGAAGCCGCGTCCGCCCTTCTCCTTCGTGAAGGACATGATGAAGGCCATCCGCCCGGGCGTGCCCAGGTCGATGATGGCGCCCTCCAGCGAGTCAGCCCCCTCCACCTCATCGAAGAGGGTCCGCCCCTCCATGTGCCGACGCGCGCGGAGGATCATGGGGGAATCCGCCTCGCTCTCCCAGGGGGTCATCTCCCCGTCGAAGTGGCGCAGGCGGTACTCCACGCCCCCCTCGATCTCCCGGATCGTGATCAGCTCGAAGAGCAGGGGCGCCCCCTCCGCGTCGAAGCTGCGCAACGCCCCGGTCATCTGCCCGTTCGCCGGCGGGAGCCAGATCTCCTCGTACACCCGTCCCTGCGCCTCCGTCCGCCAGTGCCCGGCCATGGGCGCGAAGTCCTCGATGGTCGGGACGCGCTCCGCCGGCGTCACCACGCCCTCCGGCGTCTTCATCTCCGGCTGACCCCCGAGCCCGAGCAGCAGCGCCAGCGTCACCCCCGCGCCGAGCACACCAACTGGTACGTGTCGCATCATCAATCTCCTCGCGCCCGCCACGCCCTCGGGCGCCCGCGTGCGTTGAGCCGTAGCGTACGTGTTCCGGCGACCGGATCAAAGAGCGCTAGACGCCCGGACAAGTGCCTCGGATCCGCGCGCCCCCCGGTCCCGGGCGGGCCTACCGCCCGGACGCGAAAACGAAGAAGAGCACGACCGCGCCGATGCAGAGCAGCGCCATCACCACGCTGAGCGAGATCTTCGCCCAGGAGTACGGGCGATCCCCGACCACCTCGCCCGTGCGTGCGTTCACCAAGATCTGGAAGACCCGGCCCTTGTACCGGTACGCGCAGATCCACATCGGGAGAAGCAGGTGCTTGAACGTGATGTCGCGGTACTCGCTGTCCATCGTTGAGATCCGCTGCACGTCCCCCCCGATGTCGCGCCGGATCGAGGCCCGGATCTGCGGCAGCATCATCGCCTTGGCCCGCTCGAACCCCGAGGGCAGATCGACCGTGTAGCTCTCCGACCGGAACCCCGCGAGAAACTCGTCCGCGTACGGCACGAGGGCGTCCAGGTCCCACGGCGTGAGCTTGTCCAGCCGGCTCTGCTCGATCGTCGTGCTCCCCGGCGTCAGCAGGTCGTCGAACGCGTCGCGCACCCGACCCGAGGCGGGGTACCAGCGGGTTCTCTGCACCTGGCGGGTGCGGACCTGCGGCTTGCCGTTGACCATTGTCGTGTACGTCTCGGTGACGTAGTAGTGCTCGCCGCGCTGCCCCGTGTACGTCGTCAGGGCGACCGAGTCGTAGGTCCAGTAGGGCAGGTAGACGCCGGTGAGGGCGCCGTCGATCGTGGCGGCTTTCTTCAGATCGCGCGGCGCGAACCAGAGCTTTCGGATCCAGGCGCGAAACCTCGCCCGCGCCGCACGCTCGTCGAGCGCAAAGGGCAGGAGCGATCGCGGCTTGATGTGCTTCCGGCTCAGTCCCGTCGCCACCACGGTGCGCGTGCAGAAGGGGCAGGGCCCGCTCGTCACGTTCGGGGGCAGCTCGATCCGGGCGCCGCACGTCTCGCACGCGCTCTCGATCTCGTCGATCTTCGGCTCGTCCGCCTCCAGCTCGGCGAGCACGCGCCGGTAGTCGATCTCCTCGATCGGCGCGTCCTCGGAGGCGATCTCGTTGAGCGAGCCGCAGTGGGCGCAGCGCATCGACAGGGTCCCGGGCGCGAAGCGCAGCTGGGCGCCGCAACTCGCGCACGGAAACCGACGCTCCCCGGTGGTGACCGGCTCGGTCGCCCGCGGCGCCGGCTCCTCCGGGAGCAGTTCCGAAGCCTCGAAGACTCCGGAATCCCCCATCAGGAGCCCTCAGCCGGGGGGACGGGGGGAGGCGCCTGGTTGGGCAGGGGCGGGGGCGTGCGCCCCACGAGCGAGGCGACCTCGGGCGTCTCGATCGCCTTGGCCCACGCGGCCATCCCCTGCTTCCAGACCAGCGTCTCCGGCTTGATCGCCCCGCTCTGGGCCATCTGCGCAATCTGCTCCATCGGGAACGGGCCGGTCTGCTGACCGTTCTGCGCCACCCAGAACTGGGTGGCGCCCGGGACCGGCGGGGGCGTGGCGTTCCCCCCCCCCTTCAACGACAGGGCCAACTGGTTGGCCATGGCGAACCCGGCGCCCAGCCCCATCGCGTCCCCCATCCCGCCCCCGGGGGTCTCCGCCGCGTCCCCGATCGCCTCGGCGGTCTGGTACTGCATGTAACTCTTGAGGTCCCCGATGATCCCCATGCTCGATCGCTTGTCGAGCGCCTCCTCCACGTTGGGCGGCAGCGAGATGTTCTCGACGAGCATCGCCGTCAGGTCCAGCCCGTACGCCCCGATCTCCGGGCCGAGGCGCTCGGCGAGGAACTCGCCCAGCTCGTCGTAGTTCGCCGCCAGGTCCAGGATCGGGATGCGGCTCTCGCCCAGCACGTCCGTGAACCCGGAGACGATGAAGTTGCGCAGCTGGTCCTCGATCCCCTCGACGCTGAAGCGCCCGTGGGACCCGACGATCTCCTCGATCAGCTTCCCCGGCTCGGTGCACTTGACCGCGTACGTGCCGAAGGCGCGCAGACGCACCGGCCCGAACTCCTTGTCGCGCACCATCACCGGGTTCTGCGTCCCCCACTTCAGGTCCGTGAACTGGCGCGTCGCGACGAAGTAGCACTCGGCCTTGAACGGGCTCTCGAACCCGTACTTCCACCCCATGATCGTGGAGAGGATCGGCAGGTTCTTCGTGTCCAGCGTGTACATGCCGGGCATGAACACGTCCGCGATCTTCCCCATGTTGACGAAGACCGCGGCCTGCCCCGGGCGGACGATCAGCTTCGCGCCGTACTTGATCTCGTTGTTCAGGCGCTCGAACCGGTGCACCATGATCGACGGGTGCTCGTCGGTCCACTCGACGATATCGATCAGCTCGCCCTTGAGCTTCTTCCAGAATGACATGCGCAGCCTCCCCATCTCCGGGCGAGACCCGCCCGGCGTGATGTTCTTCGGATTCTACGGGTTCCGATTCCGCCCGGCCCGGGACGCCCCGCGCCCGCCCTCAGTCCGTCGTGAAGACCCGGTTCGACCGCGTCGGATCGATCACGTTCAGCCCCTGCCCGTTCGACCGATCCGGCACGGTGTCCCCGTCCGTATCGATCTCCCCGGCGAAGAGCCAGTACGGGATGTTCTGGCTCACCCACTCCGCGTGCCCGTCGGAGAATGTGAAGTTCGCGCCCCCCGCCCCGTGGTTGTCCACCTCGGCGTACCCGGTGTCCTCGCGGTACCCGATCTCCTCGTGATAGCGCCCGTTCGGATTGCCCCACCACGCGACGGTCGAGATGTCCGGCCCGTTCGTCTCGTCCCCCCACATCGCCACCGGCTTGATGATCACCGGGTCATCGGCGCGCAGCCCGACGATGTACAGGTAGCTGATGTTGTAGCTCACCACGTCCTGCGCGCCCCCCGGCGCCGTCGGGATCTTGGAACGCGCGTCCTCGTAGTCCCGGTTCTGGAGCTGGTGCCCGTAGTACCGATCCTCCCGGTCCGAGGCGCACACGAGCGACTCGTACGACGAGAGATAGCTCTCCATGATCGGCGTCGTCTGCCCGTCCGCGTACGCCCTGATGAACCCCGGCACGCCGAAGTACCCGAAGTCACCCCCGGACGGGGGAAGCGTCGGCTGCGCGTCCCCGATCTGGAAGAGACTGAAGAGCCCGGCGACGCCCCCGTAGATCTGCTGGTTCGCCAGGTACCCGTCGTTCCAGGCCTGACGCATCCCCGCGCTGAAAGGCATGATCGGGTACCAGTCCTTCTGGTCGTTGGCGTACGTCGTGAACGCCAGCGCCATCTGACGCTCGTCGGAGAGGCACTTGGCCACGCGGGCCGTGTCGCGGGCCCGCCCGAGCGCCGGGAGCAGAATCCCGATGAGCACCGCGATGATCGCGATCACCACCAGCAGTTCGATCAGGGTGAACGCGGGCGACCTCGGGCGGCGCGGCATGTCGGGCTCCTCGGGGCGAATCAACCGACAGCCTAACGCTCCCCCACGAGGGCCACAAGACGCCTCCGACCCGGACCCCGCTCAGTCCTCGAAGTACGCCTCGCCCTCGTCGGGCATCGCGGCGAGCATCTCGTCCAGCTCCGCGCCCACGCCCCCCATCTCGTCCACGAACTGCCCCGTCTCCGGGTCCGTCTTGTGGAGCAGGTCGCGCCCCCCGCGCCGCCCGCGCTGCTGGGCCTCCACCCGCTTGCGCGAGCGCAGCAGCACCCGGATGGGCACCTCCTCGAAGGGAAGCTCCTCGCGCAGACGGTTCATCAGAAATCGCATGTAGTTCGGGGTGAACAGCTCCGGGCGGTTGACCACGAGCACGAGCGTGGGCGGCGCCGTGGTCACCTGCGTCGCGTAGTAGACCTTCGCCTCCGTCCCCAGCTTGTTGCTCGGGCCGCGGCGTTCGACGATCGAACGGATCAGGCGGTTGATCTTCCCCGTTGAGACGCGCCCGGTCGCCTGCTCGTGCAGGTCGCTGGCCAGCTCGATCACGCCCCTGATGTTCGTCCCCTCTTTGGCGCTCATGAAGGCCAGGGGCGCGAAGCTCAGCCCCTTGAGTTCCTTGCGCACGTAGTCGTCGAAGTCCTCGGTCGTGACCGTCTTCCCGCTCGGGTTGGCCCGCCCCTCGACCTCGTCCCACTTGTTGATCACGATGACGACGGGCTTGAAGCTCTTGACCACCAGGGCGGCGAGCTGCTCGTCCACCTGGCTGATGCGCTCGGTCGCGTCGATCAGCAGCAGCACCACGTCCGCCCGGTCGATTGCGCGCTGCGCCCGATCGAACGCGTACCACTCGATCCGGTCCTGGAAGCTCTTCTTCCGACGAAGACCCGCGGTGTCGATCGCCATGATCGTCCGCCCGTCCATCTCGAACATGACGTCCACGGCGTCGCGCGTCGTGCCGGCGATCTCGGAGACGATCACCCGCTCCTCACCCGCGAGCGTGTTCACCAGGGTGCTCTTCCCCGCGTTGCGCTTCCCCACGATCGCGATGCTCAGGTCCGAGTACGGGCGGGGCTCGTCGTCCGGCTCGGGCATCATCGCGTAGAGCTTGTCGAGCATGTCCCGACGCATGTACTTGCTCTGCGCCGAACACATCAGCGGCTCGCCGAAGCCCAGAGCGCTCAGCTCGTACGCGTGCGTCTCCCACTTCGGCCCGTCCACCTTCGTCGCGATCACACGCACCGGCACCGGCTCGCGACCCTCCCGCGTGCGCGAGCCGAGCTTCTGCTCGCGCAGCATCTTCGCGATCGCCTCGTCCTGCGCCGTGATCCCCGCCTGGGTGTCGATCGCGAACAGGATCAGGTCCGAGTGCGAGACCGCCTCGGCGATCTGATGCTCGATGTCCTGCGTGAGCGTGGCCAGGTCCGCGCCCACCTCGTCGTAGCGCTTGCCCTCCGCCACGTAGACGCCGAACCCGCCCGTGTCGGTCAGCTCGATGGGCTTGAGCGGGCCGAGCTGATCGGGCGACTCGAGGTCCACGATCGCCGAGACGCGATCGCGCGTCACCCCGGGCGTGGGGTCAACGATCGCCACCTTGTTCCTCGCGATGAGGTTCAGGAGCGAACTCTTGCCCACGTTGGGGCGACCGACGATGGCGACGCGAGGGATGGGCATGGCCGCAATGCTATGCCGCTCAAGAGCTTGGGATCACAGAATGTCGAGCCCGCCCGGCCTCTTCAGTTCGAGATCGCCGCCTGGGCCGCCGCGAGGCGGGCGATCGGCACCCGGAAGGGGGAGCAGCTGACGTAATCCAGGCCGACCCGGTGGCAGAACTCGACGCTGGCGGGGTCCCCCCCGTGCTCGCCGCAGATCCCCACCTTCAGGCTCCCGTTCGTCTCCCGCCCGCGCTCAAGGCCCATCTCCACGAGCTGGCCCACCCCCGACTGGTCGAGGGACTGGAAGGGGTCCACGGGGAGGATGTCCTGGGCGATGTAGTCGGGGAGGAAGGTGTTCACGTCGTCGCGGGAGTACCCGTAGGTGAGCTGGGTCAGGTCGTTGGTGCCGAAGCTGAAGAAGTCCGCGACCTCCGCGACCTCGTTGGCCGTGAGCGCCGCGCGGGGGATCTCGATCATCGTGCCGATCTTGATGTCGAGCTTCTTCTTCCAGGCCTTCTCCTTCTTCACCTCCGCGATCACCTTCTCGCCCTCCGCCCGCAGCAGCGCCAGCTCCTGGCGCGTGCCGACGAGGGGGACCATGATCTCCGGCATCGCCTTGATCCCGCGTCCGAGGCAGTCGATCGCCGCCTCCGTGATCGCCCGGACCTGCATCCGCAGGATCTCGGGGTAGGTCACCGCGAGACGACACCCGCGGTGCCCCAGCATCGGGTTCAGCTCGTGCAGCATCGCAACGCGCGACCGGATCTTCTCCTCCGCCACCCCCATCGAGGTCGCCAGCTCGCCCTGGGTCTTCTGATCGTGGGGGAGGAACTCGTGCAGCGGGGGGTCCAGCAGGCGGATCGTCACCGGCAGGCCCTTCATGGCCTCGAAGATCCCGATGAAGTCCTCACGCTGGTACGGGAGCAGCTTCGCCAGCGCCGCCTCGCGGTCCTCGACGTTCTCGGCCAGGATCATCTCCCGCATCGCCGTGATCCGGGGTCCCTCGAAGAACATGTGCTCGGTCCGGGTCAGGCCGATGCCCTCGGCGCCGAAGTCCCGCGCCCGCTGGGCGTCGGCCGGGGTGTCCGCGTTCGTGCGCACGCCCAGCGTCCGATGCTTGTCCGCCCAGCGCATGATCTTGGCGAAGTCACCCGAAAGCTCCGGCTCCACACGCGGGATCGCGCCCGCGATCACCTCGCCCGTCGAGCCGTCGATCGAGATCACGTCGTCACGACCGAACTCCTTGCCCCCGACGGTGAAGACGCCGCGCGCCTCGTCGATGTGGATCTCCCCGGCGCCGGCGACGCAGCACTTGCCCCAACCGCGGGCGACCACCGCCGCGTGGCTCGTCATCCCGCCCGTCGTGGTCAGGATGCACGCCTCGTGGTGCATGCCGTCCACGTCCTCCGGGCTCGTCTCCTTGCGGACGAGGATGACCGGCTCGTTGTGCGAGCGTTCGACCGCCTCGTCGGCGGTGAAGGCGGGCTTGCCCACCGCCGCCCCGGGCGAGGCGGGGAGCCCCTTGGTCAGGACGTCCGAAAGGCCCTTCCTCGTCTGGTCGAAGCTCGGGAGCAGCAGCTGCGTGAGGTCGTTGGCCGGGATCCGCAGCAGCGCCTGCTTCTCCGTGATCAGCTTCTCCTTGACCATGTCGCAGGCGATCTTCACCGCCGCCTGCCCCGTGCGCTTGCCGTTGCGCGTTTGGAGCATGTACAGCTTGCCGCGCTCGATTGTGAACTCGATGTCCTGCACATCCTTGTAGTGCTTCTCGAGCTTGGTCTTGATCTTCATGAGCTGCTCGTGGATCTTCTTGTTCCACTTCTTCAGCTCGCTCACGGGGCGCGGGGTGCGGATGCCCGCGACCACGTCCTCGCCCTGCGCGTTCACGAGGAACTCCCCGTAGAACTTGTTCTCACCCGTGGAGGGGTTGCGCGTGAAGGCGACACCCGTGCCGCAGTCGTCGCCCATGTTCCCGAAGACCATCGCCTGGACGTTCACCGCGGTCCCCTTGAGCCCGGTGATCCCCTCGATCCGCCGGTAGCTGATCGCCTTGTCCGCGTTCCAGCTCTTGAAGACCGCCTCGATCGCCAGCTCCAGCTGCTTGTGCGGGTTCTGGGGGAAGCTCTCCCCCACGCTCGAGCGGTAGACCTCCTTGTACCGCTCGCACAGCTCGACCAGGCCCTCCTCGGGCACGTCGTTGTCCGTCTGAGCCTTGTACTTGTTCTTGATCTCGTCGAACGCGCTCTCGAACTTGTGGTGGTCCACCCCCATCACCACGTCGCCGAACATGTTGATCAGGCGACGGTACGCGTCGTACGCGAACCGACGGTCGCCCGTCATCTCCGCCAGCGCCTCCACGCTCGCGTCCGTCAGCCCCAGGTTCAGGATCGTGTCCATCATCCCGGGCATCGAGATCTTCGCGCCCGAGCGGACCGAGACGAGCAGCGGGTTCCGGTTGTCCCCGAACTTCTTCTTCAGCTCGCGCTCGAGCACGCCCATGTTCTTCGCGACCTCGTTCATGAGGCCCTTGGGCATCCGCCCGCCCGCGTCGGAGTACTTCCCGCACGTCTCCGTCGTGATCGTCATCCCCGGGGGCACCGGCAGACCGATCGAGGTCATGTCCGCCAGGTTGGCGCCCTTCCCCCCGAGCAGGTCCTTCATCGTCGCCCCGCCCTCGGTGCGCGTCTTCCCGAAGTAGTACACCATCTTGCCCGGCGTCGCCCGCTTGGCGCCCGAACGCGTCTTCTTCTTCGAGATCTTCTTCCGCGTGCGCGCCCCGCCCGCGTGCGTCCGCGCGCCCGTCTTCTTCGACGTCTTCTTCGCGGTCTTCTTGGCCGTCTTCTTGGCGGCCTTCTTCGTCGTCGTCTTCTTCTTCACCCCCTTGGCGGACTTCTTCGAGGTCTTCTTCGCGGTCTTCCTGGTCGTCTTCTTGCGGGTGGTCTTCTTGGCCATCGCGAGCAGGTCCCTCTCCGTCGGTCCGCCTGGGCGCCGATCTCAGCTTGTCTCATGGGGGAAGAAGCTCCGAGCGCCGGCCCGGTTCTCCATCGGGACTCTAGACGCCCACACGAGCCGAGTCAGACGCCCCCTACGATCCGGCGCCTCGATGACACCCACCGGAACACCCCCGATCCCCGCCGGCGCCGACGCGCGCTCCCTCGCCCTGTCCTCCTGGCCCCCGCGCCAACCCCTCGCCGCGCTCTGGTCCGCCGATTACCCCCCCCGCCTCGCGCGCCCCACCCGGATCCTGTCCTGGCGCCCCGCCACCGGGTGGCGAGGACATCTCCCCAAGCACGCCCTCCCCCCCGACCGCCCCCTCCGCACCGTCGATCACCTCTGGCGATCCCACCTCGACCCGGACTCCCCCGGCGCCTGGCTCCTCATCCTCTCGTACGACCTGGCCCGACAGCTCGAACCCACCGCCCAGGGCGACACCCCACCCGCCAACGACCGCGACCACCCTGACCTCATCCTCGCCCGCGGCGAGGACTGGACCCCGACGACGACCCCCTCCCTCGCTCCCCGCCCGTTCACGCTCCGTTCACCCGATCTGAACGTGTCGAAGACCCGGTTCACCGGCGCCGTGCGCGACGCCCTCCGCCGCATCGCCGACGGCGACGTCTACCAGGTCAACCTCACCCATCGGCTCTCGGCGAGCTTCGCCGGCTCGGCCCGCGCCCTCGCCGACCAACTCCTCGCCCGCGCTCGCCCCTGGCACGGGCTCTACCTCGAACTCGACGAACACAACACCCGACGCGTCCACATCGGCGCCAGCCCCGAACTCTTCCTCGAGGCCGACCTGCACACCCGGCGCGTCCTCACCCGCCCCATGAAGGGAACCCGACCCGCCGAGTCCGACCCGAGCGAGCTGCGCGAAAGCCCGAAGGATCGGGCCGAGCTGGACATGATCACCGACCTGATGCGCAACGACCTCGGACGCGTCTGCGCCTTCGGATCCGTCCGCGTCGAAGACCCCCGCGTCATCGAACGCCACGCCTCCGGCGTCCTCCAGGCCACCTCACGCGTCAGCGGTCGCCTGCGCGACGACGTCGCCTTCGAACAGCTCATCCACGCCACCTTCCCCCCCGGCTCGGTCACGGGCGCCCCCAAGGTCCGCGCGATGCAGCTCATCGACGAACTCGAAGACCACCGACGCGGACCCTACTGCGGCGCCTGCGGCGTGCTCACCGACACCGGGCGCCTCTCCCTCGGCGTCTCCATCCGCACCGCCACCCTCACCGGACGCCCCGCCCCCGACGCGCTCGACGCCCTCACCGACGCCACCCTCGACTTCCCCGTCGGCGCCGGCATCGTCAGCGATTCAGACCCCGACGCCGAGTGGGACGAGACCCTCGTCAAGGCCCGCGCCCTCCTCGCCGCCATCCCCGCCCCCTAAGCCGCGACGATCCCCCGACGCGCGCCGCCAACCTCCCACGGCGCGATCGCCCGCGGCTCGCGCCCCTGCGCGTCGAGCATCGGCCCCGGCGAGAGCGTCCCGATCACGTCCACTTCTCCCCCCTCACCCACCGTCACGCCGCGCTCGCGCAACGCGCGCTCCACCACCCAGTCGTGCTTCCCCCGCGCCACGAGCCGCGCCGACCCGAACCCGAGCGCCTCGTGCGCCGCCCCGATCCCCTCGCGCGCCGCGCTCAACCCCGTGAACCGGTCCCACAGCCCCTCCGGCATCGGCGCCCTTTCCTGACCCTCGATCGTCCGCTCCAGCTCCGCCAAACCCGACGCGAACCCCTCCACCACCCCCTCCCGGTGCGCGATCCCCTCGTACCGACGGACCATCTCCTCCAGACGCGCCCGGCGCTCCCCCTCCGGCGCGTACCGCTGCAACACCCACCCGTTGTTGCGCACCAAACGCCCCAGGATCAACCCCATGTCCCGCCCCGCCTCCACCATCCGGTGCTCAACCCGGAGCGACAACTCGAACCGCACCCGCCACCCCGCGAGCAGCAGCTTCGCGCTCAGGTCGTACTCCTCGGCGTAGTACCCGAACGAGGCGTCGTACCCCCCCACCCCCAGAAACGCCTCGCGCCGGTACGCCACCCCGCACCCGATCGGAACCTCCGGCAGCCCCCCCGACTCACGAACCCCCTTCGCCGGCAGGTGAATGTCCATCGTCACCGCCCCCACATCCGCGTCCTGGCGCGCCAGCGCCCCCGCCAGATCCCCCCCGCTCGGGTGCGAATCGTCATCGAGCATGAGCACCCATGCCCCCCGCGCCCGCTCCGCCCCCACGTTCCGCGCCGCGGCCCCCAGGTTCTCCTCGAGGCGGATCAGCTCCACACGCTGCCCCCGCGCCAGCCTGCGGGGCGTCTCGGGCGCCGGGTCCGAGGCGTTGTCTACGACGATCACCTCCCCCACCTGCTCCGGGGTGAACCGATCGAGCGCCGCCAACGTGCGCGCCACCTCCGCGTTCCGGTTCCGGGTGGGGATGACCACGCTCACCAGCACGGTCAGGAGGCCTCGCGCAGCGCCCGCGCCGCGGCGCTCGACGCCGGCGCTCCGGGGCGCACCAGCTCCGGGGGCATGAACGCCATGTGCGCCGCGTGCACCCGCTGCAGCTCGCGTCGCAGGTCGGCGCCCGAGACCGGCACGTTCCCCAGGCGCCTCGCCTCCACCGCCGCCGCCATCGCCCCCGCGTACGCCGCGCTCAGCAGCGATCCGCCCCGCGCCAGCGCCAGCGTCGCCGTCGCGAGCAGCGCGTCGCCGCACCCGAGCGCGTCCGTCGCGTGCGCGGTGAACGCCGGGACGTGCTCCCCGCGCAGGCGTGTCGCCCCCCCCCCCCCCCCCCGCGCGGCCCCCACCGACCCCCCCCACCCCCAGAGCCCCCCCCGCCCCCACCGCCCCCTCGCCCCGC
>JBITAG010000275.1:0-8205 GCA_044439985.1 Phycisphaerales bacterium JB059 | reverse complement strand
TCCAGCCCCTCGCGCAGGCGAATGCCCGTCATGATCCGCTCGCTCACCGCCCGACGCCCGTCCGGCGGCTCATGCTCCATGATCGGGGCGAAGCCCTCGTCGTCGGTCCGCAGATAGTCGTCGAGGCGGGCGGCGTTCTTCCACCGGCGCCCGGCGATGTGGCCGGACGCCGACGGGCCCGCCGCGAGCCAGTCACGCTGCCTCCAGTACGCCAGATTGTGCGCACACTCCCGCCCCGGACGGGCAAAGTTCGAGACCTCGTACCGCTCGAGCCCGGACGCGGCGAGGCGCTCAAGGGTCAGCTCGTACATGTCCGCCTCGACGTCCTCGTCCGCGGGTTCGAACTCGTGCCGCTCGAGGCGCGCAGTCATCGCGGTGTTGGGCTCGTACGTCAGCGCGTAGCAGGAGAGGTGCTCCGTGCCCAGTTCGAGGACGCGCGTCAGGTCCTCCCCCCAGTCGGCGAGGGACTGCCCCGGGACGCCGAAGATGAGGTCGAGCGACTGACGCTCGATCCCCGCGGCGCGGGCCATGTCGATCGAGCGGGCGACGTTGTCCGGGTTGTGCCAGCGTTCAAGGGTCTTCAGGTGGGTGGGGTTGAACGACTGGGCGCCGATGGAGATGCGGTTCACGCCCCCGGCACGCAGGGTCTCGAAGAGTTCCGGTGTGGCGGTCTCGGGGTTGCACTCAACGCTGAACTCCGCCGCCCCGGAGCGGAGGCGGGAGAGGTCGAAGCGGTCGTGGAGGGCGTCGAGGAGGTCGACCCAGCATTCCGGGGCGAGGAGGGTGGGGGTGCCCCCGCCGACGAAGATGGTCTCGATCGGCCCGGCGAAGGGGGCCAACGCGGTCAACTCCCGGATAAGCCGCCGGGTGAAGGCCGCCTGCCGGTCCTGGCGGTCCACGATCGAGTAGAAGTCGCAGTAGTGACACTTGTGGGCACAGAACGGGACGTGGATGTAGAGCGATCGGGCGCCCTGGGCGGGTCCGGTATCCCGAGCGGCGGCCTGGAGGGGGGCGCGGGCGGTCCCCCTTGGGCGTTGCTCGGCGAGCGGCATGGCGATATCGTTCGTCATCGCGTCTGTGGGGGTGATCCGTCCATCAGGCGTTGCTCGAAGGGTCCGTCCCGGACCCGCCGAGCGGGTTGAGCCCTTTCCCGGCGCCCGGGCGGCGTCGGCCGGATCAGAGAGGATAGACCCGGCGTGGATGTCGCTTTGATCCGAGTCACCGAGGACGGACGCACGCAGGAACTCCCCATCCGGCGAGACCGCGTGGTGATCGGCCGGCAGACAGACTGTGACGTCCGAATCCCCGCGGCGGGCATCTCCCGCCATCACTGCGAGCTGGTTCAGGACGATGACGGGCTGCTCATCCGAGACCTGGGCTCCAGCAACGGGACGTACGTCAACCAGGAGCGGGTTGAGAGCGAGCGCCTCAGCGCCGGCGACCTGGTCAGCTTCGGGTCGTTCGTTTTTGTGGTCCGCATCGACGGCAGTCCCGAGGAGATCGAGCCGGAGCACTGCTACGAGGACGGCTTGCCCGAGCAGGAAGAGGCCAAGACGCTTCCCCGCGTGGCCCAGTCCGGCGGGGGCCAGCGGCCCAGTTCCGCCGACAACGACGAGAGCAGCGTCTTCGACTTTGACTTTGATCTCTCGGACGACGACGACTCGCAGCCACCGCTCTGAGACGGATCGGCTCAGGCCGCCTTCGGGTCCTTGTCCTTGTCGCCCGGCGTCGCCTGAGACTTCGGCTCGGGCACGCGGATGTTCGTGCTGCAGTTGCGGCACCGGACCGTCTTGCCCCGGGCGCTCGTCGGGACGGCGAGCACCTTGCGGCAGGTCAGGTTGGGGCACATGATTCGGACGGTTTCGTCACTGGACATCGGGGCGGTCTCCACGCTCACCCGTGCGGATCGGCCCGTTCAGCCCCTCGCTTGACGACAACCGGACGCTCGCGACGCGCCCGGGTATGGTTCAGCACGGCGGGGCGTTCTCGGGAGGTCCGAGAACCCCGGACCTCGGCACGGACCGGAGATTCCTGTGGCCAACGCGAACCCCAGATCCACCGCCGTCATCGGGCTGCAGTGGGGTGATGAGGGGAAGGGAAAGCTCGTTGACCGCCTCGCGGGCGAGCACGACGCGACGGTCCGCTTCAACGGGGGCGCCAACGCGGGGCACTCGGTGGTGGTGGGGGGGACCCGCTACGCGCTGCACCTGATGCCCTCGGGCGTGCTCTCCGACCGGGCGATCGGGGTGATCGGCAACGGGGTGGTCGTCGACCCCGAGGCCCTGCTTCGCGAGATCGACGCGCTCCGCGATCAGGGCGTCGACACTTCGCGCCTGGTCGTCTCGGACCGGGCCCACGTCGTCCTGCCCTACCACAAGATCGAGGACGAACTCCGGGAGGCGTTCCTCAGCGGCGGCGCGATCGGGACGACCAAGCGGGGCATCGGGCCGGCGTACGGCGACAAGGTCCAGCGGGCCTCCGGCGTACGCATGGGCGACCTCGTCCGCCCCGAGGTTCTGCGCGAGAAGGTCACGCTCGCCTGCCGGCTCAAGAACGTGAGCGTGCAGCGGATGGCGGAGGCGTTGGACCTGGAGCCGACGGTGCTCGACCCCGACGAGATCTGCGAGCGTGCGCTGGCCTGGGGCGAGCGACTGGCCCCGATGATCGACGACACGGTCTATCTGCTCAACAACATGATCGGGCAGGGCAAGCGTCTGCTCTTCGAGGGGGCGAACGCGACGCTGCTGGACGTGGACCATGGGACCTACCCCTTCGTGACGAGCAGCAACTCCTCAGCGCTGGGGATCAGCGCCGGCTCGGGCGTCCCATCGCGGGCGATCGGGCGGGTGATCGGGGTGATGAAGGCGTACTCGACGCGCGTCGGCGCCGGGCCGATGCCCACCGAGCTTCACGACGCGACGGGCGACCGGATCCGGGAGCGGGGCAAGGAGTACGGCACCACGACGGGGCGCCCCCGGCGGGTCGGGTGGCTGGACCTGGTCGCCGCCCGGTACAGCGCGATGATCAACGGCGTGGACGAGATCGCCCTGACGCTGCTCGACGTGCTCAGCGGGTTCGATGAACTGAACCTGTGCGTCGCCTACGAGACTCCCGAGGGGCGGACCGATCGGTTCATCCCGGACGGCGATCGGCTCGGCCGGGTGACGCCGGTCTACGAGACGGTGAGAGGCTTCGCCGAAGACCTGAGCGGGTGTCGCTCGCTGGACGAACTGCCCCCCGACGCGCGGGCGTACGTGGAGCGGATCGAGGCGTTCGTCGGCGTCCCGGTCGGATCGATCGGGGTTGGGCCGGAGCGGGAGCAGACGATTGAAGCTGGCGGGGGCGTCACGGTCTGAAAGGCCGGGCGAGAAAGCCCCCAAGAAGAACGCGGGAGCAAGACTGGCATGACGTCCGAGGGCACACCATCCACGATCGATCGCGCCTCGGAAGGCGGCCGCGGGCTCTCGAGTGATCCGCGGGCGTTGGCGGTGATCGAGCGGATGCGCCGGCGCACGCCGGAGGCGGACCCGCTCGCGGTCCTCCCCGACGTGCACCCCGAGCGCATCCCCCGGCACGTGGCGATCATCATGGACGGGAACGGGCGTTGGGCCGAGCAACGGGGCTTTCCCCGTGTATTCGGGCATCGGAACGGGGCGATCTCGGTGCGCGACGTGGTGACCGAGGCGGGCCGCCTAGGGATCGAAGCGCTCACGCTCTACTCGTTCAGCGCCGAGAACTGGAAGCGTCCGAAGGACGAGATCGACGCCCTGATGGACCTGTGTGTGACGTACTGCGACGGAGAGCGTGAGAAGCTCGCGGAGAAGAACGTGCACGTCCGCGTCATCGGTCGCACGCATGAGCTGCCCACCGAGGCCCGGGAGGCGATCGAACGGCTGGAGGCGACGACCGCCTCCTGCACGGGGCCGACGCTCTGCCTCGCGATCAACTACGGGTCGCGCAACGAGATCGTCGACGCGGTCCGCTCGATCGGTCAGCGGATCGCCCGGGGGGAGATCTCGCCGGATGAGATTGACGCGTCGATGATCGACGCGAGCCTCTACACCGCCGGTCTTCCCGACCCGGACCTGATGATCCGGACCGGGGGGGAGATGCGCATCAGCAACTACCTGCTCTGGCAGCTGAGCTACGCCGAGCTGTACGTCTCAGACCTGCTCTGGCCCGACTTCGACGCGGCGGCACTCCGGGAGGCGGTCCGTGCGTTCGCGTCCCGCCGACGCCGGTTCGGGGGGTTGGACGCCGACGCGACGTGAGGCGGCGCGCTTCGCTACTGTTTGCCCTGTGCTCAAGCATCGACTCTCGCTCGGACCGCTGCTCATCGCCCTGCTCCTGCTGGGTGCGTGGCTCGATGCGTGGATCGACCGCACACCCACCCCCGACGGACTTCGCGACCTCATCGGTCGGGAGACGCTGCCCCCCGGCGTGGTGGTCTTTGCGCTGACGATCGTCCTCGCGGTGATGGGGGCTCGCGAGCTGGCGCGGATCCTGCGGCACAAGGGGGTGAACGCCTCGACCGGCCTGACCGCTGTCCTGGCCGTGGGCGGGGTCTGCCTGACCTCGCTGGCCCCCAGCGCCGCTCGCTCTCCCGACGGCCTCATCTTCGGCGTGCTCGTCGCCCACGGGGTGACGGCGGTCGTGCTGCTCGGCTCGCTGGCCTTCTACGCCCGGAAACGCCAGACGGAGGGGATGATCGCCGCGGCGGGGGGGGCGTTGCTCGGCTACGTCTACATCGGCGTGCTGCTCGGCTTCCTCGTCGCGATCCGGCGTGAGCACGCGGTCTGGGTGTTGATCTGGGTGCTCCTGGTCACCAAGTCGTGCGACATCGGGGCGTACTTCACCGGCCGGGCGATCGGCAGGCGGAAGCTGGCGCCCTGGGTGAGTCCGGGCAAGACCTGGGAGGGCCTGGTGGGGGGGATGGGCGTCGCCGCCGGGGTGGGGGCGTTGGGAGCGCTGGCCCTGCGTTCGGTGCTCGAGGAGGGGGAGTGGACACCCGGGCTGGTGGAGGGAGCCGTCGCCGGGGGGGTCTTCGCGGTGGTGGGGCAGCTGGGCGATCTGGTGGCGAGCCTGCTCAAGCGGGACGCGGGCGTGAAGGACGCGGGGACGTCGCTGCCCGGGTTTGGCGGGGTTCTGGACGTGATCGACTCGCCTCTCGCCGTCGGGCTGGTGGCGTACTGGTGGATGCGGTTGTCGGAGCACGGGCTGATGTCGGGATAAGAACGGTCGGCGAAGGGCGGCGCGCGTGCTACACTCACAGATGGACGCTGGCCCGGCGAGAGCGCCGGGGACGCTGGAGGGCGCATGACAGTTACTGGCAAGTTGGTTCGGGTCTACCAGGTGGACAAGCAGATCCGGGGGCTCAAATCCCGCCTGCGGGCGGCGGAACGGTTTCTGGGTGAACAGACACGCCTGCTGGGCGAACTGGACGCCAAGAAGGGCGCGCTCGAAGGTCAGCTCAGGCAGCTCACGGCCTCGGCCTCCAATGAAGAGGGCGAGGCCGCTCGTGTCAATGAGCGCATCGATGAGCTGCGCGAGCGGATGAACAACGCTCGCACCAACAAGGAATACAAGGCCCTACTCACCGAGGTGAACACGCTCAAGGAGGAGCGGGCCAAGCACGAGGATGACGCGATCGAGCGTCTCGAGAAGATCGAGGCGCTCCGCTCGCAGCTGAGCGAGATCGACGCCCAGCACGCCGAGCGGGTCCGCATGAAGGACGTCGCCGAGAGCGAGCGGCAGGAACGCGAGAGCGAGATCCAGGACCGTCTCACGAAGCTCGAACAAGAGCGGACTGAGGTGGTCGCCGACGTCCCCGGCGCCGCCCTGCAGACCTACGAAGAACTCGTCGAGCAGCGCGAAGACGAGGCGATGGCCCCGATCGAGATCGCGGACCGCAAGCGCCATGAGTTCACCTGCGGCTCGTGCATGATGACCCTGCCCGTTGAATCGATGAGCGCGTTGCTGAGCCACGGGAGCCTGACCCGGTGCGTCAGCTGCGGGTGCATCCTCTATCTCGAAGAGAACACGCGTGAGGCGATGACGCCGGCGTCCAAGAAGTAGCCGCCGCCTCCCCCGGACGGGTCGCCGGGGATCGTCTCGCACGACGTGGACGGTCGTCTAGAAGAGTGACGCGGGCGCCGAGTCGCTCGGGGGAATGACGTGCGCCAGGCCGAGGTGATCGGCGGAGGCCCGTGTCAGGGCCCGCCCGCGGCGCGTGCGCGCCAGGAACCCGATCTGGAGCAGGAAGGGCTCGACCACATCCTCGAGCGTCCCCGCGTCCTCGTTCATGGTCGCGGCGACGGTCTCCAGACCCACCGGGCCGCCCGAATAGGTCGTGCCGATGGTCCGCAGGTAGCTGCGGTCCAACTCGTCGAGGCCGAGGGCGTCGACCCCCTCGAGCTGCAGGGCGTCGTCCACGATCGAGGGGGTCAGCCCGCCGTCATGGCGGACCGTGGCGTAGTCCCGAACGCGTCGGAGGAGCCGGTTGGCGATGCGAGGGGTGCCGCGTGAGCGGTCGGCGATGCGGGCGAGGGCCTCGTCGGGCGCGCTGGGCACGCCCATCAGCGAGGCCGAACGCCGGAGGATGGCGAGCAGGTCGCTCGGGTCGTAGTAGCGCAGGTGGTGGGCGATCCCGAAGCGAGAACGCAGGGGGGCGGAGAGCAGGCCGGCCCGGGTCGTGGCCCCGATGAGCGTGAAGGGCTGGCACTTGATCTCGACCGTGCGGGCGTTGAGGCCCGTGTCGAGGCAGATATCGATCTTGAAATCCTCCATCGCCGGGTAGATGAACTCCTCCACGGCGACGGGGAGACGGTGGATCTCGTCGATGAACAGGATGTCCCCGGCCTCAAGGCGGGTCAGCGCGGCGACGAGGTCCGTGCCCCGGGCCAGAGCGGGGCCGGACGTGGTGTAGACCTTGGTCCCCATCTCCTTCCCGATGACATGGGCCAGGGTCGTCTTGCCCAGCCCGGGTGGACCGTGGAGCAGGACGTGCTCCAGCGGCTCGGTCTGGACCGCCGCACGGGCCTGGACGGCGCCGACGGCGATGGAGATCCGCTCGATCAGCTCGCGCTGCCCCACGTACTCGTCGAGGGTCTCCGGGCGCAGGGCCCAGTTGACGCCCTGATCCCCGGGCGCCTCGGTGGGGGAGATGATGCGATCCGTCGCCATGTCTGTCAGTGTATCGGTCGGGTGTGAGGCGGAAGGTTATTCAGGGGTGGGCGCCGCGGTTTCCACCGTCGCCAGGCCCGATCCGTCGGACGCGACCCGGGGGAGCAGCTCCGGCGCCATCGCGAGGTTGTACGCGACGACGGCCATGTTGGTGGAGGACTGGGTCAGGTACTCGCCGATCGCCTGGTCCACCCGGTCGCGTTGGGTGTGCCACGCGTACCGGTAGTTGGCCCGTCCCGTCTCATCCCAGAAGAACCCGGGCACGCCCACCGCGTTGAACGGGGCGTGATCTGAGCCGGAATGCGTGTCGATCCGCCGCCCCGTAGGGCGGATATTCACATCCATGAACCCCGCGTGGAAGTCGTTGGAAGGGTCATCGTCAGCCAGCGCGGCTTCGTAAGCCGTGTCGGAGAACACACGACCGTTGATCGGCGCCGTCGCGGCGGCGAGGTAGTCGACCATGTAGTCCGCCGCGGGGAGCCCCCCCTCGTAGTTCGTGCCCCCGTCGTCCACGAAGACGGCGGAGATCTTGTCGAGTTCCTCCTGCGAGAGGCTCGCGACATATCCGCGCGATCCAAGCAGGCCCTGCTCCTCCCCCGTCCAGAGGATGAAGCGGATGGTCCGTTTCGGCCTGGCCCCGGCCTTGGCCAGAATGCGGGCGGCCTCCATGACGACGCTGACGCCCGTCCCGTTGTCGATTGCCCCTTGGGAACCGGGGCCGTCCCAGGAGTCCAGGTGGGCCGAGACGATCACCACCTCGTCGGGCTTCTCGACGCCCGTGATCTCGGCGACGACGTTGTAGCACGGAACCGGCCCGTCGCTGATCGTGTGGGGCAGATCGAACTCGGCGAAGACCTCCGCGCCGTCCGCGACGCGCGAGTTGATGAAGTCGTAGTCGCTCTGGCGGATGTTGACCTCGACGTCGATCGGGTACTCCCCCGCCGGGCGCTCGCGCCATCCGTTGGCCGAGGTCGTCCAGACCCGCTCGTCCATGCTCGTCGAGATGAACCCCGCGGGGTTCAT
>JBITAG010000274.1:0-3663 GCA_044439985.1 Phycisphaerales bacterium JB059 | reverse complement strand
CGACCCGGAGGTCCGCGGCCAGCTCGGTCCGCGCCCCGGTGAGGATCTCGTCGAGTCGCATCCCCGAGAGGTGACGCATGACCACCCGCTGCCCGATCGCCCGGAGGACGTTCTCCCGCTGACCGGGGCCGGCGAGCTGCTCGTAGAGCACCAGGTCGCGGACGACGAACTGTACCGGGACCTCCACCGCGACCAGCGCCACGTCGCCCCGACGCGGGGTGTCTGCGCCGTCGTCCTCGTCCGACCCGTTCTCGACGTTGCCCTGCGCCGGCTGCACGATGTTGACGATCTCGTCGTTCGTGTGCTTCTCGGTCCAGAGGATCGGGGAGTCGCCCGCCTCGGGGGGGTTGGTGCCCAGGTGGAGGGTGCGCACGCCGGTGGTGGTGCGGCTGATGACCCGGCCCTGCCCGGGGATGGTGGTGGCGAACTCGGGGACGAGCGCCTCGCCGAAGGGCCAGGGGTACTTGATGTGAAGCCCGGGACCGACGTCCTGCTCGCCGCGCTCCCCGAAGCTGATCAGCGGCTTGCTGATCTCCCCGTTGGCGAGGATCAGAGCGCGCTGGTGAGGCTCGACGATGACGAGGCTGGTCATGGCCCAGCCGATGAGCAGACCCATGACAAGCAGCAGGATGACGGAGCGACGCAGCAGCCGGTAGAACCAGGACCCGGTGACGTCCACGCCGAACTGGTAGCTGAGCGCCTCGCCGATGGACTCGGCCATCTTGTCCGGCGCCGCGACGAATCCGAGGATGCGCGAATCGAACCCGGGGCGAAGCTCCTCGCCCGCCTTCCGCGGGCGGTACAGGTCGAGCAGCACGTTGAGGGCGATCTCGCCCCCGATGATCACCATCGCGATCGCGAGCACCGTCGGGAGGTACATCGCGACCTCTTCAACGCCGATCGCCAGCTCGATGAAGTTCGCCACGGCGATCGCGAACCCGCCGATCGCGCCGCCGACGCTCTGCGCGGCGCCGGCACGCAGGGCCGTCCAGGAGGACTGCTTGCCCATGCCGGAGACGAACCGCGCGAACACAAACCCGACAAAGGCGACGCCCAGGCCGATGGCGATGCCCCAGCCCGGGAGGCGGGCCTCCCCGTAGTTGTCGTGGTCCATCAGGGCCTGGGCGGAGGACTGGCGGATGAACCCAAAGGTGATGAGCATCGCCGCGATCACGACCGCGAGGAGGGGGAGGACCCACTTCTGGATGGTCAGGACCCGTCGGGCGGCGACGCGGAGATCCTCGGCGCCCGACTCGAAGGCGCTCGAGGCGCCCGTCTCCACGGCGAGGGCCTCGGCCTCCATGGCCTCGATCCGTTCGCGTCGCTGCTGGTCATAGAAGAGGGAGAGCCCCATCCAGACGATCAGCCCGACCCCCATGAAGATGGAGAGGGTGATCGCCGCGTGGTCGCCCGCGACACGTCCATAGATCAGCACGCCAACGGCCATGCCCGCCTGGAGGAGGAGTCCAAGCAGGCTCACGCTCGTGCCACGCCGGTAGGTCAGGTAGTCACCCTTCATGACGCCTTTCGGTCAGAGGTCTGTGGGCGAGAGCCCAGATCGACAGACGGGCGGAAGGCCCGGACGGGGATGCGAGACGGACCCGACGACGAGGTCGACGCGCGGGCCGGCGCCGCGGCGGATCAACCCGTCGCGAGGGGTGGCTATTCTCGCCACGCCGCGCCCCGCTTTCCAGTGGGCGCCGCCGGGGCCGAGGCCCTCTCAAATCCCTGACAGTTTCTTGGGCAGGACGATGGGTGTTGTCTTGTCGAGGTTGGTTGACCATGGATTGGTTCCCGCCCGGCGCGCGCCGTCGCCCCGGACCCCCGGATGGAGTTTCCCTACGGAGGGCGCGAACCTTCCGTTCGCGCGGATCGAAAGAAACTCGACCACCTCCCGAGAGGATCCCGACCCCCGCTCGCCTACGATCGACGCCCGATGGTCTCCACCACCCTTGCCATCGCCCGGAACGCCTTTGTCGAGAGCCTGCGTCAGCCCGTTTTCCTGGGCCTGCTGGTGATCTCGGGCGTGCTCCAGCTGCTCAACACCTGGGCGACGGGTTTTTCGATGGGCTTCCGGAACGTCCCGGGCGAGGTCGCCGGGGACAACAAGCTCCTCTTTGACATCGGTCTGGCGACCGTTTTCTTCTGCGGGATCCTCGTCGCCGCCTTCACCTCGACCAACGTGGTCAGCCGCGAGATCGAGAACAAGACCGTCCTGACGGTCGTCTCCAAGCCGATCAGCCGGGCGAGGGTGATCCTGGGCAAGTACGTCGGCGTCGCCGCGGCGATGCTGCTGGCCGTCGTCATCATGGTCGTCTTCCTGCTGCTGGGCATCCGGCACGGGGTGATGAGCACCGCCGCGGACACGCTCGACATGCCGGTGATCATCTTCGGCGTCGGGAGCGTGGTCATCGCGATCCTGCTCGGGGCGATCGCCAACTACCTCTACGGGTGGTCGTTCGCGCAGACGAGCGTGCTCGTCATGCTCCCGCTGACCCTGATCGCTTACGCCCTCGTGCTGGCGATCAGCAAGAAGTGGCAGTTCCAGCCCCTCGGGACCGACTTCAAGCCCCAGATCACGCTCGCCTGCGTCGCCCTGACGATGGCGTTGCTGGTGATCGCGGCGATCGCCACCGCCGCCTCCACCCGGCTCGGGCAGGTCATGACCATCGTGGTCTGTGCGGGCGTCTTCGTGCTCGGGCTCCTCTCCAACCACCTCATCGGGCGCCACGCCTACGTCAACCCGACCATCGGCGTGGTCGAGGAAGCCCGGTCGGGCACGGGCATCAATCTCCGGACCTTCGTGGGCCAGCAGGTCGCCGAGCTGGCCGCCGAGCGGGCCGGCGTCACCACCGAGGAGTTCCTCGACCGGCCCGAACTCAACAGCGCCGACTTCGTGACCAAGTGGGAAGTGCTTGGCATGATCGACGGGTCGGACCAGACCGAGCGGGAGATGCTCTTCCGCACCATCGGGAGCGAGTACGAGCTGCGCCTCAAGGCGGCGCCCAGCGACGTCGAGGTCAACGTCGGCGATCCGATCTACTACGGCCCCTCCCCCAACGGCGTCGCCCTCGTACCCCCACCGTTACCCCGCCCCGCGCCCGAGACCGATCCGACGGCGACGCTCTACCCCCCGGGCACGCCCGGCGCGATTGTCGTCGTCGAGTCGGACGGTCCGGTGCTGCGCGTGCGCCACAGAGGCGCCGAGCCGCTGGAGCTGGAGCGCCCCCCGCTCGAGGGCGACGTCCTCTTTCTCGCCCCGACGAGCACGCGTCCCCTCGCCGCCGGCCTCTGGGCGCTCGTCCCCAACATGCAGACCTTCTGGCTCGTAGACGCCATCAGTCAGGCGCAGCCGATCCCCGCGTCTCACGTGATGCTCGTGCTGGTCTACGGGCTCGCCCAGATCGCGGGGTTCCTCGCGCTGGCCGTGATGCTCTTCCAGGGGCGCGACGTCGGGTGAAAGGACCTTCATCCGGGCGCTGTAGCATCCGGCATGCTCCCCCCCGCGCCCCCCGTGCCCGTCTGGATCGCCCTTCAGCCCCCGCCGATTTTCTTTGACAATGCGCCGGAGCTGACCAAGCCCCTCATCGCCGCGCCCGGGATGTACGGCGCGGTCATCCGGCTCATCCGCATCTCGGGGCAGCGGACGACCGCGCAGATGAA
>JBITAG010000273.1:0-6035 GCA_044439985.1 Phycisphaerales bacterium JB059 | reverse complement strand
ACTGCCCGCGCGCAACCTTCTTGAACCGGCTGTCCTTGATCAGCGTCTGGTTCACGATCGTTCTGAAGTTCGCCGCCGACGTCCGGTACCCGGCCTTCTGCACCGCCTCGGTCACATCCGTCACCGACATGGTCTTCGACTTGAGCACCTTCGCGAGCGAATCCGCGAGGTTCATCTCGTTCCGGGGACGCTTGCGAACGCCCCCGATGCTGATCCCCCCGAGCCCCCCAAGTTCCGAGAGTTCACGCTCGACTTCCTCGAGCTGCTCCGCGAGTCGCTCGCGCTTCCGCTCGAGCCGACGCGCCGCGGTCTGACGACGAGAAAGCTCACGCTCCAACTCGTTCGTGCTCATCGCGCCCAGAGACGATGAGCCCCCCGCACGACTCGTCTTCGTGCGGGACGAGGTCTTCTTGCGACCCCTCGCTTTCTTCTTTGGCATGTTGAATCACTCTCCAAACTTGCCGCTTGCGCGGCGTGATCCGGGCCCGAATCGTCGGTTACCGCTAATGACGACCTACCCGGCAAGGGGGGGTAAATCATACGTTCTGTGCCCTTGTATGGCGCCCAGCTCCACAAATCCGTTGCAAATTGGGCGAATGTACTTGCCCGTTAGACATCCGCGCTGGAGAACCCCATGCGCGTCAGAAGTCCGTCGAACTGATCTAAATCATAAAATGACATGCTCAGCGTTCCTCGAACACCTGACGCATCCGTCTTCACCCGGACCTTGGTTCCCAGGTGATGACTGAGCCGACGCTCCAGGTCCGCCAGTTCGGGCGAGACCGGCGCCTCCTTCTTTGCCCGCGGCGGGGTCGCCTCCCCCCCCGTCGGCGCCGGCCCCAGCGGCTCCCGCTCCAGACGCCGAACGCTCCACCCCTCCTCCACCGCCCGTCGGGCCAGCGCGATCCGCTCCTCCCCCGCGGGGAACCCGAGCAGCGCCTTGCCGTGCCCCGCCCCGATCCGCTCGTCGCTGATCAACTCGCGAATCTCCGGCTCCAGCTCGCACAGCCGCATGATGTTCGCCACGCTCGAGCGATCCAGCCCGACACGCTCCCCGATCTGCTCCTGCGAGAGCCCGAACTGATCACGCAGCCTCTGAAACGCGAAAGCACGTTCTATCGCGTTCAGGTCCCGACGCTGCAGGTTCTCCACCAGCGCCAGCTCCGCCGCCTCCTGGTCCGTGAGCATCCGCACGATCGCCGGCGCCCGCTCCAGACCGACGTGCTGCGCCGCCCGCAGCCGACGCTCCCCCGCCACCAACTCGAACCGAGGCCCCCCACCCCCGAGTGGGAGCGGGCGCACCACGAGCGGCTGCATCATCCCCGAACGCTTGATCGATTCACCCAGCGCCTCGATCGCGTCCGTGTCGAATGAGGTCCGGGGCTGGAAGGGGCTCGCGGTGATCGAGGCCAATGGGAGCCACTGGAACTCCGAGGAGGCGGGCGCCCCCTCCGGATCCCCCTTCGGCATCGGTTTGACCTCCGCCTGGGTGGCGGGGGGGCTCGCGCCGTCGAGGGGCTCCATCGGACGGGGCGTCCGCCCGCTGGGGCTCCGAGGCCCCGGATCGATCGGGACACTGGTCTGCACCAGGGCGCTCAGCCCTCGTCCCAGACGCCTTGGCTTGCCGGAAGTGCGTTCATCCTTCGCCATCGGGATTCTCCACGGCCGGCCTCCGCCGGCGGTAGGATCCTACCCAACCACGCCCCTTCCCGCCCAAAGTGACGCGCGGAGGGGCCGAAGGACGTTCCACGTGGAACACGGAGGCCTGCCTTGGGGTCCAAGCACACCGAACTCATCGCCCGCGGCCTGATCCTGCAAGGGGGACGCGTCCTCCTCTGCCGCAACGTCAAACACGGGTACCACTACCTGCCCGGGGGGCACATCGAGTTCGGGGAGAGCGCCGCCGCGGCCCTCAAGCGGGAGATCATGGAGGAGGCGGGGCTCGCCTCCCGGATCGGGGCCCCACTGCTCGTCTTTGAGCAGGCCTTCGAACAGAACGGGAAGCCCCACCACGAGCTGACCGTGGTGTTCCACGTGGAACAACTCGCCGACCCGGACGAGGCCGACCCGCACGAGGCGGGGCTCCCGGAGGTTGAGTCGAAGGAGGCGAAGCTCGCCTTTGACTGGGTGGAGCTGGCCGCCCTCCCGGAGACCGATCTCCGTCCGATCGAGATGAAGGCCTGGCTGATGTCCGGGGGGGGCGATGGGGAGCTGGCCTGGCTCTCGGGGTTCTGAGCGGCACATCCAGCGGATTCGGCAAACTCCCCCAAGCGCGGTCCCCGGTGGACCGATGGGGGTCACGTCGCCGTCCCGGGCTGCGCGTCCGGGGCGGCGCCGCCCACCGACCCCCTGCCCGGACTTTCCATGGAAAGCGTCCCCAACGCACAGCTCGACCAGGAACGCCTGGTTGCCCGGATCGAGAGTCTCCAGCTCGCCCTCGAACAGATGGGCGTGGAGATGGATCGTCTGCGTGACCTGGCGGCATTGGGTGAGCTGGCCTCCATGATCGCCCATGAGGTGCGCAATCTCATGACGCCGGTCGCGGGGTATGCGAGCAGTGCGCTCAAGCGACCCGGCGACGCAGCGTTCACGCAGAAGGCGTTGACGCAGGCGGCACAGAGCGCGATGCAGGCGGTGGGGGTCTCGGACGCGATCCTGGACCTGGCCAGTGCCGCGGGCGCCTCGGTGGAGGTCAGCGCCCCTCGACCCGTGGCGGACGTGCTGGATGACGCGATCGACTCCCTTGCGGATCGGCGTGGGGAAGTTCGCATCGAGGCTGAGATCGAGCGGGGGTGCGTGGCGGACATTGATCCGCGGGCGTTGCAGCAGACGCTGATGAACCTGCTCCTCAACGCGATCGACGCGGGCGGGGATCAGTTGACTGCCGTGCGCATCACGGGTCGCATGGCGCCTCCATGTTCCACGTGGAACACCGGGAGCGTGGTGCTTGAAGTGACGGACAACGGGCCGGGACTTCCGGCTGGTGCGGGGCCGGAGATCTTCGAGCCGTTCGTGACCGGAACGCGCGATGGGGAGAGCCGTTCCGGGCGTCGGGCGGGGTTGGGCCTGGCGCTGTGCAAGCGCCTCATCGAGCGACACGGGGGCGCGATCGGCGTGGCGTCACAACCCCTGCAGGGAGCACGGTTTCGGCTCACCCTCCCGGCCCTGCGCGCGGGGGAATAACAAAAACCTGGACCTTTGATTCTCGGGCTTGGCTTTCGCCGGGATGCGCAAGTCTTGCGCTACTCGTGCTTTGCAAGGACGACCACATCCTGGGGGTAGACCGCGACCGCGACCGGTTCATCGGCGGCGGCTCGGATCTCGGCGGGGTTGAGTTCGGCGACCTTCAGGCGCACGCCCCCTTTGAGCTCGACGAGGTGCTGGGCGGTCTCGCCGAGGTAGGTGGTCTCGAGGCGCTTGGCGTCGAGGGCGCCGGGCGTTCCGGGGGGAACGAGGCGGACGGACTCGGGGCGCAGGGAGCAGATGACCTGGCCGGTGGTGGGGGCGTGCTCGGTTTTGTCGGCGGTGAGGGCGCCGGCGCTGGTTTCGACGAGGATGGAGGCCCCGGCGGGCTTGGCGACGCCGGGGACGAAGTTGGTTTCACCCAGGAACTCGGCGACGAAGGTGTCGCGTGGGCGGCGGTAGAGTTCGGCGGGGGTCCCGAGCTGCTCGACCTTCCCGGCGCGGATGATCGCGACGCGGTCGGCCATAGACAGGGCTTCTTTTTGATCGTGCGTTACATAGACGGTGGTGATGCCGCTGCTTTTGCAGATGCGCCGGATCTCGGAGCGCAGTTCGATGCGGAGTTTGGCGTCGAGGTTGGAGAGGGGCTCATCGAGGAGGAGGACGTCGGGTCGGACGACGATGGCGCGGGCCAGCGCGACGCGTTGCTGCTGCCCGCCGGAGAGCTGGGTGGGCTTGCGGCTGGCGTAGGCGTCCATCTGCACGGCCTTGAGTGCTTCCATGACGCGCTTGGAGCGTTCGGGCTCGCCGATCTTGCGAACCTTGAGGCCGAAGGCGACGTTGGCCTCGACGGTCATGTGGGGCCAGAGGGCGTAGGACTGGAAGACCATGCCGGTGTTGCGCGCGTTGGGGGGGGCGTGGGTGACGTCCTTGTCGTTGAAGCGGATCGAGCCGGCGGTGGGATCGATGAATCCGGCGATCATGCGCAGGAGGGTGGTCTTGCCGCACCCGGAGGGCCCGAGGAGGAAGAAGAGTTCCCCGGGTTCGATGTCGAGGTCGATGCCGTCGACGGCGCGGGCGGCGGCCTGGCCCTTCCCGAAGACCTTGACGAGGGATCGGATCTGGATGCGTGTGGACATGTCGCCGAGAGGGTAGGGGGGATCGGGAAGGCGTGGGAACCTGGATCGGGGTAGACTCGCGCCATGGCCGAGGCACGGACGCAGGCGGCGGCGGGGGAAGCGGTGGACGCGCAGGCGCTCGCCCGCCTCCGGGGGTACCGGGTCCGATCGCGAGAGGAGATCGATCTGGGGGGGATCGCGGGGGCGATCGCGGACCGTGCGAAGAAGCGCGCCCGCGAGGTGGGCGCGGTGGCGCAGGCGTGGGAGGCGTGCGTGCCGGAGGAGCTTCGTCGGGACTGCGAGTTGCTCTCGCACACGCGCGGGGTGGTGGGGGTGTGCGCGGGGAGCAGCGCGGCGCGGTACCGGCTGGACCGTTGGCTGCGTGCGGGGGGCGAGGCGTTGCTGCGCCGCGAGGCGAAGGCGCCCGTCACGCGGGTGCGGATCGTGACGCGCTAGCGAGCCCGGTTCAGGGGCATCCCTCGGCAAAGAGTGAGATGAATGCGACGACGTCGGCGAAGTCGAAGACGCCGGTCGGCTCCGCGAAGTCGCCCAGGGGCTCCTGGTTCTCGAAGGCGACGAGGAAGACGAGCAAGTCGCTGAAGTCGAGGTGGGCGGGGGGGAAGGCGAGGTCGGCGGGGGAGCAGTAGTTGGTGTCGAAGAGGTAGGCCGAGCCGGAGGCGATGGCGTGGTCGTCGTCGAGGTAGGCGCCGCAGGCCAGGATCCCCGCGTCGATGGCGACGCTGGCGCCGAAGAAGTCGCCCTCGGCGCCGTCGTTGGGGAGGAGGCGGTAAAGCTCGGCGCCGGTTTGGATATCGAAGACGGTGGCGGAGCCGGAGGAGAGGCCCCAGACGTTGTCGTTGCGGGCGCCGGCGATGAGGAATCGGTCTTCGAGGTCCACGCTCCACCCGAACCAGTCGCCCGGCTCGGCGTCGACGGGTGCGTAGCGGTCGAGTTGGAGGCCGGAGAGGGCGTCGAAGAGGTAGGCGGCGCCGGAGTCGGCGCCGGCGAGGTCCTTGGAGTGGGCGCCGACGGCGACGAGGTCGTTGTCGAGGGCGACGGAGGCGCCGAAGAGGTCCTGGAAGGCGCCGTCGTCGGGGGTGAGTTTGAAGAGTTGCTGTCCGGTGGTGGCGTCGAAGAGGTAGACGGAGCCGGACTCGGCGCCGTTGTCGTTGTCGAAGGGGGCGCCGACGGCGACAAGGTTCCCCTCGATGGCGACCGACATGCCCAGCGCGTCCTCGGGCTGTCCGTCGGTGGCGACGAGCTTGCGGAGCTGGGCGCCGGTGGCGGCGTCGAAGAGGTAGAGGGCGCCCGCGTTCTGGGCGCGGTCATCGTCGCCCGGGGCGCCGACGGCGACCAGGTCGCCCGAGAGGGCGACGGCGTGCCCGAAGCGGTCGAAGGGTTCGGCGTCGTCGGGGGTGAGGGCGTGGAGGCGGGCGCCGGTGAGGGCGTCGAAGAGGGAGACCGACCCCGCTTCGTCGTTGGCGCCCGGGGCGCCGAGGGCGGCGAGTGAGGCGTGGATCGAGACGCTGAAGCCGAAGGCGTCGCCGGGGGAGGCGTCCGTGTCCTCCAGGCGGGTGAGTTGGAGGCCGGAGATCAGGTCGAAGACGTAGGCGGCGCCCGCGTTGTGGCCGCGGTCGTCGTCGCCCTGGGCGCCGATGAGGAGGAGGCCCGCGTCGGCGCTCATCGCCGCGGCGAAGCGGTCGCCGAGGGCGGCGGCGTCGGGGGGGAGCTTGT